>JADLBW010000282.1 GCA_020847515.1 Pirellulales bacterium | reverse complement strand
TTGATCGCGGGTCTCATGCGGAAGCTTAGATAAGCGCCGGCCGTATCGGCAACAGCATCTGAAACAGGGTCAGGGCCCGTATAGATGCCCGTAGGTCCGTCGTCGCGCGCCGCCCAGAAAGCCACCATGCCGTTATTGTTGATCGTCGGCTCGCCAAAGTGAAAGTACAGCCCCTGGCTGTCGGCAACGTTTGTGAAGCGGTACCCGCCAGCTTCGACCGGCTGGCAACACGCCGCGCAGATGGCGACGGCGCACCCCATAATAATCCTGCGCATTAGCCGCTCTCCGTTCACGAGGCCTGAAAAGAACCGCCAGTTCCGCTTGGCGGATATTGGCGCATCTTACGGCGCCCTGGTGAAGCATGCAAATTTTGCCGCCGCCCGTCACAGGATCGAATGTGGTCGACGGCGGTCGCGCTCTATTCCGCAGCGCATTCAGGATCATGGTGTATTCAATGCCAGGGAACTGCCGCGACGGCGGTTCCAGCCTTCCCTGCCGGGCCGCCGCAGCGGCATCCGCGCAAAACGCAAGCCGCATGCCCATCCCAGGGTCGGGATTCTTTTGGGACTGAGGGGCTTGTCTTGGGGGGCAGCGTCGCCAGTCGCAAAAGCATCCCGACCCCCTTCGGCGCGCCCCCCATGGCGCGGCCTAACGACTAATTCCTGCGCGGCCGATACACCGCGCCCCAGTCCCCGCCGAGCCCTCACCGCTGGCCCGCTCGGCAGCGTCCTACTCCCGGCCGGCGGCCCGCAACGGACCCGCGGGGCCTTGGCCCGCGCTGGGCCCCCCGTCGACCGCCCCTTCGCCGATCACCCGCTCGATCGCCTGCTGCCGGCCCCCCTCGATCGACGCTTGCAGCCGCCCGCGAACGTACAGCCCCGCCAAGATCGTCGCCGCAGCCGCCGCCCCCATCATCAGATACAGCAGCGTCGGCCCCAGCCGCTCCAGGGCCCTATACCGCTCGAGCGTCCGCTCCACCGCCAGCAGCGATCGGCCCGCGACTTCCTTGGCGGCCAGATGTTTGGCGGCTAGCGACTGCTCGCGCCGCGCCCTCGCCGCCGACTCGCGGCCGTCATTTGCATGCGCCGCCGGCTGCCCCGCCGCCACCGGCCGCAGCGCCTCGGCGTCCTTTACGAACGCCAGATGATCGACCAGCTCGCACCCCCGCGATTCCCAGCGGCGCAGCAGGGCCGCGAACTCCAGGTCGATCGCCCGCAGATGATCGAACGCCCCCGCGTCGAAGGCGACCGCCAGCCGCCCGTCCCGCCGGCAGGTCCCCCAGGCGAACTGGTTCGCCAGCGCCGGCGCAAGCTCCTTGAGCTGCCGCGCCTCGTCGACCGTCGGCTGTCGATACTGGGGAAAGACCACGTAACGATACGCGCTCATCCTCGGGGCCTTCCTCCCCCCACGCCGAGCTTACCGCAGCGGCCGCGTGTGCGGCAACAAATCGGCGCCAGGCCCTGTGGCCGCGGCGTTCGACGGTGCACGGCTCGACGGCGCCCCCTCCATACGCGGTCCCCCAGGGTCGCCGCGGGCCGCGTTGAACACGCCCCGGCTCAAAAGGCTCGAACGCCAAGGGAACGCCTCCCTACGCCCCTAGGCGGCGCCGCCCTCGGCTGGCGCCCGCGGACGACTAACTTGCTTGCCAACCATAGCTTGCGCCGATTCCAGAAAATACCCCCTAGACTGTTGATATTGAGTCTCATTATTATCTATGCCGCGGCACTTACAAAACTCCGCCACATCCGACTCGCCTTACCAAAACGGCTCCCCGCATGAACCAGCCTTCCCCCAACGCCCAGTTCCGCTCCCTCGCGCTGTTGTTGATCGTCGCCCTGCCGATCGGACTCTGGATCACCGCCGCCCGCACCTTCTCCGCCGGCGCTTCCGACCCTGCCGATCCCCCCGAAGCCTCGGCCGCTGCCGCCTGCGATCAGCGTCCCCCCGAGCCGTCGCTCAAAACCGGCGTCCTGCTGGTCAGCCACGGTTCCCGCTCGGCCTCCTGGCGAGAGATGCTACTGGAGTTGCACGACGACGTGGCGCCGCGATTGTCGAACCTGCCCGAGGTCGCCGGCGTGAAGTCGGCCTTCATGGAATACGCCGAGCCGTCGATTGCGACCCAACTCAAGCAGTTCGACCAGGAAGGCTACGACAGGGTAATCCTCGTGCCCCTGTTGTTGACGGTGAGCTCCCACTCGTTCGACGACATCCCCACGATCATCGGCGCCAAGCAAGACGCCCATTCCCTGGCCACGCTCGAAGCCGAGCGAATCGAGCGCTACACGCCCCGCGCCGAGGTCGCCATAACGCCGCTGCTCGATTTCTCGGAGCTGCTCCAGCAGAACGTCCCCCGACGCGTCAAGGCCCTGAGCCGCGACCCGGCCCAGGAAGCAGTCGTGCTGGTGGCCTACGGCGACGAGGACTACGACGAACAATGGCAGCAGGTCTTCGCCGAGCTCGATGAAACCGTCTGCCGGCAGACCGCCGCCGCCGCGGCGACCCATTGCTGGTGCGGCCATATCGTCCGGTACTCTCGCGAACCGACGAAGCAGGCCATCCGCGACATGCTCAGCAAGCACCAGCGAGCCGTCGTCATCCCCGTTCTGGTGGCGCGCGACGAAGCGTTTCAAGACCAGCTCATTGGCAAGGCGATTGAAGAGCTCGCCGCCGGCGACCGCGTCGCCTATGTCCCCGACGCGATTCTGCCCGACCCCAAGCTGAACGATTGGATCGTCCAAGCGACCCGCCAGGCGATGACCAAGCCCCCCGCCCTCGGCCCGGCATCCGCGGAGCGACGACCATGAAGTGGCGCCCCTGGCTGCTGGCCCTCCATCGCGATCTGGGATACTTCTTCACCGGCGCCCTGCTGATTTATGCGTTCTCGGGGCTCGCCGTGAACCACGTCGACGACTGGAACCCCAGCTTCGTCATCGAGCGCCGCTCAGTAACGCTCGACTTGCCGGACGATCCCTCCCAGGTGACCCGGCAGGGGATCCTCGCCGCCCTCCAGTCGCTCGGCGAGGCCGACAACCTCCGCGGCTTCGACTTCCCCTCCTCCAGCCGCGTCAAGATCTATCTCAAGGACGGCTCCATCGTGGCCCGCCTGAGCGACGGCCAGGGCGACTTCGAATCGATTCATCGGCGGCCCCTGCTCTACCAGGCGAACTCGCTCCACCTCAACCCGGCGAAGTGGTGGAAGGCCTTTTCCGACCTGTTCGCCGTCGGGCTGATCGTCATCGCCCTGACGGGGCTGTTCATCGCCCGCGGTCGCCACGGACTGGCCGGTCGCGGCAAGTGGCTCGTCGGGGCCGGCCTCGCAGGCCCGCTGGCCGCGATGCTCTTGTTCTGAACCGCCGCCGCGCGGCGGCGCCGCAGCCGCAGCGCGACTCAAGGCCCTGCCGCTTCAATCGCAAGACCTCCGGCCCCCTCCGCGTCGCGGGTGCTCGCGGAGAGGGCCGGCAAATGCGCCCGCCCGATATGCCCGGTCCCTCGCCGCACGTCGTGCTGCACCTCTGTGACCCTGCGCCCGCCATCTTGATGCCTTCAGAGCACAACCGCCGTTTTTCTATGGTTTTTGGCCGCGCCCGCCCCTAGGATCGAGCAGCCGCCGCCACTTTACGCTCTTTGGCATCCCGCCTTCTGCGCCGTGCCGCCCACGACTCTGCGCTCAGCGTGCGCGCCCGCCCTACGGGGCAAGCGACTCTGCCCCTGTCCCTTCGCAGGCCGCCCGCACCGGCTGCGCGGAGTCGTCGGCCGAGCGGCGGCGCGGCAATTCTGTCGCCGCCGCGCCGCCAAGCCGCCCCGCCCGAACAACCTAAGACGTAACTACGCAAGGACTTATAATTCTGTCGCCAAAAATCGCACCAGCGCCCCCGACGCGACAATAGCCCCCTCGCCACGCCGCATGCCAGCCAGTTCCCGTGTGCGCCGTCACTATGTAGCCATCTCGCTCCCGCGAAATGCCGTGCCCCGCGCAACAACATCCGCCCCGCCTTCCCGGGCCGACCTACCGGCGAGCCGCAGCTCGCCGGCGGTTGCTCCCCTTCACCGAGGGTGTTAGGGTGGCGGGTTTGGACCTTGCTCGCTGAACCGCAGTGGGCCGCTGCCGGGCCAGTACGAACCGCGGCAACGCGGGCGATGCCCGCTAACACCCTCGGCTAGCCGCATGTCGATCGACCCTCCCTTGCCGCCGGACGCCCCTCCGGGCGACGTCATCCGCATCCGGGGGGCCCGCACGCACAATTTGCGCAGCGTCGACCTCGACATCCCCCACTGGCGGCTGGTGGTGATGACGGGCCTGAGCGGCTCGGGCAAGAGCTCGCTGGCGTTCGATACGCTGCTGGCCGAGGGGCAGCGGCAGTACATCGAAAGCCTCTCGACCTACGCCCGGCAGTTCTTCGACCAGATGGAGCGGCCCGACGTCGATCTCATCGAGGGGCTGCAGCCCACGATCGCGCTGGACCAGCGGGCGGTCATAAACAATCCGCGCAGCACGGTGGCGACCGTCACCGAGATCTACGACTTCCTGCGGGTGCTCATGGCCCGCACGGGCGAGGCCGCGTGTCCCGCGTGCGGCACGCTCATCTCGCAGCAGACGCCCGCCGAAATCCAGCAGGCCATTCTCGCGCTGCCCGAGCAATCGAAGGTGATGATCCTGGCGCCGATGGTCCGCGGCCGTAAGGGCAAGCACGCGGACGTCATGGAGCGGATTCGCAAGGAGGGTTTCGTCCGCGTCCGCGTCGACGGCCTGACCTACGAGCTCGACGACCTGCCGCCCTTGAAGGCCCAGCAGCGCCACGACATCGACGCGGTGGTCGACCGCGTCATCGTGCGAGCGGGGATCGAGAACCGCCTGGCCGAATCGGTTCGGCTGGCGCTGAAGCACGGGGACGGCGCCCTGCGGGCGGCGATTCTCACGCCAGAGGCTAAAGCCGAAGCTATTGGCGGCGGCAATGGGGTCGGGACTCTTTCGCCGCTGGCGGCTCCGCTTGCTTCGGGGGTCTCCAGCGGCAAAAGCGTCCCGACCCCGTCCACGCCCGAAAACGGCTGGATCGAGCGGGTCTTCAGCACCCGCTACGCCTGCCCCGATTGCAGGACAAATCTGGCGGAAATCGAACCGCGAACCTTCAGCTTCAACAGTCCCTACGGCGCCTGTCCGGCGTGCGAGGGACTCGGGACGCGAGAGGGCTTCGCCCCGGAACTGGTTTTGCCCGACGAGGGCCTGTCGCTCAGCGCCGGGGCCGTGGCGCCCTGGCGCGGAGCCAACGGCTCTGCACGCCAGCGGCTGCAACAACTGCTCGATTCGTTAGAACCTTCCGCCACGGTGAACGCCGACGCCCCGATCGGCCAGTGGCCTGCCCAGGCCCGCGAGCAACTGCTGTATGGCGACGGCAAGAGCCCCGGCGTGCTGACTCACTTGGAAATGGACTACGCCGCCGCGAGCACCGACGCGGCGCACGCCCGGCTGGCGGAGTTTCGCGGGCCGATTCGGTGCCGCGAGTGCGGCGGCTCGCGGCTGCGCCCTGAGGCCCGCGCGGTGCGCCTGGGCGGCCTGGCGATTCACGAAATCACGGCCCTGCCGATCGATCGCGCCTGGGCGTATTTCAAGGGCCTCGCCTTCACCCCCACGATGCAACCGGTGGGCGAGCCGCTCACCGCGGAGATCATCCGGCGACTGGAGTTCCTGCTGGAAGTCGGGCTCGATTACCTCGCGCTCGATCGGGGCGCCGACGCCCTCAGCGGCGGCGAAATGCAGCGCGTGCGGCTGGCGACCAGCATCGGCTCGGGGCTGGCCGGGGTGCTGTACATCCTCGACGAGCCGTCGATCGGTCTGCATCCGCGCGACAACGCGCGACTGATCGAGTCGCTCCGCCGGCTGCAGCAGCAGCGGAACACGGTGCTGGTCGTCGAGCACGACGAGACGGTGATGCGGGCCGCCGACTGGCTGATCGACATCGGCCCCGGGGCCGGCCAGCGCGGCGGACAGATCGTCGCGGAAGGAACCCCAGCGGAAGTGGCGGCGGATCGGCGCTCAATCACCGGCGGCTATCTGTCGGGACGGCTCCGCATCGAACCGCCCCCCCAGCGGCGCAAACCCGCCAAGACCCGCACGCTGGAACTGGAGGGCGCGACGCTCCACAACCTTAAAGGCGTCGACCTGAACCTCCCCTTGGGATTGTTCACCTGCATCACCGGCGTGAGCGGCTCGGGCAAAAGCTCGCTGGTCATCGAGACGCTCGCCGCGGCGCTGGCCCGTAAGCTCAACGGCGCCGCCGCCAGGCAAGGGCCCTATCGCGCACTGCGCGGCGCCGCAAAACTCGAACGACTGATCCACGTCGATCAAGCGCCCATCGGCCGCACCCCGCGATCGAACCCGGCGACGTTCACCGGCATGTGGGACGAGATCCGCCGCGTCTTCGCCGGCACGAAGCACGCCAAGCAGCACGGCTACAAGAGCGGCCGGTTCAGCTTCAACGCCAAGGGGGGCCGCTGCGAGCATTGCCAGGGCCAGGGGGTCGAGCGGATCGAGATGCGGTTCCTGCCCGATTTGTTCGTCGCCTGTCCGGTCTGTCACGGCAGGCAGTTCAACCGGCAGACGCTCGCCGTGCGCTACCGCGACAAGTCGATCGCCGACGTGCTGGCCATGAACATCGACGAGGCGGGCGAGTTCTTCGAGAACCACCCGCCTATCCATCGCATGCTGGCGAGCCTCCGGGACGTGGGGCTCGGCTACCTGACGCTAGGCCAACGGAGCACGACCCTCTCCGGCGGCGAAGCGCAGCGCATCAAACTCGCCGCCGAACTTGGCCGACCCTCCAGCGGCGCGACGCTCTATATCCTCGACGAACCGACCACCGGACTGCATACCGACGACATCGGGCGGCTGCTGAAGGTGCTGCAGCAGTTGGTCGAGCTGGGACACACCGTGCTGGTTATCGAACACAACCTGGACGTCATCCGCTCGGCCGATTGGGTAATCGACATGGGCCCCGAAGGCGGCGACGGCGGCGGCGAGATCGTCGCGGCCGGCCCGCCCGAAGAGGTGGCTGCCTGCGAGACAAGCCATACCGGCCGCTGGCTGCGCATGGGCTTCGATCGCTAGCGACACGCGGGTGACGCAATTGGCCATTGGCGCTTGATCATTGATCCTCGGTGCTTGATCATTGATCCTCGGTCCTTGGTGCTTG
>JADLBW010000281.1 GCA_020847515.1 Pirellulales bacterium | reverse complement strand
GGACTATATAGGACATCCGGCCCCAGGTTGACGATCAGCAGTCGAGTGTCCGACTCGTTGCCCGAATCGCCGTCGGAAAAATAGCGCAGCACAAACGCATTTTCGGTGAGCATGGCACCGTCGATCCAGCGCCTGTTATGCGGCCATGTGTCGCGCGGCCGGAGCACCGGCTCTTCGCGTCGCAGGCGGAGCAGGTCTTGATGCAGCCGGTACGCCGCCCGGTTCGTTTCGCGCTCGCCCAGATTCAAGCGCGAGCGGGCGAACGTCGCATCATCCGCTGGATTGTCGATAGCCGCTTGCGAGGCTTCGGCCGCCAGGCTCGGAAACTGCGTGAGAAATTCGCGCCGCCCTTGCCAGACCAGCCAGGCGAGCTCGGGACGATGATCGGCGAAGAACAAAAACGGCGTGGTGGCCCCGAACTCTTGCCCCTGAAAGAGCATCGGCGTGCCCGGCCCCAGCAGCAACAGCGTGGTCAATGCACGGTAGCGGCCGGGATGTGAGATTTCGTGCGTCCGCTCTCCGCGCAGCGAATTAGAAACCTGGTCGTGGTTCTCGAGAAATGTAATGAATGCCCAGGGGGGCAGGTCGCCAGAGGGCGTGCCGCGACGCTTCTCTTGCCACTGGCTCCACTGTCCTTGAGAGAGGTAGCCGAACTTCGCGGCGCTCAACAGCTCGCTGGCGACGCCGCGATAATCGCTGTAGTACGCTTCGTTATGGCCCGTGAGGGCGACGTGCGCCGCATGATGGAAGTCGTCGTTCCAAAGGCCGTCGATGCCGTAGCCCCCTGCGCTCGGCGGGCGGGCGAACTTCGCTTGCTGCGACTCGTTCTCGGCGATGATCACGATCTGGCGACTGCCGGCTTTCTGGCGGCAATGGCGCGTCAGCGCGGCGATGAGGTGATCGTCCGACTCGTCGTAAATGTTCTGTGTGGCGTCGAGCCGCAGGCCGTCGAGATGAAACTCATCGATCCAATAACCGGCGTTGTGAACGAAAAACTCCCGAACCCCTTCGCAGCCGGGCCCGTCGTAGTTCAGCGCCGCGCCCCAGTCGGTGACATGACGATCGGTGAAGTACTCTTCCGCAAAGCGCTTGAGGTAGTTTCCGTCCGGGCCGACGTGGTTATAGACCACGTCCAGAATCACCCCCAGGTGCAGTTCGTGAGCCGCATCGACGAAGCGCCGCAGGTCATCCGGATGTCCATAGATCTGCGTCGGCGCATATAGATCGACGCCGTCGTAGCCCCAGTTGAAGCGGCCGGGGAACGCCGCCACCGGCATCACTTCGACCAGTGTGATGCCGCAGCGGGCGAGCTCTGCAAGTTCCCGCGCGGCAGCCACCCACGTCCCTTCGGGAGTGAACGTGCCCAGATGCATTTCATAAATCACTTGTCCTGCCAGACGCAGGCCGTTCCAATCGCGATCGCGCCAGGCATAAGCCGCCGGGTCGATGATTTCGGATGGCCCGTGCGGCCCTTCCGGCTGAAAGCGCGAGGCCGGATCGGGCACGCGCGCGTCGTCGTCGTCCAAGTGATACCAATATTGGTCGCCGGCCGCGGCCTGACCGACCAGGGCCGCAAAATAGCCCCCTTCCTCGCCTTCGAGAGTGAGCGGCTCGCCGATCTGGCGCTGTGATCCACTGCCGCGAGCGATCTGAACGCGGACGCCGCGGCAGCGCGGCGCCCAGACGCGAAAGTGAACGCCACCGCCCGGCTGCACCTCCGCTCCGACCGGCAAACGGCGGCGGCAATCGTTCGCTTCGGCAACACTTCGGGCAGCAGTAGCAGCCATGAATGGTTCAGCAGCCAGAGCGCGACACAGGACAACGGCCCCGCGCATCGATGGCGGGGCGGACTACGCGGGATGCAAACGTCATACCGATGGATGCGCTCGTGGCGGACGCTGCCAGCGTCCACATCACCGCCAAGTTCTTAGCGCCGACGCTGGCAGCGTCGGCCACGAGTCGGCCACGAGTCGCTTTTGCAACAGCCGCCGTTAGGCCCGCTGGCGTTCTTTGGCCGGCTGCTGATCGCGCTGCGACAGATTGAGCGCCGAGTTGACCAGCGCGACGTGGGTAAAGGCCTGCGGAAAATTGCCCAATAGCCGCTGGTGCTGGGGGCTGTATTCCTCGGCCAAGAGGCCGACGTCGTTAGCCAAAGACAGCAGCCGCTCGAAGACCTTCCGCGCTTCATCGTGGCGGCCGAGCAGCCAGTAGTTGTCGGCCAGCCAGAAGGTGCAGGGGAGAAACGCCGCCTCGCCCGCCGGCAGACCATCGACCGATTCGTGCGTCTGATAACGATGGACCAGGCCGTCAACCATGAGCGTTTGCTCGATGTGCTCGATGGTCCCCTTCATCCGCGGATCGTCCGCCTCGATGAAGCCGACCAGCGGCAGCATCAGCAGGCTGGCGTCCGTTTCGTCGCCGCCGTAATACTGCACGAACGATCGCCGCGACTCGTTATAGCCGTGCTGGCAGACATCGGCATGAATTTCGTCGCGCATTTTTCGCCAGCGAGCGACATCGCCCGGCAGGCCGGAATGCTCGATCGCCTTCACGATGCGA
This sequence comes from Pirellulales bacterium, assembly GCA_020847515.1. Taxonomy (GTDB): domain Bacteria; phylum Planctomycetota; class Planctomycetia; order Pirellulales; family Lacipirellulaceae; genus Lacipirellula. The sequence continues at coordinate 2,735 of JADLBW010000281.1, read as the reverse complement.
TCGGCGGCGACCCAGGCCATGACCTTGGAATGGGTGAAGTTGCGCCGCGGTCCGCGGACTTCCCAGATCCCTTCGTCGGGATTGCGCCAGATTTGCTCCAGGTACTCCATCAGGTTGATTTCCAGCCGCCAGGAGTTATCGTCGCAATCGACCCCTTGCCGCCGGGCGGCGTGCAGGGCGTCCATGATTTCGCCGAAGATGTCGAGCTGAAGCTGCTGGTGCGCGGCATTGCCGGTTCGCACGGGCTTCGAGTTTTCGTAGCCGGCGAGCCAGGGAAGCTCCAGCTCCGTCAGCCGCCGCTCGCCGCCCAGGCCGTACATGATGTTGATTTGCGAGGCCGAGCCGGCCACGGCCCGCAACAGCCACTCTCGCCAGGCGATCGCCTCTTCCGAAAAGCCGCACATGATGAGGGCGTAGAGCGTGAACGTGGCGTCGCGGACCCAGCAGTAGCGATAGTCCCAGTTCCGCACGCCGCCCAGTTGCTCGGGGAGCGAGGTCGTCGGCGCGGCGACCACGCCGCCCGTCGGCGCGTAGGTCAGTGCCTTGAGCGTGATCAACGAGCGGAGCACTTGCTCGCGATAGGGCCCCTCGTACGTGCAGTGGTCCGACCAGGTGTGCCAGAAAGAATCGCCATCCGCCAGCAGCCGCTCCGCATCGTCGGCGCTCGCCACATCGCCGACACAGCCCTCCGGCTCGTGTGAAGGCCGCCATTGCAGCACAAACGGGATGCGATCTCCTTCGTTGACGGTGAATTCGGCGATCGTCCGTAGTTTCTCGCCCTTGAGCGGCACGCGCGAATAGAAATCGACCAGATCCGGCCCCGCGATGGCGCGAATCCCGGTTTCCGTCCGGCGCACCCAAGGGACGATCGAGCCGTAATCGAAGCGGATCACCAACTCCATCCGCACGGTCACGCTCCCCTTGAGCCCGACGACCAATCGCATCAGGTCCGGCTCGACGGTTCGCGGCGGCATGAAATCGATCAGTCGGATCGATCCCTCGGGCGTTTGAAAATCGGTTTCCAGAATCAGGGTTTCGGGTCGATAACGTCGCGTCACGCGACAGCCCGCGGCCTTTGGTGAAATGATCCACCGACCGTTGTCTTCCGTGCCGAGCAGAGCCGCGAAGCAAGCCCCCGAATCGAACCGCGGCAAGCAGAGCCAATCAATAGAGCCATCGCGGCCGACGAGGGCCGCGGTTTCCAGGTCGCCAATCAAGGCGTAGTCTTCGATTCGGCCGGCCATCGCTGCAAAACCTCCGTGGTGCGGCGACTTTTGCCTGCAAAGCCGATACCGAAATCGAGCCGCCTCGCCAAACGCTAAACCAGGCTGCTCGCAACTCCCGACGCGGCGACGGGGGGTGTCGTCATGGCGGGACCCAGCCGTACCTGTCTGGCGGAAATCTCTTCCAGGCGGTTCAAAAGCTGGCGGGCGTCGGCGTTTCCTGGCTGCAAGCGCAAAAGATCGTGACACGCTTGCATCTGGGCTGCCGCGGGCGCGCCGATACGAAGCAGCAGTTCGAGCCGCATGACTCGCGCCAAAGGCAATTGCGGCGCGCAGGCGACGGCCCGATCGACCAGCGCTTCGGCTTTTGAAAATTGGCAATTCGCCAAATATCGAACGGCGAGGAGGATGGCGCCAAACGCTTCGCCTTGGGGACAAGCCAGCAAGCGCTCAGCGATGATTTCGACCCGCGGCCAGTTTGTCCCTTCGGTATAGACCCGCCCGAGCAGATACCAGGAGAGGGTGTCGTCCGGGAACCGCTCGAGCAAAGCCCGTAGCTGCGCCTCGGCCAGTTCGTGACGGCCTTTGAGGCGCAACACGTCGGCCAGACGGCGCGGGGCCAGTTTCTCCTTGATCTCTGCCGGAACGCCGCCCCGATAGTGCCATTGCTGGCCGGAGCGGATAATTTGAAGTAGCGTCTGGTGGGCTTCGTCGTAACGATCGAGCTCGTACAAACAATCGGCCCGCAAGAGGAGCAGATATTCGGCGTCCGGGAGCATTCGCAGGGCCTGGTCGATCGTCGCCAGGGCTTCGGCAGGCCGCCCCGCATGCAGCGATATCTTGGCCAGCGCGGCGTAAACCTGCCGCAAATAATCGTGCGGCCTCTGGCCGCTGCTGACGACCCGCTGCAAGTAGCGCTGGGCCTCGTCGAGCTTACCCAGGTGCAGGCACGTCATGCCGAGGTGAACGAGCGTGCTGCTGTCATCCGGATCGATCGCGTAATCCATACGAAGAAGTCGCAAATCGCGATGCAGCTTCCGCTGGTGGGTGGCCGCGTCGCAATAGCCGGTGTGCTGCACCTTCACGTCGCTGGATAGCAACTCGTATCCAAGCGCGGTGAGCGACGGCGCGACCTGCTCATGCACGCGGCCCCGAAAGCGAACGTCCGGATGCCGTCGGAACAGCCGCACATGGCTGATCACACACGCCGATTCGCATTCGTACCGAGGCGTACAATGCGTTTCCATCAGGTACGCGGCCGGCCGATCGGTGAGCAAGGCGAACAATTCGCCCAGTCGCCGACATTCGTCCGGCGCGAGGCGGTCATCGGCATCGAGCCAAAAGGCCCAGTCGCCGCTCGCCCGGCGGAGACTCTCATTGCGGGCCGCCGAAAAATCATCGCACCAGGGAAAATCAAATACTTGGGAGGTAAACCGCGCAGCGACCTGTTTTGTGGCATCGCGCGAGCCGGTGTCGATGACGACAATCTCATCGAACAGCGGCGCTACCGGT
>JADLBW010000280.1 GCA_020847515.1 Pirellulales bacterium | reverse complement strand
TCATCAATCCCACAACTCCCATCTCCCATCCCAAGCTCGGAGTCCGTTATGAAAAAGCCTCTTCTCGCCAGCGTCATTGTGCTGTTGTCCGCCGCAGTCGCATTGGCGGCCGATTCGGTCGAAGTGCCCGAGATGCCTGCCCCGCAGAAAGAGCACCAGTGGCTCCAGAAGTTCGTCGGCCAGTGGAACACCAAAACCGAGATCACCCTGCCGGGCCAGGATCCGATGACGGTTGAAGGCACGGAAAGCGTTAAAAGCCTGGGCGGCTTCTGGATTGTCGCCGACCTGAAGTGCGACCTCGGCGATCAGCAAATGCACGGCATCATGACCGTCGGCTACGACCCGCAGAGCGAAAAGTACATCGGCACGTGGATCGACTCGATGGGCAGCCACCTCTGGAAGTACGAGGGCGACGTGGACGAGTCGGGCAAGAAGCTAATCCTCAACAGCGAAGGCCCCTGCCCCATGAAAGGGGGCCAGATGGCCAAGATGCGCGACGTCGTCGAGTTCCATGACGACGATACCCGCACGCTCACCTCCTACGCCCAAGACGACGACGGCAAGTGGCAGTCCTTCATGAAGATGACCGTCACGCGGAAGAAATAGCGGCCGATTCGGCCCAGGGCATGGGCGGCCTTCCGTCGACCAGGAAGGCCGCCCGCTTGCTGTTTATCAGCGTCGCTTCGTACGTCCGATCGGCGACGCGGCGAAAATTCTTATGACCACTCGAATCCACAGTGGGCGTAGGCCATGGCACAACCGACTCTCGAACAGCGCGTAGCGGCGTTAGAACGCGAAGTTGAACGGCTCGCTGCTCATCCCGGAAACAGCTCTCCGCCAGAGAAAACCTGGCGTACTCCAATCGGCATGTTCGCGGGCGATGACACGATGCAGTAAATCACCGAAGAGGGGCGCAAAATTCGCGAAGCGGAGCGAGCGGGTACAGGGCGGAGGGAACGCTGAAGATCGCTGATTTACGCCAATCCAATCCCAGCTCGACGCTCTTCAGCAGTGAAGATCAGCGCCAATAAGCGTTCTCTCCCCCTTCCCGCTGGCGGTTAACTTCTTCGCGCCTGAGCGCCTGGGCGCGAGACCTCCCGGGCGCGAGTTTCCTTGGTCGTTTGCCCTTGCAACGCGCCAAACTGCGACCCGCCGCCGCCGTTACTTCGGCGCATAGATAACCACAATCCGCCGCCCTAGCATCTGCGGGTTCTGCTCCACCTTGGCGACGTCGGAGAGGTTCTCCGTCAGTCGCTGCACGAGCTTAAACCCTTCGTCCACGTGCGCGTTCTCGCGGCCCCGGAAGATGACCGAGCAGACCACCTTGTCGCGCTCGCCAAGCCACTTGCGCGCGTGCCCGGCCTTGGTCAGAAAATCGTGCTCGCCGATCTTCGGTCGCAGCCGAATTTCCTTGTTCTTGCTGTGATGGGTGTGCCCTTTGTGCTGCCGCTTCTTCTGCTGGTACTTGAACTTGCCGAAGTCCATGATCCGGCAAACGGGCGGCTTCTCCAGCGGCGCCACTTCGACAAGATCGAGCCCGGCCGCGCGGGCTTGTTCGAGCGCTTCGTCCCGCGTGATGACTCCTAATTGGGAACCGTCGGCGCCGATCACCCGGATCGGCGAAATCCGGATCTGCTCGTTGATCCGTTGCTGCTGCTTGCGTTCGATGGCTGGCATCTCCTAGGGGGACAGGGGGGGAGCAGAGCTGCTAGCTGTCAGCGATCAGCCGACTGTCAGCAGTTACCTCGGGAAACAAGTCAAATATGCATCGCGGCCCAGAGCCGGCCGCTAGCCGCCGGCCGGCAACCACCCAAAATATTGTGCACGACCGCCAGGATCGTCAAATATCCGCAGAATACGCCCTGTTCGCAATCGCAAACTCCACTTTTCAGCCGCCGCCCCCAGGGAAACAAACCCGCGGCCGTCCCCCCGTCTGACTTCCCCCTTCCCTAATACTCATTCCTCGCCTCCCGCTCCATCGCCGCTTGCGGCTTGGCCGCCTCCGCCACCTGCCGCACCGTCTTGGCCGCCGCCTCCGCCTCCAGCTTGGCAATCGCGGCCCCCAGCGGCATGGCGCCGATGTCCCCTTCGATCCGGTCTCGCACTGTGACGGTCCCCTCGGCCGCATCCTTCTCGCCCACCACCAGCATGTACGGCACGAGCGCGAGCTGCCCTTCGCGGATCTTCGCCCCCAGCTTGCTGCCGCGGTAATCGCCGCTTACGCGGAACCCCGCCGCCCGCAGCCGCTCTTCTACCTGCCGGCCGTACGCCTCGCTCTTCTCGCTCACCGTAAGCACGCGGGCCTGCTCGGGCGCCAGCCACAGCGGGAACGCCCCGGCGAAGTGCTCGATCAGCACCCCCACGAACCGCTCCATCGAGCCCCGGGGCGCCCGGTGGATCATCACCGGGCGGTGCGGTGCGTTATCCGCCCCCGTATACTCCAGCGCGAACCGCTCGGCGCTTGGCAGGTTGTAATCGAGCTGCACCGTCCCCAGTTGCCACTCGCGGCCAATGCAGTCGGTCACCACAAAGTCGGCCTTCGGCCCGTAAAACGCCGCCTCGCCCGGCTCGACCGACATGTCCGGCAGGTTCATCGACTCGCAAACCGCTTTCAGTGCCGCCTCGGCCCGGTCCCACACCTCGGCCCCGCCGACGTATTTGTCGCTCGACGGATCGCGGAAGCCCAGCCGCACCCGATAGTTGTTCATGCCCAGCGCCGCCAGCACCGACTGGGTCATCTCCAGGCACCCGCGGAACTCGTCGGCCACCTGCTCCTCGGTGCAGAAAATGTGCGCGTCGTCCTGCGTGAAACCGCGAACCCGGGTCATGCCGTTCAGCTCGCCCGACTGCTCGAATCGAT
>JADLBW010000279.1 GCA_020847515.1 Pirellulales bacterium | reverse complement strand
CGCCGGGGGCCGCAACGGACGGGCCCGCCGGCGGCTGACTGGTCGTCGAGGGGGTCTGCGCGGCGGCGGCCGGCAATTGCGCGGTAATTCGGGTGGCCGCCAGATCCGCGGCGATTCGATCGAGCAGCGTGCGGGCCAATTGAGCCGACTCGACGCGACTGCGGCCCGAATCGACTCGCAGGAGGTAAAGCTGGACGGCCGTGGTCAGCAGATATATGACGACTGTCGAGAGCGCTACGGCCAGCACGACTTCTATCAGCGTAAATGCCCTGGGGCGCCCAAGCGAAGTGCGGGGGCGAGCAAAGTCGCCCGGATTGGCAGGCGCTGGAGGCCGCACGGGCGCCGTCTGGCTTTGATCGCCAGCGACCAGGAACGTTTCGTCGACAGCAGCCATCCGATTCACGGCGCCGCTCCTGCCGGCCCGGCAGCGCCCGCGGCGCCGGCGCCGCTCGACGGGCCGGCTGGGGCAGCACTAGGCGCCTGATCGCCGGCGTCGCCTGGCTCGCTCGATTCGGCGACGGTCGACACCCAGCGAACCAGGCGAAACTTGACGGGGCCGAATTGTGGTTCCAGATCTTGTTCGACAATCACCTCCAGCGGCGCTACGCCGGCAATGTCGCTGGTTCCAATAGCGACGCTATACAGCCAAGGCGGATCGTCGGGCACATCGAGCGTCTGACGGGTTACCGGCGTATCGGCGACGACGCCGGCAAGGATCTCGTCCATCAACGAATTGGCGAGCAGTTGAGCCTGGGTCTCGGCCCGGGCGTCGACGGCATTCCGATCAGCGAGGTGAATCACTTCGCCGAAGATCGCCAGTGCGGCGCCGAGGACGACTAGGGCCAGAATGACCTCGATTAAGGTGAAGGCCCGCCCGTGGCGAGGCTGCCCGCCCATGCGCCGGCGCGCCCAGCGCCGCGGCGGCACTGGCGGGGGGTTGCCGAACTGGAGATGGTTGGCAGACATACGGCAGCGCGATGGACTAGTCAGCGATGGCGTGCATCGGACCGACGCAGTTCATCGTCGGACATGATCTGGGAGGCTCGGCCCATGCCGGTGAGGCTCCGCAGGGCCACGCGCACGTACTGACGCCGGTCGTTGGCAAGCACGACCGAGGCGTCTGAAGTCGCGCCGTCGGGGAAGAACAATATCGGCGTGGACTGCTCTTCTTCGCGCGCGACCAGCGAGTCGACGCTGCGCTCGTGGGCGAGGGGTTGTTCGACTGCTAGCTCTCCGGCGTGGAAGACGATGTCGGCGGGCAGCGAAATAGCTTCTTCGCGTTCGTTCGGCGCTTCCGGCTGTTCAGGCGAATCGCCCGTCCCCTGCTGGAGGGCGTCGTCGCTTTCGGGCGCGGACGCTACTGAATCGTCCATGCGGCCGGCTGCTTGCTCTGACTGCTCCTGATCGCCGAGCCAGGGCTCAATCCGATATTCGCCCGTCTCCGGCGTAAAGCGGAATTGGTGCACCGTGCCGGTCTCAATCGCCAGTCGGCGCGCTTGTGACCAACTGCTGACGATCTGGTCGCCGGCGAGACGCAGGCGAATGTGCGAGAAACTTCCGGTGAAGACAGGCACGGTCATGCTGCCCATGACTACCAGCAGGCTGATCACCAGCAGCAGTTCGATCAGCGTCAGCGCAGGTCGCGGGCGATGGCAACGTCGGGTCGAGGCAGGCGCCGCGCAGCGGCGCTCCGACTGCCGGGCGCTTCCCCTGAGCCGCGGGCCTGGCTGCAGAACCGACGCGGCAGTCCACCTCTGGCGCGGCATGCCGTTATTCCCAATTGCCGATATCGTCGTCCGTGCCGCTTTGGCCGTCGGGACCGTTCGACCAGAAATCGTATTTTTCGGCGTTGTGCTCGCCGGGGTTGGCATATTGATACTCGTTGCCCCAGGGATCCGGCTTCAGCTTTTCGAGGTACTCACTGCCCCACTTTTCAGCCTCAGCCGTATCGCTCGGCTTCTCCCACAGGTCGGTAAGCTTGGTCGGGTACTTGTTGAAGTCGAGGCGGTATCGATCGAGGGCTCCGCGGACCAGGTCGACGTTGGCCTTAGCGGCGCTAATGCTGGCCTTGTCTTGCGTTCCGGTAAAGACGTTGGCTGCGAGCGAGCCGATGATCACCAGGATAATCAGAACCAGGAGCACTTCGATCAACGTAAAGCCGGCGCGAGCGGACTGCGCGCGCCGAGCAACGGGGAAATCAGAGCGCTTCATTGCGAGCTCCTTTTCTTGGGGATGGATGGCAGGGCGGGAGGTCGGGCCGTCTGACGGCGAGTCGGAATGTGGCCGTGCGAGACAGGCGGCGGGTTTACCAGCGGGGTTCGGAAGCCTGGCGCCGGCGGCGCCGCGGCTCGAGCTTTCGCTCGTCGAATCAAGGTATTACTGGCAAGGTGCTGGATCGGATGGTATCGAACGTGAATCGAAGTTGGATTCCCAGAGACGGCACTTACATAGCCATCGCCGATTTTAGCATAGGCAGCATCAGCGCGACTACAATTACCAGTACTGCCGAGGCCAAAAGCAACAACATCACCGGCTCGAGCAGTCGCACGAACAGGTCGAGCCTTCTCCAGGTTTCCTTTTCTAACGCGTCGGCGATATTCGTCAGTACGGTTTCCAGCGTATTGGACTGCTCGGCCACGGCGACCATTTCGACGACGTTGGGCGGAAAGTGACCGCTGGCCGCCAGGGGCCCGGCCAGCGATTGGCCGGCGGTGATGTTTTCGGCGGCCTCGTTGACGGCGGCCGACAGGACTCGATTGCCGGTGGAATCGGAGCTGATCTTCAGCGAGCGCACGATCGGCACGCCGCCGGCCAGCAGGGTGCCGAGCACGCGGCAGAACCGCGAGACGGCCAGATTGCGATAGATGAGCCCCGCTTGGGGCAACTTAAGTCGCCAGCGATCGAGCCACCAGCGTCCTTCCTCCGTCTGAAGCTTTTGCCTGGCAAGTAGCACGATCCCGGCGATCGCCGCGGCGATCAGCAGTCCGTAGCTGTGAATGCTATCGCTAACCCACAGCAGCCAATCAGTCACCACCGGCAGCTCGCCCCGGGCTCGCAGACGTGCGAACAAGTCTTCGAACTTGGGCACGAAGAAGATGATCAATACCGTGACGATCGTGACGCCGAACACCGCCAGAAAGATCGGATAGGCCAAGGCGCCCAACACGCGGCTCTTCAGCTCGGCCTGCTGATCGGTGAACTTGGCCACTCGCTCCAGCGCTTCTTCCAGGAAGCCGCCTTCGCCGCCGGCGCGGACGATGCTGCGCGACAACTCGGTGAACGCGCGGGGGTGTCGAGCCATGGCGTCGGCCAGCGAATCGCCTTCGGTCACTCGACCGCGGAGATCGTCGACGATTTTTTTAAGCGACGGATTGGTCGATTGCCGTTCGATCACTTCCAGCGAGCGCAATAGCGGGACGCCGCTGCGCAGCAGTGCGGCAAGCTGGATATAGAACTGCGACATGGCCTGCGGCCGGACCTTCAGAGCGCCCGCTTGGCGCACGACGCCGCCGAGAGCCTTCACCTGGAGGGGAAACAGCTCTTTAGTGGAGAGAGCCGCCAGCGCTTCGCGCTGCGTTCCGGCCGAAAGGACGCCTTCGACGCGCTCTCCCGCGCTCGTTCGAGCTACATAGGCGAAGTCCGGCATTGTATGTCGTTAGTCCGCGATGCAGAGTTGCGTTTGACGTTTGCGGTTTTGTGCCCGCGATTCATGCGGATAAGCGCGAAAAGGGATGGCAGCCAGGCGATTTTTTCCGAACGGCGGGAGTGATCCGTGCCTACAAAAAACAAAGCCGTTCCGGCTGATCCTTCGCTTTTCCCGTCTATTCGCGCGATTCGCCGGCCTTCAAACGTATAAACCTCGAACGAGTTCAATGTAAACGCCAGGAAACTCGACTGGGCGGAAGCCGCCGCGCGGGCTGACCTCGCCAGAGTGGGCACGCCGCCCAGGAAAGCGTCTCTGGAGAGTCGCCTAGCGAATCAGCGTCGTTTATCAACTGCAGCCCTGGCATTTGGCCGGAGGTCGCGTTTTTGCAGGGGCCGAGTTCGTCATCTCGGAGCGCGACTCCCGGGCAGAGCCCAGGGGCTGTGAGTGTTCAATAGCGGCGCAGTCGTCAATATATGTTTGCGGCTTAAATGCGGTCGCCCTTAGTAACGCGCACCACTTCGTCAACCGTGGTCATTCCTTCGAGCACTTTCAGCCACGCATCCTGTCGCAGGGTTTGCATCCCGTCGGCGAGCGCGGCTTTACGGATTTCCCAACTGCTGGAGCGGTCGTGCGCCAATTGCCGCACCGCGTCGGTGGTTTCGCAGAGCTCAAAAATACCTTGACGGCCTGTATACCCGGCCTGCCGGCATTGCCGACAACCGGCCGGACGGAAGAGCGGTTCGCGCCGCGCGCGATAGTCGTCCCAGGGAAAGTCATCCGGCAGCTCGTCGCGGTCAGGCTTGTAAGGCTCCCGGCACTCGGTGCATAGCGTGCGGACCAGTCGCTTGGCCATGACCGCTTCAATCGTGCTGGCCACGAGGAACGGTTCGATGCCCATATCCACCAGCCGCGTATAGGCGCTAGGAGCGTCGTTGGTGTGCAATGTGCTGAACACCAGGTGGCCGGTGAGCGAGGCTTGAATGGCGTTCTCGGCGGTTTCAAAGTCGCGGATTTCGCCCACCAGCACTACGTCGGGGTCGTGCCGCAGGATCGATCGCAATGAGGCGGCGAACGTCAGGCCGATTTTCGGATGGACTTGGATCTGATTGATGCCTTCGAGCTGGTATTCAACCGGGTCCTCCGTCGTGATGATCTTGGTGTCTTCGCTCTTGATATCGAGCAGCGCGCTGTAGAGCGTCGTCGTCTTTCCGGAGCCGGTCGGGCCCGTCACGAGGATGATGCCGTGGGGAAGGCGAATCAGGCGGTCGAATTTCTCGCGCAGGGCGGTCGCCATGCCGAGCTTTTCGAGCGAGAACTGCATGCGGCCTTTGTCGAGCAGCCGCATGACGATTCCCTCGCCGTGGAGCATGGGGATCACCGAGACGCGGACGTCGACCTCGCGGCCGTGGACCTTGAGCTTAATGCGGCCGTCCTGCGGCAATCGCTTTTCAGCGATGTTGAGGCGAGCCATGATCTTCAGCCGGCTGATAATCGCGGCTTGAAACCGGTTGATCTCCGGCGGGGTCGGTTGGGGCTGCAGCAGGCCGTCGATGCGGTAGCGAATTTTCACGCCCGAGGGCTGCGATTCGATGTGAACGTCGCTGGCCCGCGAGTCGATGGCCTCGACGAGAATTTCGTTCACCAGGTGGACGACGGAGGCTTCCTGCACTTCGGCGGCGATCTCGCCGTCGTCGACCTGCAGGCCGTCGACCAGTTCAATCTCTTCCTCTTCTTGCTGCGCCAGGAGCCCTTCGATCGTCTCACTGCCGACGCCCAGGTGGGTCTTGATTCGCTTGGCGATGGCCTCGCGGGTCGCGAGCACCGGCACGATTGGGCATCCCAATGCGGCGGCGGCTTCGTCGAGCGGATACAGATTGAGCGGATCGGAGGTGGCAACAATTACCGTGCCCCGCTGTCGTTCAATCGGAAACAATCCGTGCCGATGGATGAGCTTGGGCGGAAACGACTGCAAGAGGTCCAGATCGACCTCCGCCGCCTCGAGATCGATGAAGTCGACCCCTGTTTCGGCGCCGAGGGCCCGCAGGGCGTCCGCCTCGCCGACAATGCCGAGATCGACCGCCGCCTGATCGATGCGGGAGCCATTGTTCCGCGCATCGACCGCCCGCGATAACTGCGACTCGGAAAGCAAGCCGTGCTTCAGTAGAATCTGACCCGCATCCATCCCGTCTGGCCGTCAGTGGTTTGTGGAACAGAATGTGCCATGCGAGCGAACTCGCGCTCGATAATCCGCCGTGGCTAGGAGGCGGCGATTGAGCTGTCCGATCGGTGTGTGTGTAAGGACGCTCGCCGGTGGGAACTCGCTAATCATTATGAGGCAATGGCGTCCGGGCGGCAAACCAGCGGTTCCCGCCTGCCCAGGGCAGAACGGGCAATTGGCCTGGAGGGCTGGATTTTGATACTGACGTCGCCACGCCTCCGCACTGGCCCCGGAGGGCCTGCATAACTACTTAACCCCAGACGGCTAAGGGAGTTTCGCTTCGGCGCGCAAGGCGTGGGGAGACCGGATGAGGGCGTCAGGCAACTCACTTCTCAGCCCCCTCCCTAGGGCCCCCCATCTGGGGCCCTGCGATCCGAGGGCTGCGGCAGCGTTTCGGCCCCTAGGCCGCGGCGGCCGGTTTTTATAGCCTGGATGTCGCCGGATCCACCTGGGCGGAGCATTGGCGCATGATCTCGCCTGAAGACCTTATGCGGCTGGCTATTACCACGTGCCGCCAAGGCATCGCCTCCGGGCAGAGTCCCTTCGGTTGCGCGATCGCGATCGGCGATCGGGTTATCGCAAACGCGCACAATACGGTGCTGAGCGGCACGGACATCACGGCTCACGCCGAAATGAACGCGGTCCGGGAGGCGAACCTGGCCGTCGCGAGCATCTTTCTCGAAGGCGCGGTCGTAGCGACAACCTGCGAGCCGTGCCCCATGTGCATGGCGGCCCTCCATTGGGCGCGGGTGGCCGAGGTGTACTACGGGGCCTCCATCGCCGACGCCGACTCGGCCGGCTTCAACGAGTTAAAGGTGCCGGCGGCGGAAGTGCTGCGGCAAGGCGGCAGCCGGGTCAAGCTGGCGGGCGGAGTATTGAGCGACGAGTGCCGATCGTTGTTCGGGGAGTGGCTGGCACATCCGGGTCGGCAAGCGTATTAGCGAATATGCGTACGAGGCCGAGGGTCGCTGCTGGTCAATTGCGCGACGGTGGAACTTCGCCGGCGGAAACGAATTGCCGACGACCGACTACTGAGAACTGCGCGACTAATGAACCCTGCCTGGCTGTCGGCTATCGGCTAGCGGCCGACGGCCCGAGGTACAAGGCCTAGTTCTGGCCGCTAACCGCTAGCTAATAGCCGATAGCCACATTTACACCGGGTTCATTAGCGGCGCAGGAATCAATAAGCCTATGATCAGTAAGCGAGAGCTCGTCAAAGACTGGCTGCCGCGCTACACGGGCATGCCGCTGGAGATGTTTGGCGAATATGTGCTGTTAACCAATTTCCGCACCTATGTCAGCCGGTTCTGCGAGAAGTTCGGCTGCCCCGTGTATGGCGCAGATCGGCCGATGCAGGCGGCGACCAACCAGGACGGGTTGACGATCGTCAATTTCGGCATCGGCTCGCCCAATGCAGCGACCGTGATGGACCTGCTCACCGCCAAGCAACCCAAGGCGGTGCTGTTTCTAGGCAAATGCGGGGGCCTGAAACGATCTACGGAAATCGGTCATTTCATTCTGCCGATTGGCGCCATCCGGGGCGACGGCACTTCGGACGATTACTTGCCGAAGCTCGTTCCGGCGTTGCCGTCGTTCAAGCTTCACAAGTTCGTGTCGCAAAAGCTGGTGGATCGCCATTTGGAATATCGCTCGGGCGTGGTCTATACCACAAACCGCCGCGTGTGGGAGCACGACGAGCAGTTTCGCCAGCAGCTCGGCGAGTATACGCCGATCGCCATCGACATGGAGACAGCCACAATTTTCGTCGTCGGCCACAAGAACCAGATCGCCCGGGGCGCACTGTTGCTGGTTTCCGACCTGCCGATGACCCCCGAGGGGGTCAAGACCTCCAAGAGCGATGCCAAGGTCACCCAGGACTGGTCCGACGTGCACCTGGAGATCGGCATCGAATCGCTCAGTGAGATCGAAGAAAAGGGCGAGCAGATCAAGCACTTTCAATACTGAGCGGGTGCGCCGGGACCTCAGGCGTCCCGATCTCGAAAAAGCTTCGGCGGCGGAGCGTGGAGCGCGGCCTCGCGAGGATGGCAGTTGAGGCCCGCAAAGGCCGCCGGTACTTATTTCGGCCCTTCTGGTCTGATATTATGGCCGGCCTTGGCCCTGTTTTTGCCAGGCTCTCGTGGAGGGTTCGCGATGTCGCCGCGGCGCTTGCGCGATTGGCGCATTAACGGTTTCACGCTGGTGGAACTTCTGATCGTCGTGGCGATTATCGGCGCCCTGATTGCGCTGCTGCTCCCCGCGCTGCAGGCCGCGCGCGAGGCGGCGCGCCGCAGCGAGTGCGTCAACAATTTGAAGAACCTCACGCTGGCGGCGCTGAACTTCGAATCGACGCGGGGATACTTCGCCCCGGCTGCTCAGGACCGGGTCGGCGATCCGGGCGTCGGCGTGAAGCCCGAACTGGCTACTCACAACGGCCTGTCGCTGCTGCTACCGTACTTTGAGCAGGGCGGCAAGTTTCAGCAGATCGATTTCGACTGGGATTGGAACGACACGACGCGCTCGCGCAATAAGGAGGTCACGCAGCAGGACCTGGGCGGCATTCTGCTGTGTCCGTCGACGCCGACGGTCAATCGCAACCGGCATTCCACCGATTATTGCGCCGCGAACCGGGTGGACGTTTACAGCGCCAAGAGCCTCGCTCCGCTGGTTAGCGCCGGACTGCTGGACGGCAAGGGCGGGCTGCCCGCCAGCGACCGCGGCTGGGACAATGTGCTGCAGTACGACTTTCTGGATCTGGACCCGCCGATTGCTACCGACCGCCGGCGAACCAGCGCCGCTGAGATTACGGACGGGCTTTCCAACACGTTCATGTACTGGGAATCAGCGGCCAAGCCGTTCATATACGGTTGGTACAAGACCGATAGCGATCCGGCGCCGCGCTACTACGAAGGCGAGGAGAACCGCAGCGCTAATAGCCGCTTTCGCTGGGCGAGCCCGAAGACCTGGATGACGATCAACAACTTCTGCAACACATCGCAGATTCTTAACTGCAATAACGTCTCACAGCCCTACGGGTTCCACCCCGGCGGGCTGTTGATCTCCTCAGCCGACGGGCATGTTCAGTTCTACCTCAATGAGATCGAACCCAACGCCCTTATTGCGCACGTGACCATGGCGGGGGACGAGGCGACGCCCTGATGGCAAAGACCGGGCCGATTCATTACCATGGCGAACGGTCGGCGGCCGCGCCCCTTGCCTTGCTGGGGGCGGCCAGGCGCCGTTTCCCAGAAGTGGCTCGACGCGGTTACGCCGCAACCTGACACTCCGGCAGAGTCTATGGCATCTCTCGTCGCGCTGATTGACCACGCCGTCCTGCACCCTACCCAGACCGACGCTGACGTACGCTCGGCGTGCAGGCTATGCGTCGAGTTGGGCACGGCCAGCGTATGCGTCAAGCCGTCGATGCTGCCGCTCGCCGCCGAATTACTGGCGGGCTCGAAGGTCGTGCCGAGCACGGTCATCGGCTTTCCGCACGGGGGCGCCGCTACGGCGGTTAAGGTTCGCGAAACAGAACTCGCCTGTCGCGACGGAGCGCGTGAAGTCGACATGGTAGTGAACCTGGGCCGCGTTCTCGGCGGCGACTGGCGCTATGTGGCCGACGACATTCGCGAGGTCGTTCAAGCGGCGCATGCCCGGCGGGTCATTACCAAAGTGATATTCGAGACCGGCCTGATTCCCCGCGACGACCATAAGCTTCGGCTGTGCGAGCTTAGCGAAGCGGCCGGGGCCGCGTTTGTGAAGACGTCGACCGGGTTCGGCATGGTGCAGACCGAATCGGGCGGCATGCGGGCCGCCGGGGCCACCGAGCACGACGTAAAGCTCATGCGGGCTCGCTGCGGCCCGCATGTGCAGGTCAAGGCGTCAGGAGGTATTCGCACCTGGGCGGATGCCAAAAGATTCATAGAGTGGGGCGCGACGCGCTTAGGTACAAGCGCCACAGATGCCATTGCGGCTGGAGAACGGGGCGAGGCGACCTCCAACGGCAGCTACTGAAGCTACATAATTGCCGCCCGCGGCGCACACTTCGCAGACGTTTAGCCGAGGGTCAACATCGGCAGATTCTCCAAGAGGACCGACCGTCTCTGTTTCTTTCTAAGTACGACTGATGCTGCAGCTCTTCGATCAATCGCAAGCGGCCGCCGCCGCCATTCGCGAGCAATGGCCCGAAACGCCGCGGGCTGGAATCATTTTGGGCACCGGTCTGGGGAAGCTCGCCGATGAAATCGAGTCGGCGGCGGTCATCGACTACGAGCAGATACCTCATTTTCCGCGATCGACGGCGGTGGGCCATCGCGGTCGATTGGTATGCGGGCGGCTGGCAGGCGCGGCGGTCGTCGCCATGGAGGGCCGTTTCCATCAATACGAGGGATATCCGCTGCAGCAGATCACGCTGCCGGTCCGCGTCATGAAAGCGCTGGGCGCTCAGCTCTTGATCGTATCGCAGGCGGTAGGCGGAATGAATCCGTATTACCGTTCGGGCGACGTAATGATCATCGATGATCACATCAATCTGATGGGCGATAATCCGCTGATCGGCGTCAACGACGATCGGCTCGGACCGCGATTTCCCGATATGTCGGCCCCCTACACGCCAGAGTTGATCGACGCCGGTCTGGAGATCGCTCGTCGGGAGAACTTTGTCGCTCACCGCGGCGTCACGGTTGCCGTGACCGGACCAAACCTGGAAACGCGGGCCGAATACCGCTTCCTCCGCATGATCGGCGCCGACGTCGTCGGCATGTCGACCATCCCAGAGGTGCTGGTCGCCGTGCATAGCGGCATGGAGGTGTTTGGCTTGTCGGTCGTGACGGATATGTGCCTCCCCGATGCGCTGAAGCCGGCCAACGTGGAAGATATTATCGCCGTCGCCAACGCGGCACAGCCGAAGCTGCGGGCACTGGTGCTCGGCATACTCAAGTACGTACAGCAACGACAATAGCCTCGCGTTCCTCCAGCGAGTCAGTGGGAGGCGCCAACCAGGTAACGCCCTCGCCGATGCCCTCGGCACGGTCTGGCCGATGCTGAAGCGGGTCCGCGCGTCGCGGCTAGTCTCGGTCCCACGGAAGCTGCGTTAACGCTTTATCTCTATGCTGCACGTTGCCGCACAGATTGAAGAAACGGCCGCTGCCGTCCGCCGCCATTGGGCTGCCGCGCCGGCGGTTGGCGTGATCTTAGGGTCCGGCCTTGGCGGGCTTGCTGAACTTATCGACGCGGAAGCGGTGATCGACTACGCCGATCTGCCGCGTTGGCCGAAGACTACTGCCCTGGGCCATGCCGGAAAGCTCGTCTGCGGACGGCTGAGGGGCAAACCGGTAGTCGCCTTTCAGGGGCGGTTCCATCTCTACGAAGGCCACTGTGCTGAAGCGGCCGGAAGTCCGGTGCGACTATTGAAGGCTCTGGGCGGGAGCGTGCTCGTCGTTTCCAACGCAGCCGGGGGCCTCAACCCGCAGTACAGCGCGGGCGACGTCATGGCGATCGACGATCACATCAACCTTATGTTCAAGAACCCGCTGATCGGCGTGAACGACGACGCGCTCGGGCCGCGGTTTCCCGACATGTCCTGCCCCTACGATCGCCAATTGCAGGAGCGGGCCATGGCCATCGCGACGGGGTCTGGTCTTACGCTCCACCGCGGCGTGTATGTCGGAGTACTGGGGCCCAATTACGAGACCCGCGCCGAGTACCGCATGCTCCGCCGCCTCGGCGGCGACGCCGTGGGCATGTCAACCGTGCCCGAGGTAATTGTCGCTCAACATGCCGGCGTTCGAGTACTTGGGCTCTCTACGATCGCGAATGTGGGCTCGCCGGACGCCCCTGAAGAAACGTCCGGCCACGACGTGCTGGCCGTAGCGGCCGCCGCCGCTGACAAACTTGCCGCAATAGTCGGCGGAATAGTCGAGCAGCTCTAGGGTGAACCGCCTCGCGCCAAGGGGCCGCGGCGCAGCAAACAGGCCACTAAATTAGCAGGATCAAAAAGCAGGAACGAACGCGAGTCTACGCTCATGGACGCTGAACCATGCCTGGCTGTCGGCTATGGGCTAGCGGCCGACGGCCAGAGCGAAAAGGCCTAGTTCTGGCCGATAGCCGATAGCCGACAGCCGATAGCCGATAGGCGATAGCCGAATTTACAGCGGGTTCATGAGCGGCGCAGGAATCAATAGTGGCCATTAGCGTTCAACAATTCCTCGTCCGCGGCTGTTGTCCTCCCGTGTGAACGGCGTGTGGCCGATGTACCAATGAACCCGGTTTGGATCATCCAGAAAAAGCGCGATCGCGGCGAGTTGAGCGGCGCCGAGATTGGCGAGTTTATCGCCGGCTATGTCGACGGCGCCGTGCCCGACTATCAGATGGCGGCGTTGGCGATGGCGATTTACCTCAATGGGATGACCATCGCGGAAACTGCCGCCCTGACCGATCATATGCTCGCCTCGGGCGCGCGGTTCGCCTGGGAGGATGACGGCGGCGTCCGCGTGGACAAGCATTCCACCGGCGGCATAGGGGATAAGACGTCGCTGGTCCTGGCGCCCATGCTCGCCTGCTGCGGGCTGCAGGTCCCGATGATCTCCGGACGGGGCCTGGGTTCTACGGGCGGAACGCTGGACAAACTGGAATCGATAGCCGGTTTCCGCACGAACCTGTCGATGGAGGAAATCCGCGCCGTCGTCCGCCGCACGGGCTGCGTCATCACGGGCGCCACGGCCGATCTGGCGCCCGCAGACCGTAAGCTTTACGCACTGCGCGACGTTACAGCGACGGTGCCTTCAATTCCGCTGATCACGGCGAGTATTATGAGCAAGAAGCTCGCCGAGGGGCTCGACGCGCTGGTACTCGACGTGAAGTACGGCAGCGGGGCCTTCATGAAGACGATCGAGCACGCCCGCGGGCTGGCGCAGTCGCTCGTCGCAACGGGCAAGCGAATGGGCGTCGCCACGACGGCTTTGCTTACCGATATGAATCAGCCGCTGGGGCGCATGGCCGGCAACGCCGTTGAAGTGAATGAAGCGGTCGCAGCGCTAGAGGGTCGGGGGCCGGCGGACTTGATGGAGGTCGTCCTGGCGCTGGGCGCGGGGTTGCTAGCTTCCGCCCAGGGCGGCGCTGGTTCCTCGCAGGATGGGGCGCGGAAGGCTGCCGACCACAGCGAGCAGATCGACGCGGCGCGAGGGCGACTACAGCAAGCAATCGATTCTGGCGCCGCGCGCGAGAAATTGGCCCAAATGGCGGCCGCCCAGGGAGGCGATCTCGACGCCCCGCGGCGCATTGCACCAGCCAGCGACCTCCGAAGCCCGCGCGACGGTTACTTGGCGAGGATCGACGCCGAACAACTCGGCCAGGCGATCATTGCCATGGGGGGCGGCCGAAAACGGCTGGGCGACGCCCTCGACCACTCGACCGGAATCGAAATGCTGGCGCGCCTAGGCGATCGAGTGGTAGCGGGGCAGCCGATGGTGCGCATGTTCGCTGAAGCAGAGACCCTCGCATCGGTTCGGCCGATGCTGCTGGAATTGTGGGAATTATCCGACGAACCGCCGGCCGTCGGACCGTTGATCTTGGAACAAATCGGCTAGGCGAGGCGTTTTTTGGCGACTCGTCAGAGAGCGGCCAGCGACAATAGCGGAAATTGCTGGCGGACGACCGACTCGCGTTTGGCAGTATCTAGCCCTCTGCCTAAGCCAATGCTTCGGATCGTGTGGATGAGCCGCGAGGCGCTGGCCCCCGGTTTTCGCTCCAAGGGCGCGCTTTGCGCCCGGCGGCTAATCCGAGAGGCAAGCTTTGGCAGAGCACCCAGCCACAAAAAAAGCCGTCTCCGATCGGAAGGATCGGAGACGGCCGTCGCTGCTGTGACGATGCGTTTTCTTATTACTTTCGCCGACGACGTAAGGCGGCGAGGCCTGCCGTTGCAAATCCGACGAGCGCCAGGGCGGTCGGTTCTGGAACCGGGCGCACGCGAATATTGTCGAAGTGCACGGTCGCAGCGCCGTCGCCGTTGATGATCAGCCCTAACCGGAAGAAGGTCTCTCCGGTAGGCATATCATAGCCCTTGGCAGCAAAGGTTTCGGAGACCGTTCCGGAAAAGACCTGGCCGCTGCCTAGTTGCGTGCCGTCCAGCTCTACGTCCTTACCGGCATTTGGGAAGTCCTGCGCGTAATAGCCGCTGCCGGTATTGATATAGGTGCCGAGTTGGAGATAGCTGCCGTAATTGCCGGGTGCCGTATCGACATACCAGTCATACTCGATGTAATATCCCGCCTCGTTGGCTGAGGCCGCATCCATCGCCATATAGAAGGCTTCCGACGAATTGCCGGTGTTGCGTTCGGCCTCTTGGAAGTCGCCGTTGCGAAGAACGGCCATCCGGTTACTGCCGGCAATGAGATTCACCGGAAAGGCTTCCGAGGCGTCGTTATCGAACTTGTGGCCCCAACCTTGATCGCCCCCGCTTTCGAAGTCGAAGTTGACCGATTGGCCGCGTGCCGGCACGGCGCTCACAAGAAGAGCGCTGACGATCGCCAAACCATACGTGCGTCGCATTAGTCTCCTCCCCAGATGTAGAAGTCGAGTCCCTACTCGTTAGACTGCATGCCCGCGGTACGAGGGTTCCCGGTCCGAGTCGGGTGTTCAGAGATGAGTTTGACCAGCGGAGCAGCCTTTGTCCGTGTACAGAAAGGATCATAGTTGCATATGCCACCGGTCGCAATAATGTGACGCTATGCGGCCGCATATTTGAGGGCAAAAATAGCGGCCGACCTACTGTAACGGCGACGGCCCAGGTTCGTGGAAACCTCTAAATTGAGACCGATGGCAGGTTCTCGCAGGGTTGGGGTTGAGCACTCCAAGACCGCACGGGGAAAGGAGTTATGCTCGATCGGCGAAGAGGTTCTTTTTCGTGCTTGGCTGTCCGAATTGCCACTTGCGATGGTCGAGTGTCAGTACCGATAGGACACTACCAGAGGGGTTTTCGATGGGGCGTGCGTCAGGGGGTGATGGCGATGAATGCCGTCGTGCAGAAGAGACTAATTGAACAAGCGTGCCGGATTCGCAAATTCGCCCACGCGCCCTACTCCGGCTTTGAGGTCGGCGCGGCGGTTTTGACGGCAGCGGGCGAACTGTTTGCAGGCTGCAACGTTGAAAATGCCTCCTACGGCTTAACTATTTGCGCCGAACGCGCCGCCGTCTGCGCCGCGGTCGGGGCGGGCCATAAGCAGATCATTGCCGCGGCCGTTGCGACCGAGGGCGGACACGCGCCCTGCGGCGCCTGTCGTCAGGTCTTATGCGAGTTTGGCTCCGCCATGGAGGTGCTATTGGTCGACGTTGTGCAGCCGGAGAAGCTGCGCACGATCACGCTTGATAAACTCCTTCCGGAACAGTTTGCACTGTAAGGATCGCCTTCCGCTGCCGAGCCGCCCCTCGGCGGAGTGCGCCTTTACGGGGTCACGTTACAACGTTGCCCTCCGCGGCTTGGTGCCGTGCGACATCGTCCTTTTCGAGGGCTGCGAGGTAGGGAAGGTTCCGGTACATGTCTCCGTAGTCGAGACCGTACCCGACGACGAACTCGTCCGGGATCTTAAACGCGACGAAGTCAGGTTCGTAAACGGTTTCTTGCCGTCCGAGCTTTCGTAACAACACGGCGGAATGGATGCTGGCCGGCTTGAAGTCGCGCAACATTTCGACCACCTTCGACAAGGTATGGCCGGTATCGAAGATGTCGTCTACGAGGAGGACGTCGCGGCCCGTAACGTCGAGCATCAGCTCGCTGTTGATGGTCAGTTCGCCGCGGGTCGTGGTGGCGCCGCGATAGCTGGACGCCTGGATTACGCCGACTCGCATGGGCTGATCGATGAGACGGATCAAATCGGCCAGCAGCACGACGCTGCCGGTCAGGACGCCGATGATCGTAAGCTGGCGTCCCGCGAACGCTTCCTCGATGGCCTTGGCCATCGCCGCGACGCCGTCGCGGAGTTGCTCCTTAGTAAGCACCACTTTCATGTGTCATTCCTGATCGAATGGGCCGCCGACCGCCGCGCTCGTATGGCCTTGAGGGCGTGGCTACGGCGCCGATCGGGACGCCGTTTGATTCGGGGCGCTAATGATATCCCATTCAAGCCGCCGGCGAAACGCGCCGTGTTGCTATCAGGCCTCGCAGGCCCTTACAGCAGGATGTTGGCGACGCCGGCGTTGATCAACGCTACGAGGGTTCCGCCAAGCATCGCTCGCAGGCCCAATCGCGCCAGATCGCCGCGGCGGTCCGGCGCCATGCCGCCGATGCCGCCGAGTTGAATGCCGATCGAACTGAAGTTGGCAAAGCCGCAAAGGGCGTAGGTCATGATCTGGCGGCTGCGTTCGCCCATTACCTGGGCGTCTGGCTGCGACCACTCGGCGAGGCGACCGTAAGCGACGAACTCATTGGCCGCCATCTTCAGCCCCAATAGCTCGCCGGCCAGCCGGCAATCTTCCCAGGCGATGCCGATCAACCAGGCAACTGGCTGAAACAGCCAACCCAGCGCGGCCTCCAGCGACCACAGGTAGCGGGCGTCCGATCCTTGTGCAGATACATAGCCCAGTTGGGCGCCGAGCCAGCCGAGCAAGAGATTGATCAACGCGATGAGCGCCAGGAACACGAGCAACATAGCGCCGACGTTCAGCGCCAGTTGCAATCCGCCCGAGGCGCCGTTGGCAATGGCTTCGAGGACGTTGGCGCTGGGGTCCTTGACGTCGATTCGCACCTTGCCGAGCGTCTTGGGCTCGTCGATTTCCGGCTGCAGGATCTTTGCGATCATCAGGCCCGCCGGGGCCGCCATCACGGAAGCGGAGAGAAGGTGCTTGGCGCTAATCCCCATTTCCACGTACGCTGCCAGCACTCCGCCGGCCATGGTCGCGAATCCGCCGATCATGATCGCGTTCAGCTCGGAGACGGTCATGCTGCTAATATAGGGGCGCACGACCAGCGGCGCTTCAGTTTGACCGACGAAGACGTTCGCAGCCGCCGAGAGCGTTTCGGCGCCCGACGTGCCGAGCGTAAGCTGCATCAATCGAGCGAATCTGCCGACGATCCACTGCATGACCCCGTAGTAGTAGAAGATGGACATGAACGCGGAGAAGAAGATGATCGTCGGCAGCACCTTGAAGGCGAAGAAGTGCTCTGTGAAGTCGTCGCCAAAAACGAACGCCGAGCCGGCGTTCACGCAGCCCAGCAGCGTGTTAAAAGCGCGGTCGACGGCGTCAAAGGCCCGGCTGCCGTAGCTCGTCCGGAGGATGAACGCAGCAAACAAAAATTGCAGCGCCAACCCCCCCGCGACAATGCGCGGATTAATGCGCCGCTTATGCGAGCTCATCAGCCAGGCGAGACCAATAAAAACGGCGATTCCCAGTAGGCTGACGAGGCGATGCATGGCAGGAGGCGATTATACGGCTGGGCGACCAGTGAAAGGGCGAGGTAAATATTGCCGGGTTAAAGCAACCGTTCGCCGTGGCGTTGCGACGACGGTCGCCAGCGCTCTTCACTCTAATCGCTCGTGCAATAGTTGCATGATTCTATTGATTCCTGCGCCGATAATGCACCCGTTTTAAATGCGGCTAGCGGCTATCGGCTATCGGGTAGCGGCCAGAATTAGGCTTCTTCCCTCTGGCGGTCGGCCGCTAGCCGCTAACCGCTAGCCGACAGCCAGGCAGGGTTCATTAGTCGCGCAGTTCTCAATAGGATGGCCGGAAGCGTGCGACGGGCGCCCGGCCCGGCGTTTCAATCGCGCGGCGCCGTGTTGAAGATCCGATCCCCGGCGTCGCCCAGTCCAGGGACGATGAATTTATGGGAGTTCAGCTCCGGATCGATCTGGCAGATGTAAATCTGCGCGTCAGGAAATTGAGCGGCGACGGAATCGATTCCTGGCTGAGCGGCAATCAGCGACAGCACTTTCACCCGCGGCACGCCCCACTGGCGGAGCGTCATGAGGGCGGCGGTAGCCGAACCGCCGGTTGCCAGCATCGGGTCGAGGATGAGTGCGACGTCTACCGGGCGCTCGGCGGGAAGCTTGTCGTAGTAGCGTACTGGCAGCGCCGTGGACTCATCGCGATAGAGGCCCAGGTGCCAGACCTCGGCCATCGGCAATAGATCGAGCACCGGATCGATCATTCCCAGGCCGGCTCGCAGAATGGGAATCAGACCGATGCGACCGCGAAGTTTTACGCCATCGACTGCGGCCAGAGGCGTTTGAACGCGATAGGGAGCCATCGGCAAATCCTGCGTGGCCTCGTACGCCACAAGCGTCGCCAGGCGACGCACAAGATCGCGAAATTCGCTGGCCCGGGTAGCGGCGCGGCGCATCCGCGTAAGGTGATGGGCGACTAGCGGGTGTTTGACGACGTGCACTCCGGCGCGAACATTGGGCACGGAGTGATGATCAATCGCCTGGTCCTGTTCGCCAAGAACGACGCCGCCCGCCATACTGCGCCCTCGCTCAGTTGCGCTGTAAAGAAAAGAATTCGGCCGCCGCGGCCTCATTCTAGCGTCGCGCCAAGGCGGCGAAAAGAATCGAAAGCCGCGCCTGCCGAGCGACGCCTCTCTGGGCGAGGCCGTAGCCCCGCCAGTGCGCTCACCGATCGACGAGGCAATGGTCGAGCATTTCAGCGGGAGTGCAGACGTAGCTTGCGTAAAACGGCCCGAACTCGGCATACCTCGCGCTTGCTTCGTCGAACCGCATGTAGTAGACGATCTCCTTAAGGTATTGCGGATTGGTCGCCCACAAGGTTACTCCCCACTCCCAGTCGTCCAATCCCAGCCCCACCGTGATGAGCTGCGAAACCTTCCCGGCGAAAGCCATGCCGCTCTTGGCGTGCTCGCTCATCAGGTTCATCCGCTCCTCTTTCGACAGCAGGAACCAGTTCTCTCCTACTTTGCGCTTCTTATTCATGGGGTAGAAGCACGTGTTGGGGTAGGGAGGAAAGTCGGGGGTCAGCCGTTGGCGGTTCATATGCGTCACCCGGTCGGCGTAGGCCTTGACCTTCGACTGATAGATGGAACTGCCTTCGATCTCCCCCTCGGCCACGAGCCGTTCGCCGTACTGCTGGGCCGTCATGACGTATTCGCTGATTTCGGTCATCGAGACGAACGAATAGCCGGGAACGACGGCTGGTCCCAACGGTCCGGCCAAGAGCCGCTGATGGACGCGATCGACGGTCAACGGGTCGGGGTCCAACGCCATCAGGCCGAAGTCGGCCTTGGCGCCGCTGACGATCGAAGTCTGCAGGCGGAGCGGGGCGCCTTCATGGGCAGGATCGAGCGTGGAGATTAACGCGGCTCGGCCCTCGGCGATATGCTCGGGCGGCATGTCGGCCAGTCGATCGCGATTCCACGAGTAAAAGAGGTGCGTGCAGTGCCAACCACCGTCGGCGGGCTTCCGGGAGTACTCGGCGGGATTGGCGGCAGGGGGGCGATTCATGGCAGTAGCGGATCGAAATCAGACGATACAGAGACTGTAGATCAAAGCGCATGGTACCAGATTTGGCTGTTGAGGATGAGAGCGTCAATCAGTAATCGTCTGTGTTGGCCTCGGCGACCGCCTGCCAGAGCTGTTGGTACGCGTCGCGAACAGATGGATCGATTTTTCGACAAAGTCCAATGGCAGTTGGAGCGCCCATGCAAGATCAGCGTCAAGCATTGCTTCGTACGCGTCCATGGCGCCAGATCGCGTTCCGCTACACGGAGGCCGCCGTCAACTCAAAATCGTTGACCAACCGCCCAATCACTTCATGGGTCAATGCCGCCGGCACGCGGACGCGCGGCTGGCCGGGTTGCCGTTCATACCGGGCCAGAGCGACTGAGCCGCCGCGACGTAGGACGAGCTCGTAATACCGCCAGCCGTTGTCGTCCTTTTGGGGCGGATTGCTGCGCATCTGGACGGTGCAGCCGGCCGCATCCGATTCGATGGGAGCTACTGGCTCGAGCAAGTAATTCACGCGCGACGCGAGGTCGCGGCTGGCAGCCTCTAGCTGAGCGATCGTAGCCGCCGCCAGCTCGGGCGTCTCAAGCACCAGCTCGTCGACGGTCGCCGCGAACCGCTCGCAATGCACAGCCTCGCAGCGGACGCTACGCTGACCGTCGCGAACGAACAGCGACTTTCCGCTCTGTCCGGCGCAGGCGCGCAGCTCATCAAGCAGCAGCGATGAAAGGCTCATACCGACACCTCTTGGTCGTCCGTCAGTTCGATGGTCTCGCCTTTTTCAAGTTGGTGATCCTTGCCGTCGAACGACATTACGGCTCTTGCCTTCTCCAACACTGTTTCCAAGTGTACGGGCCGGCTCCAGATCCGCTGCAGGTTCTGGAGGGCGTCGGCCGCATAGTCCATTTGCAGCTCGACGCCGCAAAAGTCATGCCTCAGGTACAGTTCGCCGCGGTTTTTGTAATTACCGTCGACGACGTTGATGATCGGGCGGCCGCGATTGGTGAGACTCTGCAGCAATTGTTGCTTGACCTGGGGGAATTCCCGGCTTTCGATTTCATAGGTCTCGGCGCCGGGGTTGTAGCCGAATCGAAAGAGCTTGTGGTCGCGGACGAAATCGAGCGTCAGGAATTCGTCGATGAACGTCAGGTCGTTGTGAATGCGCCGAACTTCGAAGATCTTTTCACGGCCCAGGCCAAGCTGCTTGTCCCAACGCCGCCGCTGGCGCTCGTCTTCGCATTCATCATATTCGCGACCGAACGCCCCGCGGTTCCAGCGGTCTTCGATATCGCGGAAGAGCTCGATGCCGACCTTGTACGGATTGAGCTGCGTCGGCGAACTGGCGAGCGTTCCGCTGTGATGGTCGGCGAAATTGACGATGTCGGCCGAGGTGACGACGTCGTGGATCATGATCTTCGAATGCCAGTAACTGGCCCAACCTTCGTTCATGATCTTCGTCTGGGCCTGCGGCGCGAAGTAATAAGACTCGTCGCGGATGATCGACAAGACGTCGTGCTGCCATGCGTTCAGCGGTGCGTGCTCGAGCAGGAACAGCAGGACGTCCCGCTCAGGCCGCGGCGGAAGCTTTCGGGCAGCCAGCTCGTCGGCGTCCTGCTTCTTTCGCACCATCGCTTCGCGCGGATTGACGAAGGGCTCCATGTACTCCTTCGCTCGAAAGCGAGCCGGGCCGTTCGACTCGTCTTCCTTTCTGCCGCCGGTGAAGTCGTACTGGTCCTTCTTTTCCCGTCGCCGAATAAACGGCGCGTGGACGTCGATCAGGTCCTCGACGCTCAGGCAGACGTCAATGAAGTCCTCGACCTCTTCGACGCCTGCCTCGTCCAGATAGCGGCGAATCCGCGTGCCGTGGTTCGCCATTTCATCCATCATCTTGCGGTTGGTATGGGCGAACCAGTCGTTGTTCTTAAAGAAGTCGCAGTGCCCGTAGACGTGGGCCATGACCAGCTTCTGATCGATCAGGCCGTTGGAGCGCATGAGGTAGGCGTAGCACGGATCGTTGTTGATCACCATCTCGTAGATCTTCTGCAATCCGTAGTTGTAGCCCTTGGAGAGCTGCTCGTACTCCATGCCAAACCGCCAGTGGGGGTAGCGCACCGGGAACCCGCCGCGGGCGGCAATCGAGTTGAGCTGGTCGGCGTCGATCAGCTCGAATATCGTCGGGAAGAAGTTGAGCCCGTAGCGGCGCGCGTGCGCCTCGATCTCCACTTGCAAGGCGGCAAGTTCCGGCGTCAGATTGCTAGTAGGACCTATTGGCATATCTGATCGTAGCTAACCACGGAGGCACGGAGAGCACGGAGAATCGCGTACCACGTTTTTCCTGCGTGCTAGCCGTGGCTCCGTGGTTCATTCATTTTCCTTTGCCTAAAAACGTGCGGATCGATTCGTAGATGGCGTCTTTGTCGGCGATTTCTGACAGCACCAGCTTTTCATGCGAGTCGAATTGCTTTTCCAGCGCGTCGATGAAGTCGCCGCTGCCGTAGGGGCTTTCGACCTGGCCGTAGCAGAACAGATTGACCGCCGGCAGCAGCTTCTCGCTTAACAGCTCGAACGCCTTGCGGTTGTCGTCGCCCCAGTTGTCGCCGTCGGAGAACTGAAAGCAGTAAAGGTTCCAATCCTCGACGGGAAACGACTGGTCGATAAGCTCGGCCGCCGCTTTATAAGCCGAGCTGATCCGCGTGCCGCCGCTTTCGCGGGTGTGGTAAAACGTGTGCTCGTCGACTTCCTTCGCGGCGGCGTCGTGAATGATGTACCGTTTTTCGATGCCGCGATACTGCTTGCCGAGCCAGGCGTCGATCCAGAACGCCTCGGTACGGACGATCTCCTTTTGCTCGTCGGTCATCGAGCCCGAAACGTCCATCATGTAGATCACCACCGCGTTGACCTTCGGCTGCGGTACGTCGTTCCAGGAGCGATAGAGCTTGTCGGCATTGACCGGAATGACTCGCGGCTCGTCGATTTCGTACGCGCCGGTCGAAATCTGCCGCTTCAGCGCCCGCAGATAGGTGCGCCGAAAGTGCCGCAGCGATTCAGGCCCTGTCTGGCGGATGCTGTTGTATTTAGTCTTTTCGGCCTCGATGCTGGCGGCGCCCTTGGGCTTGATCCGAGGCAGTTCCAGCTCGTTGCCGAGCATCTCGGCGAGCTCGTCGAGCGAGACCTCCACTTCGAGGAAGTGGCCGCCGCCGGGGTCGCTTCCTGCGCCGCCGCCGCTGCCGGGATCGTTGCCGGGCTTACCGATCGGATCGCCGACCTGCCCTTCGCCCTGCCCCACCCCGCCGGAGCCGTTCTTTCCGAACTTGAACCGCGGCACGTCGAGTTGCGGCACCGGAATGCTGACGATATCGCGACCCTTGCGGCCGATCATTTCGCCGTGGGTGATGTACTTACGCAAATTGCCCCGGATTCGCCCGCGGACAATTTCTTTGAAGCGGCGTTGATCGCGTTCAATGTCGAGCATTGGCTGGAGTTTTGAGCTGTGAGCTGTGAGCTTGCAGCCGCTAGCCTTCTTGCGGCTCACGGCCCAGAGCTCACAGCCCGCTACTTCTCTTTCACGTCTCCGCGAGCAAAGATGCTCGCCACATAGTTGAGCACGTCGGTGGCGCTTTCTTCGTCGTAGCCGTAGTCGCGAATGAGCCGGCCTTTGACTACGTCGATCTTCTGCTGGGTTTCGGCGTCGATCACGTTCGACACCAGGCTGGTCAGCTTGATCGAGTCCTTCTGGTCTTCGAATAGCTTGAGCTCAAGCGCCTTGTTCAATCGTTCGTTGGTCTTGTAGTCGAACTTTTTGCCGTCGATCGACAGCGCGCCGATGTAGTTCATGATCTCGCGGCGGAAGTCGTCTTTGCGGCTTTCCGGGATGTCGATCTTCTCTTCAATCGACCGCATCAGGCGTTCGTCCGGCTCTTCGTACTGGCCGGTGAAGGAGTTGCGCACCTTCTCGCGCTGCGTATACGCTTTGATGTTGTCGATGTAATTGCCGCATAGCCGGGCCAGCGCCGCCTCGTCGGCCGCGATAGCGCGCTGCACCTCGTTCTTGACGATATTGGTGTATTCTTCCTTAACCACGCCGAGCAGCTCGCGATACTGCTGCTTCGTCTCCTCGCTGGTGATTAAACTGTGGTGCTTGAGCCCGGCCTCGAGTTCATTGAGCACCATGAAGGGATTCACCGATCGGGCCTCAGGGTGAGCTACCAGGGCGTTGGACAGCTTGTCCTGCACATAACGGGGCGAGATGCCGATCATGCCCTCGGTGGCGGCCTGGTCGCGCAGTTCCGCGATGTTCTCTTCGGTGAATCCGGGCAAGCTCTTGCCGTTGTACAGCTTCAGCTTCTGCAGGCGGCTCAGGCCCGCATGCTTGGGGTCTTCCAGCCGGGTGAGTATCGCCCACATGGCCGCCATTTCGATCGTATGCGGGGCGATGTGTTTGTTCGGCACGGTCTGCTGGTTGTAGTCCTTCTCGTAGATTCTGATCTCATTCTCGAGCTTCGTGACGTACGGAATGTCGATCTTCACCGTACGATCGCGCAGGGCCTCCATGAACTCGTTGTTCTGCAGTCGGCGATACTCCGGCTCGTTCGTATGGCCGATGATCACTTCGTCGATGTCGGTTTGTGCGAACTTCTTGGGCTTAATGCGATGTTCCTGGCTGGCGCCCAGAAGATCGTACAGAAAGGCCACGTCGAGTTTCAGCACTTCGACGAACTCGATGATCCCGCGATTGGCGATATTGAATTCGCCGTCGAAGTTGAACGCCCGCGGGTCGCTATCGCTGCCGTATTCGGCGATCTTGCGGTAGTTGATGTCGCCGGTCAGCTCGGTCGCGTCCTGGTTCTTCTCGTCCTTGGGCTGGAAGGTGCCCACGCCGACGCGATCTTTCTCGCTGAGGATGACGCGCTTGATGCGAACGTCCTGGACGACTCGCGTCCAGTCGCCGTCGTATTTCTTCAGGCGCTCCTGGTAGATGAACCGGCAGAACGGATCGAGCTCGCCGCGGATGCGGACCGTGAAGTCGTTCTCGCCGCGGGCGGCGTTGAGCTCCGCCGCGACTGCTTCCCGAAATCGCTCGGGAATGAGGTGCATCGGCTCCTCGTTCATCGGGCACCAATGGATCAGTTCGGGATTCTCTTCGTCGACCCAGCCCAACGTATAGAGGGCGCCGTCGTCGGTGGCCGAATACCGCTGCAAGCCCTGCTTCAGCAACCGGACAATCGTGCTCTTGCTGCTGCCGACCGGGCCGTGCAACAGCAGAACCCGCTTCTCGATGCCGTATTCGAACGCCGCGCTCTTCAGGGCATTGACGAGGTGATGGAGCGGCTCGCGCAGACCGAACACCGCGTCCCGGCCGTTATTGTCCGGATCGTCGAAGAACCGGTAGTGATACTCCTTCTTCCTATTGCGCTCCGTCACGTCGACGCCGTAGGTGAGGATCATGTCGTACAGTCGCTGATAAGCGGTCCGCGTGACTTGCGGCCGCTCGCGGACGATATCGAGATACTGGTCGAACGTGCCGACCCAATTCTTCTTGCGAAATTGTTCGCGATCCTGGCGCTGCGATACGAGCGAAATGATCTCGCTACCCTTGCTCATTGCATTACTCCATGCGGACTTGGCGCGAAAGCCGTGGCTCCGGGCGCGGTTGTCTGCAACTCAATCAATGCGTGTGAATTTCTAGGTCTAATGCGAATCGGCGATTCCCGGCAGGGCGACTTTGAAGCGATTCCCGGACAGGCTCCCGATGGCGCACGCGGCTTAGCGTCCCGGCCACTCCCTCTCCAATAGCGCGCACGCAAGTTCGCTGAGCCTACACGGTGAGCGGCACGGCGTAGGCCGCGGGGACCAGCGGTCCCGGCATATCAGCGCAGCATGGCTGGCGGGTCGCTAAACCGCCGACTGCAGTTTGAATGCGGCATCGCCAGAATGGATGCCGTCGTGCCCAAGAACCCGCGTTGCACGCTAGTGAGCGGAAATTGGCAAAGAGCGTTAAGGAATCCTGTTCGCGGCAACCATACCAAGGTTGCCGACGGCCCCGCAGGTTTGGACCCCGCGACTACGAACCGCTCCAAGAACTCTTCTCTATAAGTGTAGTATCAGCACAAACTGCGCCAGAGGCAACATCTTTACGGCCAGCCCGAGCGCTTTTATGCCCCATCGTGCGGGCAACGCTGTCCTAAGTCGTTCCATTCTACCAGCTAATAGGGGGTTTCCTTGACGTCGCGTCCTGCCATTCGAGCGGGTTGTGGGAGTCGTTCGCAGCCACGAGCCAAGGATGTGGACAGTGCCGTCAATCGCCAAGCGTACGATGGCCAACGCTAGCAGGCTGAGCCACAATTCTGCGGATTTTTCGGTTCGTAGCGATTCTAACGAAAGTTCCGGCGGCGTACGGTCGATTCCCACTGTACGCGTTGGTTCCCGGGGGGGCTGCCGAGACGCGCCTGCGCTGCTGTCGCAAACCGCGAACATCAAAGCAGGCACGTCAAGACAAAGGCGGCGGCGGCTTTGGCCGGCCCCCGTGAACTCGATTCATGAAAATCGCCACCTCGTTGACTCGCCTTGGTCTGATCTGGGTTCTTGTCGCTACAGCCAGCGCACTAGTGATGCCGGCGTCCGCCTTCGCCCATGAAACGGCCGAGGGCCATCTTCATTTTCAAAAGCCGAATCGGGCCGCGGCCTCCTCAGCGGCTGTCAGCGGCGCTAGCAGTCTGCAGTTCCGAAGTTCCTCTCCAGAGGCCCTCAACGGCCCCGCCAGCGCGAGCACGACGGCGCCAGCCGCCGCGGCAGCGCCCGCGAATGCCGCTGTACATCAAACGACGTTCCGGCAGGTCGCCCGGTCGGCGCCCGCTCCGCCGACACCAACGAAAGCCCGGCCGACCGTACAACAGGCGCCCGCCAAAAATGCCGCCCGACCGGTCTTCCTACAGCCGGCAGGCAGCAGCAGCCAGGCGTCCAATGGGCGCTCGCCCGACAGCGTCGCCCGCCATCGCCTGGTCAATCTCGATTCAAGCGAGCCATGGGCGCTGCAGCCGGCGGTGCAATCGAGCCTGCGTCCCGCCAACTATTTCGACGGCGGCATCGATTGCGATCTGCCGACCTGCGGCCTGGCCGAGCCAACTTGCGGATGCGGCGAGCCGACCTGCGGCATCTGCGAGCCCGGATGTGCTATGGCGGAGCCGGGCTGCAGTATGGAGGCTGCCTGTGGAATCGCAGAACCAGGCTGCGGCGTCGTCGAACCGGGTTGCGGAGTAATAGACGGGGGCTGCGGCAGCGCGGAGCCGACCTGCGGCTGCGGAGACTTTGGCTGCGACGGCGTCGGATGCGGCAGTTGCGTCGGCATGCCGGGGCCTGATTATTGGTGTTTTCCGGTCTGTCTGCCGCGCTTCAAGGAACTATCGGTCTGGGGCGGCGTTCACGGCTTCAAAGGACCGCGCGACGCAGCGGATTTCGGCGGCCCCAGCGACGGGAACTTCGGCTTCCAGGAAGGCGTGAACCTCGGCGGCCGGGCGCCGTTCGTCGGGCTGCTGTTTCCGCAGCTCAGCTATCAGTTGGGATATCAGGCCGTGCAGAGCCAGCTCTCCGGCAATTCCGCGCCCTCCACGCAGGACCGGTCGCAGAATTTCGTCACCGCCGGCCTGTTCCGGCGGGTTCCAGCCGGCCTGCAATTCGGCGCGGTATGGGATTACCAAGACGACGACTTCCTGGGTACGCACGATTTCCAACAGGTGCGATACGAGCTGAGCATCAAGAGCCAGCGCGGGCATGAAATAGGCTTCTGGGGGGCTACCCACGCCAACACGGAGCGCATCGGCGGTACGGAATTCCAGACCGTCGACCAGTACAACCTGTTCTACCGCAGTTCCTTCCGACAGGCTGGCGAAATGCGGTTCTGGGGCGGCGCCACCAACGACGGCGAAGGCATTTTTGGTGCTGACGCCTATGTGCCCTTCAGCAATCGCTGGTCGCTGCAAACCGGTTTCAATTACCTGATTCCGGACGAGGACTCAGGCGCGACGGCGGCCCGCGAAGAATCTTGGAACATCTTCACCAATCTCGTCTGGCACTTCGGGAACACGGCCCGGGCCAGCCGCACCAATCCGCATCGACCCCTCTTCCAGACCGCCGACAATGGCTACATGTTCATAGACGCCCGGCCGTAGGCCGCTTGTACGATGGCGGGGAATAAGCGTCGCGTTGAGGCGCGAAGGGCAAGGATGTGAGCTATGCACGCTTTTCTGTCCCGCTCCCTCCAGGGGAAGGGTTCGCGGAGGGATTGGATCGCTCGCTCGAACCGTGCCGAGCCGGGCTCAGGGGCGGCAATGAGTTCGGCGCACTAATGCCGGGATCATCAGGAGTCCTCGGAAGCGCCGGTAATGCACGTACGGCTAGTGATCCGCCCTCGCATGTTACGTCTTCGAGTCTTTGCTTACTTGCGGCCGTTTTGGCGGCGAATACCGTGATTTCCCGGCGCGGTCCATTTCGCCCAGGCGTCGTAGCCCGAGAAAAGCGGCATTTTTTGGGATTTCGCTCAATTTGGCCATGCCCGCCGCCGAAGTCCTGCCTAAAATACGGGACTACACTGCGAGCCAAGCCCACTGTCCGCTCAGGGCCGGCAGCTCGCGGATCCTGCCTACAGCCTTTCCGGCCAGCCGTTGGTTAGCTCTTGCCGGATGAGCCGTCCAAGTTTCCATCTGTTTGGGAGTACGCACATGCAGACCATCGAATCACATTGGGAGGACGAAGAGAACAACCGCCGCGTGGCCTACTCGGCCCGCGTAATCCGCGAGTCGGGTGCGGTCGAGATCCAGGATCTCACTCCCAAGCAAGTCACGTTCCTCTGCCCCGAGTCCAAGAACGAAGTCCGCTCTATCGGCGTCTGGACGGACAAGGGCCGTGAACTGTTGGCCCACCAATTGCGCACCAGCGGTCACCTTACCGACCTGGAACGGCAGATCGAAACCGGACTTGCCGTCTAACGGCTCGGCGAAGTACTCGCTGGGCGTAAAGAATAGCGAGAAGAAGCCAAAAAAAGCGCGGCGCGTCGTACCCCGACGCGCCGCGCTCGTTTTTGTCACCTGAGGCGGACTCTAACGCCGATTGTTTGCTGGCGCCCCTTGTCCTTGCGGCACAACTTGAATCCGCTGCACGCCGCCTGGGCCGCCCTGGATGATTATCTGCCCTTGAATTACCGGCTGCACAGGCCGGGGGCCAAACGGACCCTGACCGTCGCCCATGCCGCTCGAGGGACGCACATCGTCACCCCAGCGGTCGAACGTGACGGTCAATTCGAGCGTCTCGGCCACGGCCGTCTGGGGATTCAATCGCTGGACCTTAATGCCTTTGCTGTCTCCCGGCTTGCAGGCAGCAATAAGCTCCGTCAGCTCCTCGAATTTTTCAATCGGCTTGCCGGCGAACTCGATTATTTTGTCCTGCTCCTTGATGCCCGCTTTCTGGGCGGCGCTGTCGGGGAGGACTTGCTCGCAATTCAAGCCGCGAACGCCCAGCCGGGCCCCGCCGCGGCGAACGTCGAGCTGCGTCTGCGGCAGTTTTGCCTGCACTTGCGCGATGGCCTCCTCGGACAGCGCCGTGCCATAGAGCTCCATGCGCTTCAGTTGCGGCAATTCCGTCAGGGCTTGTATGGCGTCGTCATTCAAGGGCGCCGAATACAGGCTGAGCGTCGTCGCGCTGCGGATATCGGCGATGTGGCGAAGTCCCGCGGCGCCGCCGGTCCATTGAGGCCCGATGATCACCTGCACGGCGCGCTCGGGCCCGCCAATCATGCCGAAATAACGGTCGTAATCGAATCGCCCGCCCAGTTCCTTCACTGCCTCAACGGCTGCCAGCTCGCGCACGCCGGCGAGCCGTTCATCGGCCATGGCAGCTTCCGTGGGGCGGTTTTCTAAGGCGGCCAGTTTTTCCAACGCCGCCAGACTGAGCGGACGGTCTTTGCCGTCGGCCCAGCCGAGCAGCACGCTGACAGCGCGAGTGGAGCTTTCGAGCGTGCCATGGGCGGCGACGCCTGCGACCGTTTCCAACGCGCCGACTCCAAACGCCGCGAGCTGCTTCTGCGCGGCCTCGCGCACGCCATAGCGGTCGTCGTCCAATTCGCCCGCCAGGCGATTGAGGAGTTGCGGGTCGACCCCCTTCGCTAATGGCGCCGCGCTCGCCGGGGAAGCCGTAGATGACGGAGCAGGCGCCGTCGCTTCGGCGACGGGCCCGCCGGATTCGCTACGATCGGCCGGCTCCTCGGCCCGCACCAAGCCGCCAGCGGCCGAGGCTACGACCATCAGACCGACCAGGCGACTTGGCCATGCCGCCAATCGTTCGCTCGTGCGGCCGTTGAGGTTCATACGATATCCAAAATGCGGCAAAACAACCTGCTCGCCTTATGGGCGCCGCGCAACCGCCTGCATCGCGCAGATTTCCATTGTACCGACTGCATTGTAGCACTCCATTGCCGTCTGGAAGGTTAATGAAGGCGCATGGGTCGGCCCCGCCGGGTCCGCGGCGTCCCGGGATGGCATTTGCGGCCCTGGCCTAAACGGTCCAAGTTGTGCGGCGAGGCTAGCTCGATTAACCTGCCCAACATGAGATTCGCTTTGCTTGGCGCCGATTCTGAAAGCCTGCAGCTAGCCGAGGCAGCCGTCGCAACGGGGCACAAAATTGCCTGGCATGGGGACCTGGGGAAGTATGCGGCGTCGACAGGCCTCGCCCTTACAGGCGATCGGGCGGAACAGTGGGAAGACCTTCTTGATGAGGAGACTGCCGACGCCGTCATCGTCGGCCGAGGGGCGGCCAGCGAAGCGTTCCGGGCCCAGCAGGTTCAGGAGCTTGTTCGACTAGGCCGTCCCGTTTTGGCGACGTTCCCGCTGGTCGGCTCGGTACTCGCTTATTTTGAGATCGACATGGCCCGGCTGGAGAGCTCCGCGGGGGTGCAACACTACAATCCGCTAGTCCAGTGGGCGGAAGCGGCGGATGCGGCGATGTGGGCAAGCAACGGGCATCCCGCCTTGGGCCGCGTCGAGCAAATCGTTTGCACGCGATTGCTCGCCGAGCGCACTCACGCCAACGTTCTATGGCATTTTGCCCGAGATGTGGAGCTGCTAGGTCTGCTCGCGGGCCGACTCAACCGCATCGGCGCCCACGCCGGAGCGGCGCGCGAGATCCCCGATTATTCGGCCCTGAGCGCCCAGTTGCTGGGAATTTCGGAAATCCCCGTGCGTTGGGCCGTAGAGCCGCCGTCCGCCGCCGAAGGCCTGACGTTAACGTGGATATGTCAGAGCGGGCGGGCGACGGTGAGCTTCGATTCAGCCGACCAGCTTGCGGAAATCCACGAAGGCGACGCGGGCGGGCCGAGCCTCCGCGTAGCGGGAGAGGCTCCGGCAACAGCGGCGGTCCGGAGATTTGTCGCATCGCTCTCGGCGAGCGCGGCCTCGGCGTCCACCTGGTCGAGCGCACTTCGCGCCATGGAACTGACCGATTCGATTGAAATCAGCCTCCGCCGCGGCCGCATGATCGACGTGCACGACCGCCAACTCACCGAGCAGTTGGCGTTCAAGGGCACGATGGAGGCGCTCGGCTGAGGCGTCCTGCTGGTTCTGATCCCCCTGATGGCGGTCTTGGGCTGGATTGCTGGGTTGTTGGGAATTCCGCTAGGTGCATACTGGCCGCATGCACTACTGGCGCTGTTGATCGTGTTCCTTGGATTTCAGGGGCTCTCCAAATTGCTTTACGGCGACCGCTCCGCCGAGGAGGCGTAACAGCGCGGCAGTGCCTCGCGGCTGGGCCTCCTGCATTCCTGCGGGAGTTTGCAGTTTGCGGCGAACTTCCGGCGCAGGATCCGCCGATCTAAGAAGGGGACTACTCCTTCTCGTCTCGTGGAATCATGGTCGCCAATTCTCACCTGCTACGATGGCTGGCCGCATTCGTGGCCGCCGCATCGCCAGGCTGCGCAGCGTGCTGGCGCAGCGATTGTAACTGCGGCGACGCTTGCGCACCTGTGCGGGCCGTCGGCTCCGCCTATTACGGCGAACTGGCCGACGAAGCCGTCTGTTGCGGTCGCGGTTGTCTCAGTCAGAGTTGCCCGCATTGGTACGAGCCGGCGCCTGCGCCGCGCTGCGGAGGGGAATGCTATCCTTGCCGCGAATGCTTCCTGGCGCCGTTCGGGCTGGGCTGCGAGCGGCTGGGGATGCTGTGCGGCCGCTGCAAGCCCGCAGCCGGCCCGCCGCCGGCGACGTTGCGACCCGAGTTGCCGCCCAAGTTCCTTCCGGTGCCTACGGCGCCGATACTCTCGCCCGCGCCGCCCGACGCGCCCGATCCGCAGCGCGGCGACGTCGAACTGGATTATCGCCGCCAGGTGATCTTCCCCGCGCACGACTGAGCCGTTCGGCCGCTCGGGGCCTCTTGCCGTCAGCCAGGCACGTTTTATTGGCGGCGCCATTCTCAATAACGGGGGTGAATCGGCGGTCGGCGGCCTACTGCTTGCGGGCGGGCGCTACCCGCTGAAGGGGCGACTCGACGGGCGACAAACTAGGCATTTTGTACGGGGCGCGGTTGTGCCGTTTAAGCGCATCGTAGGGCCGGGCCGATCAACCCCCTTGTCATCCGTCCCGAAAACTTCCCCATCGCCTGCCTGGCGCTTCCCGCAATACGCGCTTGGTTGGTTTCCACCTCTGGACGACCCACGATGCCCATCCTGCGCGTGCTGGCGTACCGTCAGCCTTTCGGACGAGGACTTTGGCAAGTCGCCGCGGCGGCGGCGGCGCTAGCAGCGTCTCTTCCGTGGGCGGCGGCCTCGGAAAACCGCGAGACGCCAATCGTCAAAGCAGTTCGCAGCAACGCGCCGGCGGTCGTCAACATCCAAGGGCAGAAACCGGTCGTGGAACCGGCCGTCGCCGGACGCGGGCCCTCCGCGCCTCGCGAAGTCAACGGCATGGGGACGGGCGTGGTCATCGACCCGCGCGGATACATTCTGACCAATAACCACGTTGTCGACGGAGTGCGGCAGATTAACGTCACGCTCCAGGGAGGTCAGGCGTACGTCGCTCAGCTTGTAGCGCACGATCCGGAAACGGACCTGGCGGTCATTCGCATCCGAACGCCCCAGGCGCTGCCGACGATTCAGCTTGGCGCCTCTCGCGACCTCATGACCGGCGAAACGGTCGTGGCCGTGGGTAACGCCTACGGCTACGAGCACACGGTCACGTCGGGCATCATCAGTGCTTTGCACCGCAATGTGCAGGTCAACGAAACGCAGCAGTACCTCGACCTGATCCAGACCGACGCCAGCATCAATCCGGGCAATTCCGGCGGCCCGCTTTTGAATCTCGACGGCAAGATGATTGGCCTGAACGTCGCCGTGCGGGCTGGCGCGCAGGGAATTGGATTCGCCATCCCGGTCGACAAAGCGCTGGAAGTCGCCACGCAGTTGATGAGCGTCGAGCGAATCGAAAGCCAGTGGCATGGGATCACGCCGCTCGTCGTCGACGGGCCCGACGGACCGGTGACGGTGGCGCGGGTTGATCGCGATAGTCCGGCCGAGCTCGGCGGGCTGCGCCAAGGCGACGAGCTGCGCCAGATCGGCTCGCTCGAGATTGAGCGGCCGCTCGACGTAGAACGCGCCCTGCTGGGTCGCCGGGTGGGGGACCGGCTTGCGGTAGTCGTCGACCGCGACGGCGCGCAACTGACGCTCGATCTGGTCGTCGCGGCCAAACCGAGTCGTACGCGCGATGTACAGCCCAGCGGCGACTTTCAGCTCGCCACGTGGGACGCCTTTGGGCTCCTACTCGAAGCCGAGCCAGCCGCCACCCTTCGCAACCGCGGGCTTCCGCTCGAGGGGGGCATGCGGGTGATAGCGGTGCGTCCGGGGAGTTCGGCCGCTACCCAGGGCGTCGTCAAGGGCGACATCCTGGTTCAAATCCACCGCTGGTACACCACGAACGAAGGCGACGTCCGGTTCGTACTCAGTAAGGCCGAGAGCGTCGCTAAGACGGGTCCCGTACGGTTCGACATTATCCGCGGCAACGAGCGGTATTTCGGGCAGCTCGCCCTGGGGTCGGCGGGCGATACGGCGCGTCGATGATTCATCAGCCGGCAGAACGGCGCGCAGGGCTTCAATGACGACGATCGCGCGGGCCGGAACTCAACGCGAAGACGCGCTTGGCGCTGCGTTGATCAACTAAGGGCGGCGTTGGACGCTTGTCCGCCGCTTAGCTGCCGATTTTTCGCTGGTCAGCGGGCGCACGCGAAGCACGAGCTCCGGCTTTTCGCCATCGCCGCCGAGGCTTGTGAAGCGGCCGATCAGCCTCACTTTGGCGCCAGGCTTCAGCGCGCGGTACGCCTGAGGCTTGGCTTCGTCGGCGACCAGCGTCACGCTGAACGGCTCCGGCGCTACGAGGTCGTGCAGAATCGTCGCTCCGGGTCCGGAGACGGGCCCGCCTAGGGTCGCCTCCCAGGCGACCTGTCCCAGTCCGCCTTTAGCCCATCCGTAGGTCATGGCCAGTTGTACGAGCTCCAACTGCGGCGGCCTCTGGGCAGCAGGCTTCTTGCGAAGCGTTGCCAGCTTGCGTTCCAGATCGTAGACCGTTTTTAGCTGCTCGAGGTCGCCCCAGCTAACGGTGGGCTGGCCCCGCTCATCCAGCGAGGCTGACAAATTGCCTGCGAACGCGGCGAAATCATTCCGCCATGGTTCGGCCATCACCGCCGGGGGCAGCGCTGGTTCTGCCGGAAGCTGCCCTGTTGCGTCCTCATAGCCGGGGCCCCCCGCTTCGCCAGCAGGAAGGCCTTCGACTTCTTCGCGGAGCCGCGGACCCTCGCCGGCGCCGGCAGTTTGGGAATCGACCGACGCACCGGACGCGTCATTCGCCCCGGCGAGTATCTCATCCACCTCTTTACGCACTTGGGCGATCCGCTTCACCAGGGCCTGGTCGCTACTGCCGAGCCTGGCCAACGGCACGACGCTCTCTTTGAACGACTGCTTATCGCCGTTCTTCTGCATAACCAACAGCGTCACCGACTGAAAATCCGCGGCGTGATCGACGTACCGGGCGTAAACCTTGAACTTGCCGGTGTCGTCGGTCCATATCCGTTGACGGATAAGGCTCCGCCAGCGCTGGGCCAGCGGCCCGGCGCCGGGTTCGTCCGACTCTTGCAACTGGTCATAAAGGCGCTCCGGCTCGGTCTGCTCCTGAGCAGTCGCCCATGCCGGAGCGATCAGCGCCAGGCAGAGAACCAACGCCTGCCGCCAGGCGCCGCACGGAGCGCTCATCGCGTCACCTTCCCTTCGGTCAAAGCTCACGACCCAACAGCCGACTGCCGGCCGCTGCTGGTCGCGGTTAACTTAGCGACACCGTGACGGTCTTCGACTCGGTATACGCCTGCAGGCCGGCTTCGCCCAGTTCGCGGCCGATGCCGCTCTCCTTGAACCCGCCGAAGGGCGCCGCCGCGTCGAAGACGTCGTAGCAGTTGATCCACACGGTGCCTGCTCGTACTTTCGCCGCCAGTTTGTGGGCCTTGGCGATGTCTCGGCTCCAGACGGCCGCTGCCAGGCCGAAATTCGTACGGTTAGCCCGCTTGGCAATTTCGTCGACGTTTTTGAATTTCAACACGCTCAGGACCGGTCCGAAGATTTCGTCAGTCGCAATCTTCATTTCGTCGGTTACGCCGGTAAATAGCGTCGGCTCGATATAGTATCCTTCGTCGCCGTGGCGGTTGCCGCCGGTGACCAGCTTGGCGCCCTCCTGTTTGCCGTAACCGATGTACTTCAGGATCTTGTCGAACTGGGCCTTGTCGACCTGCGGTCCCTGCTCGGTTTGCGGATCGAAGGGATCGCCCAGCTTGCGATCGTGGTTCTTCGCCTTGAGCCGGTCGACGAACTCGTCGTGAACGCGCTCCTCGACGAACAACCGGCTGCCGGCGCAGCAGCATTGTCCTTGATTGAAGTACAAGCCGAAGTGGGCGCCGTCGACGGCGGCGTCCAGATCGGCGTCGGCGAACACGATGTTGGGGCTCTTGCCGCCCAGCTCGAAGGTGCACCGCTTCATCGTCTCGACGGCTTCGCGCTGAATGATCTTGGCGGTCGTCGTCTCGCCGGTGAACGCAATCTTGTCGACTCCCGGGTGCCGGACCAGCGCGGCGCCGGCCGTCGGCCCGTAGCCCGGCACGACGTTGATGACGCCGTCCGGCAGGCCGGCCTTCTGGGCCAGGCGGGCCATCCGCAGGCAGGTGAGCGGCGTCTGCTCCGCCGGCTTCATGACGATCGTACAGCCGGCGGCCAGGGCCGGTCCCCACTTCCAGGCCACCATCAGGGCGGGGAAGTTCCAGGGAATGATCTGCCCGACCACCCCCACCGGCTCGCGCCGCGTGTAGCAGAAGTAGTCGCCCCGCACAGGGATCGTAGCGCCCTGGATCTTGTCGCACCAACCTGCGTAGTACCGCAGCGTGTCGATGACTAGCGGAATATCGGCGCCGCGCGCGTCGCGAATCGGCTTGCCGTTGTCTAATGTCTCCAGCGCCGCCAGTTCGTCGGCCTCTTGCTCGATCAAGTCGGCCAACCGATACATGAGGATGCCGCGGTCGCGGGCGTCCATCTTCGACCACTCGCCTCCGTCGAACTGCTCGCGGGCGGCGGCAACGGCGGCGTCGATGTCTTCGGCGTCTCCCTCGGCTACCTCGGCAATGACTTCCTCGGTGGCGGGATGGATGGTCTCAAACGTCTTACCGCTGACCGCGGGAACCCATTTGCCGCCGATAAAGCACTGCGTTTGCCGAACCTGCGGACGAGCGACCTTGGTTTGCGGTTTGTCGATGACGGTGGCCATAACCGTTTCTTCTCCTGCCTTAAGCACCGAGGGAGAGCCAGTGAAAACGAAGCGAGACGTGTCGAGCGTTTGGTACCGAATGTCCGCAGCCGCCAACCGCGCGGCCCCTGAGACAAGGCCGTCATTGTAGCACAGCGGCCGCCGTTGCAACCAGCGAGCGCGCCTTGAACAGCGGGTCGTCAAAATCGGTCTCGGTTTGCGATGGGCAAATCGGTCTCGCGTCCGCGCCTCCAAACGAGGTCGGATCTGCCGGCTGTAACGGTTAATCGGCAAGCGGCCGCCTACGTCGCGCGACGTCTATACGCGAGCTATGTTTATTCTGAGCCGTCGACGGGGCGGCTGAGCGACCCGCGCGTCGGCCGTTTGGCCCGTGCCCGATTTATCCCGCGCCGCTGGCCGGAATCGCAATATGCTAATTAAGCGGCGACGACTGCTGATTTTCCTGCTCGCGGCGAGCCAGCTCGGATGCATGTCTTTCGGCATTCTGTGGGCTTCCCAGTGGCTGCAGAGGGCGTTCGCCGGCTGCATCCAGCGGAACGCAGCAGCCGAAAGCGAAACGTTAACCTTTGAACTCTCCCGACGTTTAGCCGATCGATCGCCCAAGACCCTCGCCCCCGGTACGAAAGGGTGGCGCGAATTGCAGGAAATCTGCGAAACGACGCGCGTTCCTCACAACGGCTTCGTATCGATTATTCACCGCAGTACCGGAGCGCTGATCTGGCACAGCGAGTTGAAGGATAATCCCGGCCTGCTGCGGAGCTTTCCCGGGCGATCGGCGCTGGTAACCCGTGCCGGCGTGATGCCGCTGCTCGAAGGGGCCCGCAGATCGGAGCTTGGCGCCAAGCGTCCGATTGTTGGCGAAGTGGAGATCCAAGGCGATCTTTTTCGGGCGGCCTGCCTGAGTCTTCCCCGGTGGGACGCTGTCATCGTCGTTTACATGTCGCAGGCGAGCCTCGACGCAAGCGTCGCGGAGCTGGTGACCCCCGTCTTGCAGGCCGGGTTTGTGCTGAC
Source organism: Pirellulales bacterium (assembly GCA_020847515.1). GTDB lineage: Bacteria > Planctomycetota > Planctomycetia > Pirellulales > Lacipirellulaceae > Lacipirellula. Next base: position 38,932 of record JADLBW010000279.1, on the reverse strand, counting down.
CGCAGCCGTGGTAGGAGCAACGACCTTGTTGACGCTGTTGCTCGTAACCAAGTTTGACAATTCGCTGCACACGCTGAGCGCTTCGGTGGAACAGGAGGTCGATCGCCGCACCTTAGCGCTGACCCGCAGCCGCAGCGCACTGGCGCTTGGTCTGGCGAAGTTGGCCGAATCGCGCGACAAGGACGCCGGCCAGCATTTGGAGCGCATCCGGACGTACGTGACGATACTGGCCACGGAATTGGCCAAGCAAAACTCCGAGATCGACCATCACTATGTCGCCAACCTGGCTTCTGCTTCGGCGCTGCACGACATCGGCAAGATTGGAGTGCCCGACAGCGTGATACTGAAGCTTGGGCGGCTGACCTCGGCGGAACGCCGCGCCATGCAAATGCACACGGTCTTGGGGGGCGAATGCTTGACGAACGTCGCCCAATTCCTCGGCGCCGCGGATCAGTTCATCGAGCTGGGCCGCCAGATCGCCGCAGCCCACCACGAACAATGGGACGGCAGCGGCTATCCGCAAGGATTGCAGGGCAAGGCCATTCCGTTGGCAGCGCGCATTGTCGCCCTGGCAGACGTGTACGATGCGCTCACCACCAGGCGGGCCTATCGCGATGCCGTTAGCCACCTCGAAGCCCGGGAATGGATCATCTCGAATTACGGAGCGCAGTTCGATCCTGAAGTGGTGGAGGCGTTCGTGGCCCGCGAACAGGACTTCGCGAAGATCAGCCTGGCAGCCAACGAACAGCGGATCGCAGGGGAAACGGCTGCACCGTCGGCCGCGTCCGGCCATGGCGTCGGCGCCGTGGGCACGCCGGACTCCGCTCGCTCGGCCGTCTAATCTAGGCCCGGGCGCGGCGCGGGAGCCGTCCGGCGTTGCAGCCTTCGACGCCCCGTTCGGCCCGCCGTTTGCATCTGTCGGGCCGGCCCCAGCTTGCCGATCGGCGCCATCCCTGCCGATACTGGCGGGACGATCTTCTAGCAAAGGGCGGGCGAGGAGAGTGCAACCATGTCGCTGCGCTGTAGAGTCAGTTTCGTCGTCTCGCCGCGGGCGTGCCGCGGAAGCGCCTTTAGAACCGTGGGGGCGCTGTTACTGGGCATCGCGGTCTATCCGGCGAGGCTTGAGGCAGGCATAGCAGGTCTGCAGCGCGTGGCCGCCAATCTGAATTCCCCAATGTTCGCCACCTTTGCGCCGGGCGATCCCACGAAGCTGTACATAGCCGAACGAGGTGATCCGCCCGAGAGCGGCGACGCCGCCGCCGCCATCAGGATCTTGGACTTGACTACCGGAACGCTATCGCCGACGCCGTTTCTTACGATTACGGGGTTGAACAACGACGGCGAAGGGGGACTGCTGGGGCTGGCGTTCCATCCCGACTACCAGTCGAACGGCAAGTTCTACGTCAATGTCACGGCGAACGACTCGATCTCCGACAACGCCTTCAGCACCTACATTCGAGAATATTTGCGGTCGGAAGCCGATCCCAACGTCGCCGATCCGCCTGGCAAGCAGGTGCTGACTTTTTCGCAGCCGCAACCCAACCATAATGGGGGCTGGATCGGCTTCGGGCCGCGCGACGGGTATCTGTACATCATGACGGGGGACGGCGGCAATAGTAACGATCAAGGCGCGGGGCATTCGGAGCCGGATGGCAACGCGCAGGATGTGACGGCGAACTTCCTCGGCAAGGTCCTTCGTGTCGACGTCGATCGCGACGATTTCGCCGGCGACGCCGCACGCAACTATGGGATTCCTTACGACCGCGTCGACGGAGATCGGGCGATTCCGGGCAATCCGTTCGCCCCGGAGACGCCCCAAGGCGCCGATCCGGAAGGGGACGACGAGATCTGGGCCTATGGTCTGCGGAACCCGTTTCGAGCCGGCTTCGACCGCGCGACCGCCGATTTATGGATCGGCGACGTCGGGCAAGGCGCCCGCGAGGAGATCGATTTTCAACCGGGCGACAGTCAGGGGGGCGAAAACTATGGTTGGCGCTTCCGCGAAGGCTTCATTCAAACGCCCGGCTCTGTGGGCCGTCCTAAGCCGGACGACAACGTCGACCCGATTTACGACTATCGTCGGCCCGGCGCCGCTGGCGTAGATCCCAATTTAACGGGAACCACCGTCACTGGCGGCGTCGCGTATCGAGGTCCCGATCCGAGCCTGCAGGGTCTGTACTTTTTCGCTGATTCCAGCGCCAATCGGGTTTGGACGCTGAAACTGCCTGATGGCGAATCGGGACTGACGGTCAACTATGTCAATCCGCAATTGGCGCCCGACGTCGGCTCGCCGAGTACGCCAGTGGCAATAAGTGAAGATGCGGTCGGAAATCTGTATATTACTTACCTTTCCGGCAGCGTTTATCGCATCAAGACCGATCTGTTCATGTCCGGCGACTTCAATGGCGACGCGGCAGTCGACGCCGCCGATCTGATCAACTGGAGCGCGGGGCTGGGCGCTGAAAGCGACGCGACGCGGGCGGACGGCGACGCGGACGGCGATGGCGACGTCGACGGCGCTGACTTCTTGGCCTGGCAGCAGAACTACGGCTGGTCGCCGCTGACCGCTATCAGCCAAACGGCTGCCGCGTCCATCCCAGAGCCGCAGGCCGTCTTGCTGGCGATGTTCGCATTGGCAGCCGTATGTCGACGTACCTAGCCGGGGCCGGTTCTGGCTGCAGCATTCGCGGCGCCCAGGCGCCGATGGAAGTGGATCTGGAGACGCCGCCCGAAAGTGGTGGGGCGCTTAGGCGTCGTCGAAATCGGGGTCGTCGGAAAACGGCGATTCTTCGTCGTCGCCGGATTGCTCAACGGCGTCTTCAGGTTCTTCTTCGCCCCCGAAGGTGTCGGGAAACTCCTCGTCCTCGGTAAGATCGTCTTCCCAATCTTCTTCGAAGTCGTCGTCGAAGTCGTCGTCGAAATCATCCTCCTCGAAGTCGTCGAACGGGTCATTGGCTTCAGCCATTTCCCACTCGAACGTCGCTGGGTCCTTGACAGGACGCCGCGATTCGTCGCCAAGGAACCAAGGTCTGCGATGCTCCACGTCAGCGGGCGATTCGACCAAGCCAAAGGCGGACTTTACAAGCGGATCAGCAAGCGCGCAGACCATAAGACTCGACACCTTCGGTGGTGAGGCCGACTCCGACGATCGGCCTGCGAAATGCGCCTTACGCCGGGTACGAATTACTTCAAAAAACGGAGCCCAAGTAGTCCAGAATTGCCTGCTGCCGGCCAATAGTCAACCGGCCCCGCTCTAAAGTCCGGTCGCCAGTTAGCCAAATCAGGCAATTCCGGCAGGCGGGCTCCCCGAGGACCATCAGCCTTCAACTCGGACCGACTCCCGGAAAGCGGAGCGATATCGGCGCTAGGAGCCGCGCCAACAGGAGGGCTGCGCCATTTTGAGCAACTGACCGGGTAAGCGTATCGCGGAATGCGGCAGCTCCCCCCGCCGATAGTACTGCCCGCATCCTTAGCGGGGTACTGCTTGCTTTTCCGGTTTTCGGGCTTGCTGATAGATCCGCAAGTTGTCCAGCAGCACCGGCGCCCCCCAACAGCCCTCAAAGGCGACGTGCCCGCTGGTCAAGAGGGTTGATTCGGTGGAACTCGACAATGTCTGGCGAATTTCGGGCGCGGCCGGGTCGATGATCGTCAAGGCGGCGTTCGTCCCGTCGTCGGTTACGCAGAAGAGGTAGGAGCGCGCGGCGGGATTGATCGGCAAATCGGTGGCAGCTAGTAGATTGATCGGCGCCGGCGACAGCATTTCAAATAGCTCCAGACTGCGGTTCTGACCCAGGGCCGCAGGCCAAAAATTAGCGCGGACGCCGCGGCGGAGGGCAGATTGTTCCCACCCAGGGCCGGACCCATACCGCGGTTCCGCTCGAGTCAGCACGGCAAACGAGCCGCCATAGCCGTGGAGAAAGTTGTCCGCAAACTTAACGCATCCCACGATGGCGAGCGGCCGCGATGCGGGGTCAAACGTCTTGGCAGTCAGCAAGTAGGGACGCGGCTTCCAAGTGTCAATGTGCCGCTCCGAATTCGACGCGCCGAGTTGCAACTGACCGTCGACGACGCTCACGTCGCCTAGCGTCAGCCACGCGCCCACATCGACAGAGGGCGACTCAAATGCGTCGGCGGCGACAAGTTCGGCATCGCTGGGAATGAACCGGCGAAGCAGCGGCGCAACGTTGTCCTCCTCGATATCCGCCGTTTCGCTTTGCTGGGCCGAAGGGCCCGCCCAGGCAGCCGGGCCCTCCTCGGCGCGGCGATATTGGACGACCCGCACATTGGTGATTTCCGTTTGACCGCCAACAAAGCCCTCAAACGCAATGAAATTATGGACGCCGCGAAATAGCGAGCGGCAAGTAACGGTCTTGCTCACCGAGGGATTGTCAGCCAGAGCGGCGGTGAATGATACATTCAGTCCGTCGTCCTGCATTACCAGGCGGTAGACAACTTCCGGCTGCGGGCAAGTGAAGCCGCGCCAGGAGATCGTCGATACCTCGCGGTCGTGCTCGTACTTGGCTCCGGCTTCCAGCATGCCCTCGCCGGAGGCTAAGTCCGCTCGAAGGCTGCAGCGCAGGCAGCTTGCCAGGACGTCGTGCCACGGGGTCGCAGGCTTGCCGCGCCTTTTGTCCGCCCGAGTAAGCACGGAAAAGGCCGGCTGGGCTCCCGGTTCAAGGCGTCGCATCCGGATATCGCAACTGATGGCGATCGGGCCCTTAGCGGGATCGAACTCTTGTGAAGTAATAATATAAGGCCGATCGGAGGCGTCCCGGGAGGCTGTCAGGCGAACGCCGTCAGCGCCCGAGTGGACGTCGCCCAGGGCAATCCACTGGCGCCGCTCAAGAGAGGCGGGTTCGAGCCGCGCCTCGGCGACGATCGGTTCACGAGCGACTCCGCCGGCGGCGGGAGCGAAATCCGCCAGTCGCTGTCGTCCTTGCCCGTCGGCGTCCATGGAAAGAATGGCCTGGCCCGACCATTGCAGCGTTCGCCCCTTCGTCAAGCCGATGCGATTGGCCAGTGGACCGGCGACGCCGACGGGAAAGGCTTCGACCCGCCCCTCAATGACATTGACTTCCGACACGCCGAAGTCATCCACCACGACGCCGAATTCGGTACCCCGATCGACGATCCTGCCGTGCGGCGTTTCAATGGTGAAGCCATGTCCTGCTTGGGTGACATGGGCCTTCAATTCGCCACGCCGCAGCGATCCGCCATTGTCGCTCAGGATAAACTGCGACGGCCCGGTGAGCAGCAGCGTCGTCCCGTTGCGATAGGTCAATTCCACGCTGCCCAAGTCCAGGGCCAAGACTTGGCCCGCCCGCACTTGCGAGGTCAACGTGAACGAGTCGTTCGGATTTCGCCACCTTACTTCGGGCGATGCATAGCTGATTTGCGCCACCCGCGGCATCGCGACGGCTGCTTGCCGCGCCGTGCGCGGCCCTGGGGACGTACCAGCAAGCGACTCCTGCGGCGTCGAGGGCGACTTAGTAATCGCCCACGCGGCGATGCCTGCCATTAACAACACGGCGGCGGCCGCCCGCCAGCCTGTCCGGCGGGAACCGCTCCTTGCGGTCGACAGGCAGTCGCGTAATTCTCTTTTGTGCAAGCAGTCCGGGGCGGACGCCGGCGGCGCCAATTCGTCGGCAAACGGGATTTTTGCGTAGTGGCCCGCCGTGGCGGTCAGCGTGCTATGAACTGCCAGGTAGCGCAAGTAAAAGCGCCGGACTTCCGCTTCGCTGACGATGAGGCTGCCAAGACGCGCCAATTCCTGCTCATCGGCCAACTCGTCGCAGAGTTTGGCGAGCAGACCATCAACCTCCTGTGCGAGTTCGGCAGGTAGCGAATCGCCGATTCGGTGAGCCGGATCAGACACAGCCGGAGCTCCATAGTCGCTATCAGGGACGAATGCCGGCCCGCAGCCTTAGGCAGCCGCTCTAACGCTCCGGTCAGCGGCCAGCGGCTTCCTGCGCCAGCTTTCTCTTGATGCATTCCAACAGCACCCGTCGTATCCGTCCCAGCGAGTGGGAGAGGGAGTTCGCCGAACGGCCCAATTCGGTCGCCAAGAGCTTGACCGTCATGCCGGGAAGGTATCTGCGCAGGATCAGCGAGCGCTGGCTTTCAGCAAGTCGCTCCAAACACGACTTCAGCACTGGCAGCGGGGGCGTGCGGCCAAATTCTTCGTCATTGGCTTCCTCCGCCAAGACTTCCATCACGTGAATCTCAAACAAGCGAGCGGCCCGGCCTTGGCGCTGACGGTACTTCATCGCTTGCAGGCGGGCGATCTTGCATGCCCAGGCGAAAAAGTTCGTGCCCGATTCGAACGAATCGAACTTCTTCCATAGCACCAGGCTCGTTTCTTGCAGCACGTCGGCTGCGTCGCCCGCCGAAGGAAGGAGCGTAAGCACGTAATACTGCAGGCGGGGGTAGTTCCCCGAATACAACTCGACGAATTCGGCCATTCTGTCGGTCGGGGCCGCATTGGGGGGCTCAGGAGAAGGCGTCGCAGGACGCGGCGGACCAGGCGTCGGCATAAGCGTGTTCGACCAGTCGACGGTAGGAGCGTATTTGGACGTAATGCACAGAAACGTTCGTAGTCAGGCCTTTTCGATCGGTCGGCCGGGCAGCGACAGACTGTGGATCCCGGCCAATGCAACTCAGTCTACATATACCCAAACTCCGGCCGAAGTGAGTATCGATCGGCCAGGAAAGGGCGAATAACTTCAGCGGAACTCGGTGCTGGCGGCCTCCACGGGGGACCGACGACTCGGTCTTCCGGGGGTCGCCTTGTTGATTCCTGCGCCGCTAATAAACCGGGTGTGAATTTGGCTAGCGGCTGGCGGCTAGCGGCTTGCGGCCAGAATGAGGCGTTTTCCCTTTGGCCGTCGGCCGCTAGCCGATAGGCCGACCGCCAGGCACGGTCCATTAGTCGCGCAGTTCTCAAGCTATTGAGGCGGCGTCCGCAAAGCGGATCCCCGGAGGTCGTCGGCAGTAGACGGCGGCTGCGACGGCAGGTTTGCAGGGTTTGCAGCGACGCCACTTTTTCTACTCATACTCCGGCCGGTTGGAGTATATAGTCAATGAGCTGCAACTTGCGCAGGACGACGTATGGGCGTCCCTACAGCTTTCGCCAACAGGTGTCAGGTCAAGCTGGCCTTCTAACCGTGAAGCGTCTTTGTGCCATTTGCGGCCGACAGCACGAACAGGTCCATGGCGTCGGCCGTGGTCGGCGGTCGGTTAATCGAAATTGCTGCGATTGGCTTGCGGCGGGAATCGCTCTGCTGCTGGCGTGGGTCGCCTCCCCGGCCGCTGCCGTTGACGTCTGGATTACCGCCGGCGACAAATCGCAATTGCTCGCCCAGCAGCCCGACGTTGTGTTCCAGCCGGGGGTCGGCACGGGAGGCACGCAAATTAGCGTCGTCCGTTCGGCGACGTTTCAGGTTGTGGCCGGGTTCGGCGCAGCAATGACCGATTCGTCGGCGTGGCTGCTGCAGAATCGGCTAACGCAGGATCAGCGCGGCGCCTTGATGCGGCACTTGTTCTCGCCGCAAACGGGCGTCGGCCTCAACTACCTCCGCGTCCCCATTGGGGCGTCGGACTTCACCGCCGGCGGCTTCTATACCTACAACGATAATCCCCCGGGCGGCAGCGACGAGCTGCAGATGCAGTTTTCGGTCGCCCATGATGATGCTTACATCGTGCCGCGTCTGCAGGAAGCCCGCTTATTGAATCCGGCGCTCAGGCTGATGGGCAGTCCATGGACGGCGCCGGCCTGGATGAAGACCAACAACTCGCTCACCGGCGGCTCGCTGGCCCAGCGATGGGAAGCCTCCTACGCACGTTATCTCGCCGAGTTCATCCAGGCCTACGAAGCCCGCGGCCTGCCGATCGACGCTATTACGGTTCAGAACGAGCCGCTGCACACGTCGAATTACCCCACTATGGCGATGCCCTCGGCGCAGCAGGCGCGGCTGATCGGCGACCACGTCGGGCCGCACTTCGCCGCCGAAGGCATTACGTCCAAGATCATCGGCTACGACCACAACTGGGACGAACCAGGATATCCCCTGGATGTGCTCAGCGATCCGGAGGCGAGAAACTATCTGTCGGGTTCGGCGTTTCACGCGTACGCGGGCAACGTGTCGGCGCAGAGCGCCGTGCATAACGCCTATCCCGATAAGGGCATCTATTTCACGGAGATCACCGGCGGCGATTGGGCGACGAACTTCGCGGATAATCTGGTGTGGTATTCCCAGAACATCGTCATCGGCAATATGCGGAACTGGGGGCAGACGGCCATCCTGTGGAATCTGGCCCTCGACCAAAACGGCAGCCCTCATCTTAACGGCTGCGGCGATTGCCGCGGCGTCGTAACGATTAATAGCTCGACCGGCGCTATCACCTACAATGAGGAGTTCTATGTGCTGGGCCAGGCGACCAAAGCCGTCCAGCCGGGCGCCATCCGCATCGGCTCCTCGACGACGGCCCAGATCAACACCGTCGCCTTCGAGAATCCGGACGGATCACGGGTGCTGTTGGCGCTCAATCCGAACCCCGCGGCCGCATCGCTGAGATTGTACGAAAACGGGCAGCATCTGATGCACGACCTGCCTGCGAAGTCGCTGGCGACATTCTTATGGGATGCCGACGGGGCGGACTTTGACAACGGCGGCTTCGATCTGGGCGGCTTCCAACAGGGAGGCGGATCGCTCGACGCTTGGCGCGTATTCGGAAATCGGATCGGCAATGTCTCCGCCTCCGATGAAGCCGTCCTCCACGGCGAAAGAGCGCTCAAGCTTTATGGGCAGTTTACGGGTGCAGCCAACACGTCCGGGGCGTCGCAAGGCGTGACCGTCGCTGCCGGAGAAGTCGTGCGGGCACAGGCCAGCGCACTGGTTCGTGCGGCCGACAGCATCGTCGGTACCGGTAATTCGGCCCTTATGAAGATCGAGTTTTACAGCCAGTATGGGGCCGATCGCGGCAGCGCCGAGTTTTTGAGCGAATCTGAAGTGACGCTTGCCGACGGCGGCACGCCCCCCGATACCTGGCTGTCTCGCGGGCTGGTCGCGCAGGCGCCGGCCGGCGCGACTGAAGCCCGCCTGGTGTTGCAGTTCGTCCAACCCAGCGGGCAGAGCGGGGCCGTATTCGTAGATGACGTGACATTTTCGGCGGCTGCCGCGGCCGATTTCAACGGCGATGGAGTGATCGACGGCCACGACCTCGACGTTTGGCAGGCAGAGTTCGGCTCGGCTGGCCCCGCGGCATCCGACGGCGACGGCGACGGCGACGTAGACGGCGCGGATATGCTGTTTTGGCAACAGGCGGCGTTCGCGCAAGCGATATCCCTCGGTGTGGTAGTGCCCGAGTGCCAATCTCAGGTAATGGCAGGGCTGTCGGGGCTCGCGGTGATCGGATGCGGCGGCCGCCCTGGGCGTCGTCACAGACGATGTGGGTAAACTAAAGCGCCGCCGGCGCTGGGCAGGTCATCGCCTGACAGATGGAGAATTCGCCGCAAGTTCATGCGCGGAAACGGGTTCGTGCCATGCCAGTCCGCGGTTCCCGCACCGCGGCGACGGTTGCGCCTGGACGGCGACCTGGTCTATTGGGTGCGGGCGGGGCTAACGAATCGCCGGCGCGCCCTTACTATGAGCGGTCCTTTAGCTCTTGCGCGGTTGGCGGTTACCGCTGCCGGGATGCTTTTGCGAAAGTTTCCAGGTCATATCCTCCTGTCGAAGCGTATCTGCTTAGCGAGCCATCGACTGGTGTAACGCGAAGCTTGCTTTTTCGAGGTGGTTGAGGCAGACTTCGGGGAACCAAGGTACAACTCGTGCCAATGTGAGCGTCTTTTCGCAGCCAGACGCCTGTCAAGCTGGCGAGAATTCAGGGCGTTGGCAGTTGTTCTGACTGACTTATCGAGAGCTTAGGCTCGGTTTCCAGCCGAGGAGAATCGACCAAGCAGATTGCAGTACCAGGCGGCGTTCTCGCAGAGCGACGTCTCAGTAGCTCGACGTGCACCGCAGGAGGTCCCGTAAGTTTACAATGCGTAGGCTTACGAATTCGGCGACGGAAGCTGCGACCCTTTTCTAAAATTCCAGGGAGTTGACTAATGAGTTGCAGACTTGCCGGGGTGGCGCTGGCGTGCGTGTGCGGTTTGTGCGGCGTCACTGGCGCCCAGGCCGCGACGTCCTTATCTGATCCGCTGACATCGTTCAATGGCGGCAACTTCACCGTCTCGGGAAATGACCCGGTCGTCTTTGACGCTGCGGGCGCCCATTTCGGCACGGGGTTGGCAGGCGACGATGGTCGGACCTATCTGCGAACAACCAGTCTCGATTATGCCAACGTGAGCTTCGTGGCGGAGATTACGTTCGAGTTGTCGTCGGCGACGGTAGTTGACGACAACGGCACGCCGAACGATCCTGCGGACGACACGACCTCCGTCGTTGGGGATTCGCAGGCGGTGTTCTTCGGTTTGGGCGCTGGGGAGCGGGCGTTATTCGGCACGCCGGACTGGAGCACCCTGTTTTCGTCCGCCTCGTTCTGGCCGGAAACCGGCAATGATAAGTTTACGCGATTCCGCACGGCCAACGACATTAATTCGTTCAGCGACACGACGGTAGCTGGGTTTGCACCGGGCGTTCATCGCTTTCGCATGACATTTAATGCCGCCAACCGCCAACTTTTGGGAGAAATCGACCTGAATTACGCCGGCGGCCCGTTCGTTGCGGACCCCGTCGGCAGCAACTTTCCGATCGTGACCTCCTCGTTGTTCGCAGCGGACGGCTGGCCGTCGGAGCCTGCGAGCATATTCTTTGGAGGCGATGACGGAGCCATTCTGCGTGATATTTCTGTAAGAGTCGTGCCTGAGCCGGCAGCGGCGGCCATGTTGTTGATCGGTGCTGCGGCGATTGCAGCCGCACGGCGGCGGGCGCGAAGTTGAGGAGGTCGCGCGGCATTGCCGTGGCCGAATACCGAAATCTCTTCGTCAGTTCGATATTCCGACGCGCCTTTTATGAAACCAGTGGTACTGCGCCCCGCCGACGCACAGCAATTCGACGGTTGCGGTCGTCTCGTCTATTCAAGGTATTGAACAGCATGAAACTTAACGGCAATAGCATTATCGTCGGCTTGGTCTTGGCGACCCTCAGCATGGCTGTCTCCGCCGATAGATCGCTGGCGGCGAATTCGTTTTCCAACTCGCTGACAGGCTTCAGCGGCAACTCAACGCTTCAGGCAACGCAGGAAGCACTGGCGGCCGCCGGTTTTGAGGCCTCCAGTACGGCCGGCCTGGCGGAAGATTTCTCGACCGATCCAACGGTTGTATTCGACGTCGCGGGGGCGAGCTTTGGAACCCTGTTCGCAGGCGACGGCGGTCGGAATTACTTGCGGACCGTCGACAACTACGCCTTTGACAGCTATGTCGCCGAAGTGACCGCCGTCGTTGATACTCTGGCGACTGACGTAGTCTTTTTCGGCATGGGTAGCGGCATAATCGACCTGTGGGGGACGCCCGATTTTGCCGGCCGCCCCACTATTTTCCTGACGCCGGAGAACGGCCTGCTCAAAGCCAACGGCGCTGACGGCATTAGCGGAGACTGGATCAATCCGGCCGGCGAAGCCACGGAAAATTGGTCAGACGCCGAGGCCCCCGGGCTCGTGGGCGAGAGCGCCGGCACGCATCGCTTACGAATGACGCTCGACGCCGAAGCCAAGACCTGGACCGGTTCGGTCGACATCGACTACGCTGGCGGACCCTTTGTCGCCGACGTATCCACCCCCACGTATAATTTGACAACCCTCTATGACGACGGCGGTTTTGTAACGATCGGATTCCCCACCAATCCTTCGAAGATCTACTTTGGCGGCGACGACGGCGTGATCTTCAAAGATTTCTCCGTAACCGTGGGCGGGAGTCCCAGCGCTGATTTCAATGACGACGGCGCCGTCGATGGAGCCGATTTCCTCATTTGGCAGCGCGGCGCCGGTTCTGGAAGCTCCTTCGAGCAGGGCGACGCCACCGGCAACGGCGTGATTGACGGGGAGGATCTCGACGTTTGGAGAGACAGCTTCGGAGGCCCCGCTGCGCAGGTTGCGATTAGCGCAGTTCCCGAACCGACGATGGCGCTGCTGGCCCTGGCGGGCCTGCTCAGCCTGCACGTCGCTCGGCGGGCGACGTGATCATCGCTTAGCGGATCTCGGGCGCCGGAGGCCATCGTCGCCAGAAGAACGCTGGCGGGGTTCGACGCTAAGATCGCAGCGCCGCCCCCTTTGCGGGGCAGCGCCGGCGTGACGCCAGCTTCAATAGGCGGGTCGGTTTTTCATTGTGCAAAAACGCTGTTGGCAGGCGCCTTCAGGGCGTATTCGCGCAAGTGTCGAATGCGACTGGCTATCGCGAATGTTATCGGGCGCCAGCGAGCCTCCCGCAGAACAATTACCTGGAAAACACAATTCGGCCCTGCTTAATAATAAGTACGCGGCGGCAGCGGCTGACAGTGCGCTGATCGGCGGAGGCCGTCGCAGCATGACCTGGAACGTACGGACGAAGTGTAACAGGTTAGTTATGACGACTTGGACCCGCGCCTCGATGAGGCGATTGCGTCTGGGGGCCGCCGGCCCCCAGGGCTTCACCCTGGTTGAGTTATTGGTGGTGATCGCCATTATTGGCGTGTTGGTCGCTCTGCTGCTGCCCGCTGTCCAGGCTGCTCGAGAAGCGGCGCGCCGCGCGCAGTGCCAGAGCAATATCAAGAACGTCGCCCTGGCGGCGTTGAACTACGAAAGCGCTAAGAAGATTTTTCCAGTCGGCATGAGCTTCGATGCAGCAACTTATCGCACGAAGGTTCACAACCAGTTGAAGGAGTACGGCCCGAACTGGATTATCTACCTCCTGCCCTATCTGGAGCAGCAGTCGACCTACGCGCTGTTCAACCTTAAGCTGCCGATCAACAATGACGGCGCCGGCGTCTCGGCAGCGGATACGCGTAATCGGCAGGCGCGAGGCACGTCCATATCGGTGTTGCTTTGCCCTAGCGACGCCTATAACCAGGTCAAATACGACGGCAGGATTGCCTTTCATGGCGAAGGCTGGGCGCGGGGCAATTACGCCGCGAATTCCGGCGGTAATTTTATTGGCGGCGGAGGATGCTCGGCGCGGCCGGGCGAGACGATTTCCGCGTGTACCGCGGGTCCGGAAGCCAACGGCGTGCTGCCGGACGATGACGGGTGGCTGAGCGATTACCGGCGCGGCGTGATGGGACCGAACATCGCCGTTCGCATTCAGGAGATTACCGACGGCACCAGCAAGACGATCATGGCGGGCGAAGTTCGGGCCGGACTTACCGATAAGGATTCGCGCGGCGTGTGGGCGATGGGTCACGCCGGGGCCAGCTTGCTGGCCATCTACGGATCCGGCGGCGACGACAACGGGCCCAATGCCTGCTTCAGTTCAGCCGACGACGTCTATAGCGACATTTGCGGAACTGACCTCGCTCAATCGGAATGCATGGATTGCTTTACCGGGGGCGCCGCCGATCAAGCGACTGTGCGCAGTTCTCACCAGGGGGGCGCCTTTCTGGCCATGTGCGACGGCAGCGTCAACTTCGTCAGCGACGACGTCGAGACCAGCGGCAGTTACGGCCGCTGGGGCACGGCGTGGGACTATATGATTGGCAGCGCCGACGCGGAAGCGACCCTTCCGTAACGCAGCTTTTCCTTTTCCTGTCCTGACGCGCCCGGTTGAGTGCAAAGACCGTTGACCAAGCCGAGTGCATCTTCATTGGCGACAGAGTACCTGGGGAGTTCACTAGGACCTATGACCCGCCGCGAGACATGCCGCAGCCGTCTAGTTCGTTGCGTCCTCGCACTGGCGGTGGCGACGGCGCTTTCCGGGTGCAGCGGTCGGCCCGACGCTGTGCAGGTAAGCGGCACGGTGACGTTCAAGGACGGTTCGGTTCCGCAAGCCGGCGTTCGCGTCGTACAGTTCGTGCCGGCCCAGGATAGCCCGGCGAAAATTCGCAAGGCCGCCACCGGCGAAATCCGAGACGACGGCACCTTTGTGGCGTTCACCCGCAAGCCGGGCGACGGAGTACATGTCGGCAAATACGACGTGACTTTTTCTGTGTGGGAAGGAGTGATGAACTCGGTCTCGTTGCTGGACGGCAAGTACAGCAGCCCCACGACGACGCCCTATCACGTGAATATCGAAGACGACGTCAGCGATTTGGTCTTTGAAGTCGAGCCTCCCGCTAAGAAGTCGGGTCGATAACCCGTTAGCGGGCCAGGGAATCAACGGACCGAACGGATAGCTTCCGTCCAAAGTTGCAGTCGTTGACCGGCCGACTGCAGCCTGATGCGGCGGCGTTGGCCCCCGTTTTCCCCTGGCTCAGCAAATCTTTCGCGTCGTGCGGGCGACTTTTTCGTAGCTCGCTAGCCTGGGCTGGTTCATAATTGGCGTTTGACGCATGGCGGCGGCATCTCGTGCAATGGCATCTTGACGGTACACCCTGGGTTGAATTCGTATGAAAAGTGAGAGCTTGATGACGCGGATGATTGTTCGATCGATCCGGCCTCGGGCCCAGTGGCTCCCAGGGGCGCTCTTGGTCTTGGCTATGACGAGCGCCGCTCGCCAGGTCGACGCCCAGATGACGACGGCCCGCCTTTGGAACGAGCATTTGCTGCACGCCATCAGCATCGATACCGCGCGACCGACGGTCCATGCGCGGAATCTGTTCTACCTTTCCGCCGCCATGTACGACGCCTGGGCAGCGTACGATTCAACGGCTGATCAATACGTCTTTCACGAAAAGCATCTGGATGAAGCCGACGTCGTCGCCGCGCGGAACAAAGCCATCAGCTATGCCGCTTACAACATGATTTTGTATCGATTCGTCACGGGTCCAGCGGGGGTCGGACCGGGTCGAAGCGATACGGAGCTGAATCTCCGCACGCAGATGACTGAGTTAGGTTACGATCCCGACTTTACTTCGACTATCGGCAACTCTCCGGCGGCGCTTGGCAATCGCATCGCCCAAGCCTTAATCGACCACGGCCTGCAGGACGGCGCCAATGAATCGGGCAACTATGCCAGTCAGCCGGGAACGTTCGCGCCGGTCAACCCGCCGTTGACGTTTGAGAATCCCGGCACGGTAATGAACGACTTCAACCGGTGGCAGCCGCTGCACTTCTTAGGCAATCGCATCGATCAATTTGGCAGGCCGATCAACGAGGCTACGCAGAAGAATCTTACGCCGTTCTGGGGCGAGGTAACGCCGTTTGCGATGGCGGACGCCGATCGCGGCGCCAGTGGCGTATACCACGATCAGGGACCGCCGCCCCAGCTCGGCGGTCCAGGCGATGCGACGTTCAAGCAAGACGCCGTGGCGATGATTCGCTATTCGTCCCAGCTTGATCCCAATGACGGCGTCATGATCGACATTTCGCCGGCAAGCCGCGGTAACAGCCAGCTTGGCAGCTATGAGCAAGTTGGCTATACGACGAACCCCGAGACCAACCTGCCCTACGCTCCCCAATTAGTAAAGCAGGCGGATTTCGCGCGCGTCATGGCGGAATTCTGGGCGGACGGCCCCCACTCGACGGCGCCGCCAGGGCACTGGAACGAAATCCGCAACGATGTCAGCGATCAGATGACCGTTTTGGGGATTCCCAAGCGAATCGGCGGCGCCGGTCCGGTCGTCGACGACTTGGAATGGGACGTCAAGGGCATGTTCGCTCTCAATGGCGGCCTGCATGACGCTGCCATCGTCGCGTGGAACCATAAGGGCGTGTACGACAGCGTGCGCCCGATATCGTTTATCCGCTTCATGGGCCAATCAGGCCAATCGAGCGATCCCGACGGGCCATCGTACGATCCGAACGGTCTGCCGCTGGAACCGGGGCTAATCGAAGTCATCACCGCCGAGACGACTGCGCCTGGCCAGCGCCACGCTCGCCTGGCGGGCAATGAAGGAAAGATCGCCGTGCGTTCCTGGCGGGGCGCGGTCGACGGCGTAGCGCCGTTCGACGACCCCTCCGAAATCGGCGGGGTCGATTGGATCCTGGCGGAAAACTGGATGCCCTATCAGCTCAGCAGCTTCGTGACGCCGCCCTTCCCGGGCCGCGTCTCGGGCCATTCGACGTTCAGCCGTACGGCCGCCGAGGTCATGACCTTGCTGACGGGCACGCCCTATTTTCCTGGCGGGTTGGGCGGTTATCACATCGAGATGGGCGGAGGGCTCAATTTCGAGTATGGGCCTACGACGCCCCTCGATCTGCAATGGGCGACCTATTTCGACGCGGCGGATCAGGCGGCCCTGTCCAGAATTTGGGGCGGCATTCATCCTCCCAGCGATGACGTCCCCGGACGCCTCGCGGGCCATGAGATCGGACCGGCCGCGTGGAACCTGGCTTCGCGCTTCTTCGAGGGGACGGCGACTCCCGAGCCGGCGAGCGGCGCTTTGGTTCTGATTGGCGTCGCTTCCACGATGGCGACCGGATTGCGCCGTAGAGTCAAATCGTGCTGAACGGCCTGACCCATGCCGCATCCAAACCAGCAGCCGGCGCCTGTTGGGGCGTTCCCGCCGACCGTGCTGCGGCTGAATCGCCGCACTGATAAATCCGCGGCTGGCACGCCGAGCTGCCGAATAAGCGTGCGTTCGACGAAGGCTGTGCCTTACGCGGCTGTAACGGCGGCGCTTGCCGCCCTGCTGGCATCGTGTGCGGCGCCGGCGCAATCCGCCCCGACGTTCGCCAATGTCACGGCCGCGGTCGGCATCACGCACCGGCAGGCTACGACCTCGGGCGTGGAGCCCATGACCGGCGGCGTCGCCGCAGGCGACTTCGACGGCGACGGCCTCGTCGACCTGTTCTTTACGCGCATCGACGGCCCGAACTTACTCTACCGGAACGCCGGCGGGGCGTTTGAAGACGTTTCCGCGGCGTCGGGGTTCACTGAATCGCTGCGATCCAGCGGGGTGGCCTCGGGCGATATCGACAACGACGGCGATCTCGATTTGTACGTCACGGCCAGTTCCCATAACCGTTTCTATCTTTATATAAACGACGGCGCCGGGCGCTTCACGGAGCAGGCCGTCGAGCGGGGAGCGAGCATTCCCAGCCAAGGCTCCGCCCTGTGGCGCGGCATGGGCGTCGCCTTCGGCGATTATGACCGCGACGGCTATCTCGATATTCTGACAGCCGATCACAGCAAGCCGACGTCGAACAACGGCTCGCGAATGCTGCGCAACTTGGGCGCGGCCAATCCCGGACACTTTGAGGACGTCACCCATGCAGTCGGGTTGGACGTCTATCGGCCCCCGCTGAACGTGCCCAATACCGTGTATCGATTTCAGCCCCAATTTACCGACCTTGATCGGGACGGGCTGGTCGACGTCGTCTTTTCGTCCGATGACCGGACCAGCCAGTTGTTCTGGAACGACGGCGACGGAACGTTCACCGACGGGACGTTGGCCGCCGGCGTCGGCACCGACAAGACGGGCATGGGAAACACCCTTGGCGACTACGACGGCGACGGCGATCTCGACTGGTTCATCACCGCGATTTATGACACGACCTTCCTGGGCGCCAATCCCGGCAACCGCCTTTATCGCAATAACGGCGATCGCACGTTCACCGACGTAACGACGGCATCCGGTACGCGGAACTCCGGTGCGGGCACCGAGGTCAGTTGGGGCTGGGGCGTTGCCTTTCTCGATTACGACAACGATGGCGACGAAGACCTGGCGATGACCAACGGGTGGCCGAATTTGGGCTATACCATCGACGATACGACCTTGCGGCGCAACAATGGCGACGGCACGTTCACCGATGTAACGGTCGCGTCCGGCATTGCCGATACGGGTCAAGGACGCGGACTGATCCGCCTCGATTACGACGCGGACGGAGACCTCGACGTCTTGCTCGCCAATTACGCCGCCGCGCCAATCCTCTATCGCAACGACGGCGGCAACTCGCAGAACTGGCTCCGGATCGAGACGGAAGGTACGGTCTCTAATCGCGACGGCATCGGCGCCTTCATCACGGTTACGCCCGACGCCGACCACCTCGAGCGAGCACAAGTTCGCGAGGTGCGCAGCGGCGACAGCTATCTGAGCCAGAGCGAAATGATCGCACACTTCGGCCTGGGCGAGCATTCGGGAACCGTCGACCTGGTGACCATCGCCTGGCCCAGCGGCGTCGTCCAGCAGTTTACCGATGTGGCCGCAAACTCGCTGCTTGTCGCGCGCGAGCCCCTGCCCGGGGACTTTAACGGCGATCTGCGGGTCGACCAGGACGATCTCCAGTCATGGCATGCGGAATTCGGCCTGACCGGTAGCGGGCTTTCGGCCGACATCGTCCCGGACGGCCTCGTCGACGGCCGCGACATGCTGGCGTGGCAGCAGTTGTTAGGTTCCAAACCTGTCTGGAACGCGGTAAACGCCGCCGTTCCAGAACCAACGGCTTGGCTGTTGGCCCTGGCCCTGAGCCTCTCGATTGCCCGCCGGCCGGCTCAAGGCGAGCGTTCGGACTCGACCCGGTGCGCGCACCGCCATCCCCCGGGCTGACGGGATAGACTCACGTCCCCCGGCCATACTTCTGCGATCGTCCGCGCCGTTCAATTACTCGGAGAATCGCCGGCCCTGCGGCGCAGCCGCCTGAGCCGTTCGTGCAAGTCGGCGTGCGGCTCTTCCACCTCGTCGCGCCGCTCCGAAACGGCGGCCATCTGCGGACGACTGCCGGCGTCTATCCGCACCATCGCGGCGGGGCGTCCGGCCGGCTGGGTTGGCCAATCGTTAGACGAGTCGGCGCTGACGGACGGACCGGGCGCATCGCGCACATCTACAGGCAGAACAGCGCCGCCGAAAAATCGACCGAGCGGCCCGCCTGCGATGGCCGGCAGCACCGCCACTGTGCATACGACCGCCAATCCCGACTGCGCGGCGCCCAGCAGCGCCAACTTCTGCAGGGGCGCAAACCCGCTCAGCGCCAACGGCAGCATTCCCAGGCCCGCAACGAGGAACGTCTGCATTGCGGCAGCAGCGCAACGATCGCTGGCGATAAGCGCCGCGTCCTTGCGGCCGTAGCCAATAAAGCTAGCGCGGCGGAACCAGGTCAGATAGTGCAAGACGCTAACCAATGACGTGCCCAATCCCACGCTCGCGGCGAGCAGCGTCCCGAAATCAATCGGCGGGCTTCGCCAGCCCATGGCGCCGAGCGCTACCGCCGCGGGCAACAGGATGGGAACCATAGCCACAAGCGCCCCCATGGGGCTCCAGACTGCGAGGGTCATCGCGCAAAATACAAGTGCCGCCATCCACAGCACGCGGTTGGCGAACCCTTCCGCCAGGCTGCGGCGGGCGTCTCGAAGCAGCGATGCGACGCCTGTTTCGAGGGCTCGGATCGGTCGTTGTCCGGGCACGGCAACCAGATTAACGGCGGCCGATTCTTCGACCCTTGGCAAATGCGCAAGATCCACAATTGGCATTCCCGCCTCCCGCAGTTTGCCGACTGGGGCGACGTCTGGAACGAGCGCGACGACCGCGTCATGGTGGGCAAGCGGCCGCAGCCATTCGGCCTGCTCTGCGCCAGCGGGAGCCGCGTCCGCGGCAGCCGGTTCGGCCTTCGCCAGATTGACGTACGAGAGGGCGCCCTCAGGGATGCCGCTTTGCGTGAGCAGGTTGCCGAGCATCGCCTCCGGCGCGTCCGCGGGGGGCTGTGCTGTATCGCCGTCGCTATGAAACAAGATGGCGATCCGCGATTCGCTGAGTCGTCGCCCCCGGGCGCTCAACTGGCGGATGATCTCATCCCGCTGCTCATAGGCCAGCAGCACGGGCGCGGCAGTT
The DNA here is from genome assembly GCA_020847515.1 of Pirellulales bacterium. Classification (GTDB taxonomy): domain Bacteria; phylum Planctomycetota; class Planctomycetia; order Pirellulales; family Lacipirellulaceae; genus Lacipirellula. Next base: position 19,100 of record JADLBW010000279.1, on the reverse strand, counting down.
TGCCGCAACTCCGCGCTGACGGCGTCGTAATCGACGCTCGGCTCGCCGTTGTTGAGCGCCGATACCCTGGCGGCGATCCGCCACAGCTCGCGCCCGGTCGGCTCGCCGGAGGCCAGGCTGCGTTCCATCTGCAGACAATCCGTATCGATCAGCCCTCGACGTTGAGCCGCGGCCGCCGACATCCGCTCAGACTCATTGCCGGCTCCGTGGCCGGAATTGGCGGCCGGCGAGGCGGGCGCTAAGCTTGCGGCAGAAAAAACCCCGCGAACCATCGATCGGGCAGCCAGGCGGCTGTGAATCTCGCTTATGAGATGGATTTTCTCGTCCAATGTCATGCGATATTGCTGCCCGTCCTGATCCGCCGCTTGATCGCCTGTGCGCATCCGCTCGGGCGGCATGGTAAGCACCAGTTCCACGGGCATTTGGCCGCCAAGACGGCTCTCGAACCAGTCATAGTCCCGGATCAAGTCGCCGCGATTGTCGACCAGCGCCAGCGGACGCCCGGTAATCGTTAGTTGCAGCAGCCCGGCTCCCATGGCGCACCCTGCCACGATCGCAAGGCCCGCCGTCAGGCCATTGTGTCGAATGAAATAGGCTGCGAATCGCTCTGGCCAGGCGAGGCTTGCCGCACTGCTGCGATCCGCGTATCGGGGAGGCGTCCTGTGATCGCTGCGCGACCAGCGGTGCAGCGCCGCTGGTAGCAAAGCCAAGGTAGGCGCCAAGCCCGCCACGATCGCAATGGCCGTGTACAACCCGAATCGCCGAATCGGCTCCAATTCGCTCGCTACCAAGACGCCCAGCGCCGCGGCCAGCCCGACGGATGCCATGAAGCACGGCCACCACGCCTGTCTCACTGCCGATTCCGCCGCCCCGTCAGCTCCAAATTCTCTGCGGGCCGCCAGATAATAGTTCAAGACGTAAAGCGCCGCGGCAAGCGTCAGCGCATAGACCACGGCCGGTATCATCAGCGTCATGGCGTCCACCGCCGTCCACCAGGGGGCGGAAGGCCCTGCGGCCGCGGCCTTCCAGGCGCCCAAGTAGTACGCCAGCGCCAGGCTCATCGCAGCGGCGAAGACCGCGACGGCAACTGGCGTCACGGCGAGCTTCCAGCTTCGAAGACTGAAGAAGGCCAAGCCGACGCCCGCAATGACACACAGCGGCGCCCACCGCGCCAGGGCGGCTTCCGCCGCGGCGCCAACGCCTGCGTCCTGCACGGCCGGCCCTGCCAGCCGGAGCGAGTCGGCGGCGATGCCGCACTGGGTTGTAGCAATCGCGGAGAGGGTGCTGACCGCCTCTCTGCGGAGCTGGCCGTCGCGCGCCCCGTTGTGCGTCAAGAAGGCAATCAGGCAGGTCGCCCGCGAAGCATCGCCCTGGCCGCTGGTGCGAGCTGCCTCGGTCAGCGGCCCGACCAGGAAGCCTTCCAGCCGTGCAACAGCTTCGGTGCGAGAGAGCCCGATCGGCGGGGCGGTCATCCGCTCCACCATTTCGGGACCTGTAAAGATTTTGGAAAACAACAGGGAACGACGCGCTGCATCGGCGGGGTCGGAGGGGCGATCGTTGGCTCGCAGCCGCCGCGCCAGCGACCGCAGTTGCTCGTCATTGCCAAGCGTGCAGCCGTCCCAACTCGCGACGATAAATTGCCCGCCCCGAAACTGTGCCTGGAACCATGCGAAATCGCGCACGGCGGCATGTTCTGCCGGCAGCCAGTTCGCAACGGCATTGTCATTCCGTTCCACGGCCCGCCAAACGCCGTGGGGGATCAGCCCCAAGATAAACGCCGCTGCCACGGCGATGAGGAAGTAGTTGGGCGGGCCGAGCGTCCGCCGGGCCAGAAAAGAAGATTGCGTCATCTGCGTCTCGGCCCATGAGGGTTCCCATTGCCGTGGACCACGGCGGCGGCGGCCGACGTGGAACGGCCAGATTCCATTCGCAACGCGGAACCTCTGGCAGCTTACGTGCCAGCACCCTAAGCTACCGAGATTTGCAGGCCCAGTCTATGCCGCTCTGGCCGCAGAAGCGGGGGCGTTTCGCACGCATTGCCGCATAAGCGGCGGCTGCGGCAATCCGTGACAAAGCGTCCTGCTATCAGCAGCGCGCAAGTCAGCGGGCCGTGAAGGGCGCCGCGGGCGGTCGGTTCCTTCGCTGACCCCCGAACGTTCGTCGTGCAGGGAGAGGACCGCTCGCCGTTACCAGTAAGATTCCAGCCCCAACGATCCGCCCAGGAACACGCTGTCGCCCGCGTTGGCAATGGCGGTGTAGCCGCCCGGGACGAAATTCACCTGGTGCGGCGCCAGGGCGACTGAATCGATGAACAGCAGACCGAAGCCCGCACGCAGCGAAACGTTCGGGCGAAGATGCCACTTGCCGAGTATCTCCGCCTCGCCAACGAATGCCAGGTCGTCTTCTTCGCTGTTGGTCCGGCCGCTGGTGCGTACGGTCGTCTCGCCGACCTGGAAGCTGGAGTTGAGATCAATGCGGTTCCAATAGGCGCCGGCCTTGGCCGAAGCCGTGACGCTCCAGCGGGCGGTTTCCTGCGAAAGCGACCCGCCGATTTGCGTGCCCAGCAGATTGTTCTCGGTCATGACATTGTAGAAGCCGCCTTCATCGGTTGCCGTGGTGGCGACGTTGTCGGTCGAATTCCAGTCCAGCAATTCCCGCAGGTTCACGTAACGTATGCCCGTCAAGAACGAGAGCGTCCGCGTCGGCGACGCCGTCCGCACCCATTGACCGCTGGGCTGCAGCACGAGCTGATCCCGATCCATGCGCTGACGAACCTCGTAGTTGACTTCTGCGCTGTTCGTCTGGTTTCGATAGAAGAAGTCCATCGCCGAGGCGCCGTCGAACGACGGGTTGACGCGATCTATGAAATTAGACACCTGCAGGCCGGTGTTCGCGGCGGCGCTGGCAGTAGCCGATTCGAGCGACACGGCCTGCTCGAACGAGCCGCCGCCCCACCACGACGCCTCGAGCAGGTGATCTCGATTACGGCTGTCGCGGAACAGGAACCGTCCCAACTTCACCCGGCCCATCCCCTCGGCGCCGGGGCTGTGACCTTCGAGATTCAAGACGTTGGCGACAACAAACGGCGTCAGCCCGGTAGGATTGTTCGATCGGACCGCTTCCTCGCGGGCGAGCGTGACTCCTTTCTTGTCCCAACTGCGGTTCATCATCCAGTAATCGACCTCGCCGAACCAGAAACCGCGCCGCAACCACGTGCCTGAGCTTTCGAAGAGCGGCGTACATCCGGCGAGCATTTTCATCGGTTCGCCAAGAATCGATCCGTCGAACTCATCGAACTCCCCCTCGCCCGCCGCAATCGGTTCGGGAATTGGCGTCAGGGAGTCGGCCGCCCCTTCGTTCGGGCTGGCGCTTCGATCGAGGGCGCCGGGGTCGTCCGCGGGTTGCTCAAGCGCCGGCGGCAAATCGCTGGTCAACGGCCCGTCTGGTCCTGCTTGCTGTGCCCCGGCCAACTGGCTTGCCGCAGCAAGCTGGACAACGACAAGGAGCGCACAGATGTTTTTCACCGGACTATCTCCCCACGCCAAACGGTCCCCCACCGGCGCGGAAGATGCGCCGGCGTTTGCACAACTGTTTAATCGTCCGCCGTCCACCACGCGTGTAGGAATAACCGCTAGAATCGACAAAAACGTAACGAACCGAACTACCGCCACACTTGCCGCCAGCCGCAAGGCGGCGATAACTTCCCTAGGCTGCCTCCCCGCTAGCGAGAGTTGGCGGCAGCGGCTGCCAAACGCCCTCGCCGCAACCTGGCGATGGGGTGGGACCGATCATCGGTTTGTGCACGTCAGCCCTTAATTAAGAACTGGGCCGCTAGTGAATAGCGCCTGCCAATCGGCCCGGCGGCCGGAGGGAAAGCGCCTGATCCTAGCCGCTAGCAAATGACTGAAAGCCGACTGCCAGAAGCGCCACTGGTTCATAAGCTACGCGGCAGTCAGTAGTTCTTGCCTTTTGAATTTTGCATGCGGGCGGCTCGGCCGGCCCGCGAACGCCCGCCCCCTCTTACATCCTGCCAGGAGCGTCAGCCATGAACTCGCCTCTCGCCTCAATCATCCAGGCTGGCACCAAGCTGTGGCTTGACTCAGTCGATCCTGAGTTAGTTGCCGCCAATTATGCACTGGGCGCCACCGGCGCCACGTCAAACCCGATCATCATCAGCGACCTGATCAAAACGGGTCGGTACGACGCCCAACTGGCAGAACTGATGAACGACGGCCTTTCGGATCGCGACGTGGCGTGGGGGGTGACCGATCGCATCGTCGCGGCAGCGCAAGAGGTCTTTCGCCCCGTCTGGGATAATACTCGCGGCAACGACGGCTATGTGAGCTTCGAACTCGACCCGTTGCTCGAAGACCCTGCCGGTACGCTTTCCCAGGCCGAGCGGACTGCGCAATACATTGAACTAGGCCAACAATGGTCGGCCGATCAGGCCAATCGAATGATCAAGGTGCCGGCGACGCCCGCGGGCATCGACGCGCTGGAAGAGTTGGCCGCGCACGGCGTGCCGATCAACGTCACGCTTGTGTTTTCGATGCGGCAGTACGTCGCGGCTCGCGACGCTGTGTGGCGCGGCGCCCAGCGACATCATACTTTGGGACGATTCAAGAGCGTTTACAGCATTTTCATCTCTCGCGTGGACGTTTATACCGAGAAGCACCTGCCCGAGTTGTCGCCCAGCGCCCAGGGGCAAGTCGGGCTGGCGAATGTGAAGGAGATCTGGCGAGCTAACCAGGACTTCTGGATGCGGCATGAAACGCCCTTGGCCCAGGAGATCGTGTTCGCCAGCACCGGCGCGAAAAAACCGACCGACCCGCCGTGGAAATATGTGGAGGCCTTGGTGGGGAGCGACATCCAGACGAATCCGCCGGCCACCAACGCCGCCGTTGAGGCCAGCGGCCGAACCTTTACTCGAACCATCGACGAAATCCCGCCGCGAGCGGTGCTGGACGAGATTGCCGCCAAAGTCGACGTCGACCGCATGGAGGCCGTTCTCATGTACGAAGGAGTTCGGAAATTCGCCGAACCGCAACGCGATTTGCAGAGTTTGATCGCCCAAAAAAGGGCGAGTCTGGCACGGCCCTGACGCAGCAAGCTCGCTGCCGCAGGCACAGAGGCTTCACAGGCCCCAGTGCATCTGCTCACGGCAATGCTCGCACGGCGTTGGACGAGCCCGCCAGCAGCCGTCGCCCCGCGCGGCGCAGCGCCAGCGCCGCATCGTACCGGGTCGTCGGCCGTGCGCCGCCGTGATAGGATTAACTGCCTGGAACTGGCAGTTCTACGACTCACTCTGACCGGGAAAACGCCGCCATGGCTGTTGATCCATACGCTCCGTGCCCCTGCGGAAGCGGCAAGAAGCTGAAATTCTGCTGCTCGGACCTCGTGGCCGACATTGAGAAGATCTCCAAGCTCGTCGCCGGCGACCAGCCACATGCTGCGCTCAAGCACGTCGCCCACCTGCTGGAGAAAGAGCCCAATCGGACCTCCTTGCTCGACATGCGGGCAATGCTGGAACTCTCCGTCGACGAGATGGATGCGGCCGAGAAGACGATCCGACATTTCCTACAGATCGATCCTGAAAATCCCTCGGCACATGCGCAGGCGGCCGTTCTGGCAGCCATGCGCGACGAGGTGGAGCAGGCTGTTGCGAAGCTGCAGGACGCACTGGAGCGCACGGATAACGCCATGCCGCAACGCGTGTTCGAGGCGATTGGCGCCGTGGGGCACGCGCTGCTGTTGGCGGGGGACATCGTGGCGGCGCGGGCTCACCTCACCCTTTATGCCGGCGTTGCGCCCGCGGGCGACACGCGCGGCATGGATCTGCTTGTACGGCTGAACCTCCAAAGCGGTCTGCCGCTGTTGTTGCGAGACAATCTTCAATTGCAGGAGCCGCCGTCGCAGTTCGCCAATGCTAACAAGGCGGCGTTTAACGAAGGTAATCGACTCGCACGTCGCGGCCTCTGGCGCCGCGCGGAAGCCGAGTTCCAGAAGCTGCTCAACGAGGCCAATCCGCAGCCCCCGGTCGTATACAACCTCGCGCTAGTCCAAGGCTGGCTCGGCGACGATGCGCGGTTCGCCGTCGGCATGCATCGCTATGCCAGGCTCAATATACCCTTTGACGACGCCGTCGAGGCGGAAGCCCTTGCTCAACTTGTCGACCCGTCGCTTGAAGAGCCGCAGCTCGCGTCCGTTCGGCTCGTCTATCCGTTGGCGAATGAGGATGCGGCCGCCGAGCGGCTTGCTTCCGACAAACGGATTGAACGCTATGAGCTCGATCCCGAATCGCTCGACGAAGACGAAGTGACCCGCCCGCGCAGCACCCATCTTCTGCTGGATCGACCGGTTCCGCCCAGCGGCGTTGACCTCGCGTTGGAAGACGCTCCGAGCATCCTGGCCTTCCTGAGCGTTTACGGCAAGCGGACGGACCGCGAAGCCCAGTTAATGGTAACGACCGATCAGGGCAAGCAGTTCGACGAAGTGCAGTCGCTCATCCGCGAGATCCTCGGCGACGCGATCGGCGAGGAAGTACAAGTCCATTCCATCGGCGAAAGGCTCCTCTCGGAGGAAGCGCTTAGTTGGCGATGGAGGCTTCCCAACGATACGCCGCTAGAACATCGTCGCGAGCTGCTCCGGCAACGCCGCCGCCGCGCGATCTTCGAGGATTGGGCGGCGACGCCGTTGGCAGGCTTGGGCGGTTTGTCGGCGCGCGAAGCGGCGGGCCGGCCTGAACTTCGCATTCCGCTAGCCGCGGCCGTAGTGATTGTGGAGCAGGCTGCGAGCGATCCGAACGAACGGGCGATGTTCCAGGAACTGCGCGAGCAATTGGGGCTGCCGCGCCAGCCGGCGATCAATCCGGAAAATCTCGATTTCGATCGGCTGCCGCTGATTCGCATCCCGCGGCTCGATCTGACGAACTTGCCGATGGATCGACTCCTCAGGCTGTTTCATCGAGCTGGACTGTCGGGCGCTGGTCTGGCGATGTTGGCATTGGCTCAGGAGATTGTTTCCCGCGACACGTCGTCCGTTGAGATCGGGGCGGTCTTCCGTTACTTGATTCGCGCGGAACCGGATCCCGATCAGGCGCTCAATTGGATCGCCCGCGCCAAGCATTGGGCCGAACAGTCCAACCGCAAGACCGGCGAATGGGCGCTTCTGGAGTTGGAGGTGCAAATCGAACGCGGCGATCCGGCAGGCGTCCAGAACGTGTTCGATGAAATTCGCGCCAACCACATGAACGAACCCGGCGTCGCCGAGGCCATTTTCCAACTGCTGCACAGTTCCGGCCTTTTGCAGCACCCTGGCGGGCCGGACGCCGGTCCCATCCCCGCCCCGGGCGCCGCCTCACAACCTGCAGGCCGTCTCTGGACGCCGGATCAAGCAACTTCCTCGCCGTCGGCGCCTGCCGGCGGCAAACAGCCGGTCATCTGGACGCCGTAAGATGAGCCTCGCCGCGGTCAGCGACGACGATCATCGGTTCATGGCGCGGGCGCTAGAACTGGCGCGCCGCGGCGAAGGATATGTCGAACCGAACCCCATGGTGGGCTGCGTGCTAGTGCACGGAGGCAGCGTCGTCGGCGAAGGGTGGCACCAGCGCTACGGCGGACCGCATGCCGAGATCGAAGCCCTCCGCGCCGCTGGCTCCTCCGCCGCGGGCGCGACGGCGTACGTCACGCTCGAGCCATGCGATCATACGGGCAAGACGCCGCCCTGCACGGCGGCATTGCAACGGGCGGGCGTGGGGCGGGTCGTCGTCGCGTGCCGCGACTTCAATCCGCTTGTCCAGGGTCGCGGGTTAGCCCGGCTGCAGGCGGCGGGGATTCCCTGCGAGCTTGGCCTGCTGGCGCGCGAGGGGGGCGAATTGCTGGCGCCCTTCGCGAAGCTGATGGTTGAGCATCGTCCCTGGGTCATCGCCAAGTGGGCTATGACCCTTGACGGAAAGCTGGCCACGTCCGCCGGCGACAGCCAGTGGATAAGCGGCGAGCAATCCCGCGCCGTCGTGCACCAGCTTCGCGGCCGCGTCGACGCAATCGTCGCGGGTCGCGGATCGGTTGAAAGGGACGATCCCTTGCTGACAGCCCGGCCGCCGGGCCCCCGCAAGCCCACGCGTATAATTCTGGACTCGCAGGCGCTGTTGTCCCTGGAAAGCCAGCTCGTGCGGACGGTTACTGATGCGCCGGTCATGATCGCGGCCGCGTTCAATGCACCGGCCGAGCGCCGACAAGCCTTGGCAGCCGCCGGAGTTGAAGTCTGGCAGTCGAGCCAGTTGGCCGTTACGCCGTCCGCCCGCTGGCTCGAGTTGCTCGACGAACTGGGTCGGCGGCTGATGACGAACGTCCTGGTCGAGGGCGGCGCCAGAGTGCTCGGCTCGCTGTTAGACGCCTCCGCGATGGACGAGGTTCATGTCTTTGTCGCCCCTAAGCTGGTCGGCGGCGCGGGTCCCAGTCCGATCGCCGGCCAGGGGATAGAGCCAATCAATGCGGCGCTGCGCTTGAAGAGCGCAACCATCGACGAGCTGGGCTCCGACGTCTACATCCGCGGGCGATTACGATAACTCTATGGATGAAGACCAGCCAAGCGACGCCCCGGGGAAGGCGCCTGCCGGCGACCGACTGCTGTATACCCTGTCGCTGCCCGAACGGGCGATTCGATCGACCGTCGGCCTGGTCGGCGGCGTGGTGCGCGAATCAACGACGCTGCTGATTCCGCACGCCCTCCGCGATTGCCAGACTTATCGCGCTTTTGTGCAGCAGACCCTCGATTTTCTGGTGCAGGACGTAGGCGGAATTGCGGCGACCGCCGCGGGTCCGAACGCCTCGCCGCGGGTCGATCAGTACCTCGCCCGTAAGACGGTGGGCAACTTCGTCGAGCTGGCGGGACTGGCGACGGTGCATGTATCGCCCCTGTTGGTGTTGGCTGCTGTGAGCGACCTCGCCTATGGGTCGAAAGCATATCTGAACGAGCTCGCGGCAGAGCTACGCCGAGCCGGCGTCATTGAGGGTGATTCCACGATCAACAGCACCGGGGAGCTCCTCGACGCACTTGGGGCGACGGCCGCGGCGGCGTCAAGCGCCTTCGACACGCCGCCGCTGTCGCTGGACGGCATTCGCCAGACGATCCAGCAAACGGCCGACGCTGCCTTGCGCATCGACGTGGCCAAGGCGTTGCCGCAGGCTGAGCTAACGCGGCTGTGGGACGAGATGCGGCATCTGGCCGATAGCGAACGAGTGAGCCTGCTCGAAGTCTCCGGCGCGATGACATTGCACGCGCTGGAGCGGATCGCCGGCATCGGCCGAGGGGCGCTGTCGTCGGTCCGCGTGGCCGGCAATCTGCTGGATCGCCATGTGATCGACTATTACCGGGACGCGCTGGGCGAGATACGCGCTGGCGGCTACTACGCCACGATTGCGAAAGTCAGCGGCCCGTACATCGAGGGCGTGTGGCACAACTTTTCATCCGCCAGATCCTCGATCACCGAGGAACTGCTTTCCGGCAGACTCATCGGCCAAGGCGTCGACGCGGCAACCCAGTGGCTGGGCCGCACTGGCAAGGCCGACGGGGCCATTGACGATTCGGAGCGTCCGCCGGAATCGAACCCCGCCCCCTAAGAGCCTTATTCGCCCCAAATCGTAGCGACCAGCCGCCGCCGGCCTCCGCGATTGCGGTGCTCGCACAAATAGATGCCTTGCCAGGCTCCCAGGCAGAGTCGGCCGCTGTTTATGGGAATCGTCAAGGCGGCCCCCAACAGCGAGGCTTTGACATGGGCCGGCATATCGTCAGGCCCTTCAACCGTGTGCTCGTAGGGGAAGCTCTCGGGTGCGAGCGCCGAAAATGAATTCTCCAGGTCTCTGGGGACGTCGGGATCGGCGTTCTCGTTGATCGAAAGCGATGCTGAGGTGTGTTGAATGAACAAGTGGAGAAGGCCTACGCGCACCTCGGATAGCCGAGGCAGGCGGCGTACGACCTCATCAGTGATCAGATGAAAGCCGCGGGAGCGCGGGTCCAGATCGATTTCTTGTTGGATCCAAGTCATTTTGGCCTACCTGCCCGCCTCACCCGTCCCATGATAGCACTTCCGCATACCGTAAAAACCACATGGCCCCGCGCGACTCGCACGTTCGCTTTTCCTAAGAGGAACAGATTCGCGCATCCCGGCCGCTTCATTGCGTAGAAGGTACAAAAGTCAAGGGGAAAAAACTTGACTTCAAATAGTCGCTAGTAATAATCCCTTAATTGTAAATGCCTGCAGCCGGCCGACCGGTGGCGACAGGATCGCCCCAGTGTTGAGACGCACCCCGCCAAGTTCCCACCTTTGCCGGGGCCGGCTTGAAGGATTTTCAGTCAGGATTGTCCTGCGAGCGCTGGTGTTGTTTCCACGCGCGCCGGATTTACGCATTTTCTGCAAGGCGACTGTTTACGAAAAGGCGAAATCGAGTATGCCCGATCCCAAGCTAAAGAACGTGTTCGAGGCGATCCTCAAGTACGGCCATGATGAGGACTTTGCTCCCCGGCATGACGACCACTTCAAGGCCACCCAGGCCCCGGCGGGATCCCGCGAAAAGTTGGAAGTCCTCGCCGAACGGATCCGGATGGGTCATCCCCTATGGCACGAAGACGACCGCTCTGACTACAGCGGCCTGACCGGCGCCGTGCGGCCCCGCGATTGAGTGAAATCCTCCTTCCAGGGGCGTTGCATTAGCAAGAAGTGGATTAGCAAAGAAATTGGATTAGCGAGAAAAAGGCCGTCCAAGCGATTCGGGCTTGGACGGCCTTTTTCATTGGGTTCTACGCTGAGGGGCGCTACGCGGACCTGGCGAGCGTCGAAAGGCCTATGCCGATCTCCGGATCATCCTCCGCTGCCGCCTGATGCGGCTCCAGCTCATCGCGGAGCACGAGCATGTCGCGGGGGGCGTCGATCCCCAGCCGGACCTTATCGCCTGCCACGCGAACCACAGTGATCACGATCGAATCCCCCAACTTGATCCGTTGCGACTGCTTCCTCGACAGTACCAGCATTGACGACCTCCATGCTACCGCTGCGGGAATGATGTACCGATGTATAGTATATCCGCCTGCGCGACCGCCCGCAATCCCGCGCAGCGAAATAAAACGGCGGCGTCCAGAATCGCCCGCTTCGCAACTGCGGCTTCGCGTTCCGGCCTGTTATCGCCAGCAGTTGTAGGGGTCAGGCGCCGTCCGGACGGTAGTCCCTCTATTCAGGGACTCCTCGACAGCGACTCGTTAAACTGGCGCGACTGGCGATAGTGTGATGTATCGGTAAGATGTGCCGATCGATTGCGTGGGCCGCGGCAAAGATCGGATTATACCACTATTGGGCAGCGCTGCTCGCCGCGGCAGCCGCGCAACTAAGGATATCAGGCTGCGAGGCGCAATCTCTAGAGCAGCCCGCTGAGTAGCGCCCGATCGCTACTGCTGGGGAAAAATCCCCGCGCCAAAATCGGTCTGCGACGACGCCTGATTCTGGCGGTTGCCCGACTTGGGCGCTGGAACGCCCCGACCGTCGCGCACCGGCTCCCCGGCATTGGGGCGATTGTTGCCGAAATGCGAATGCTGCCGTTGGTGGGGCGGATCGACGCGGGTTTCAGCGACGGTCTGCTGCGGCCGCCGATAGTCGCCGTAGTCCAAGTCGAAATCATCGTATCGCGACACATAATTCGGCAATTTTGCGCGTTCGAGTTCCTCTTCATATTCGCGCACGACAACGTCCTGAATCATCTCGCGGCAGCCCGAGTTGATGGGGTGGGCGATGTCGGCGTACAACTTCGCCCTGCCGTCGGCGTCGAGCGGCAATCGATCGGGCGCCAGGCCGTTGCCGCATTGATTGCAGTATTGGGCGCGCAGATGGTTCTTCATGCCGCATCGCGGGCAGTGGGCGGTGAGTTTTCGACTCGGCATCGCCACGAACGGACCGCTGGCCCCCTCGATGATCTTCAGATCGCGGACGACAAAGCAGTTGTCGAAGGTGATGGAGCAAAACGCCTTGAGCCGTTCGCCCGGTTCATCCATGAGCTTGATGCGCACCTCGGTGATTTCCACGGCATTTCTCCTGGCGAGGTTTCGTCAGCGGCACGTCGCTGTGGCGTAGATCGTCCCCAAGTTCAGCGAAGAGAGCAGGGCGGCAACCCGTCGCGCCTGGCGAGCGGAATGCATCAGGCCGAAATAGGCGGAGCCGCTGCCAGTAAGTATATGCGCGCAACACCCGACGCTAGCAAAGCTTGTACCGATGCGGCGGATGGCCGGACATAGCAGTTCCGCGACTCTTTGCAGGCTATTGAACATTCGTCGCCCGGCTGAAGCCCTTGCCCCTCGCCTCAGTCGGGCTATCAATGACGCTAGGGCGCTGTCGCCTTCGCGAGCCGGCCGTTCGGCAACAAGCGGAGCATCGAGCGCTGCGAACGCAGCCGACGTAGCGACCCCTTCAGATGGGACGGCGATGACAACCTCTAATCGCGGAATTCCGGAGACTGGTACGACGATTTCTCCCCGACCGCGGCAAATGGCCGTTGAACCCGCCAGAAAGAACGGCACGTCGCTGCCAAGTTCGGCAGCCAGACGCTGCAGGCGGGCCGCCGGGTAATCGAAGCCCCACGCGGCGCTCAACAGCACCAAGGCGGCCGCAGCGTCGCTGCTGCCGCCCCCCAGCCCGGCCTGAGCGGGTATTCGCTTGCTAAGCGTGACCGCCCCATGGGGTGCGATGCCCGCTTCCCGGGCCAGTAGCTCGGCGGCCTTCCAGACCAGGTTTCGCCTGTCTGCAGGGATAACGTGCTGCGGCATGCGAGTGGCCGCTTGCACGTCTAACTGAAACTCAGAATCGTCGCCGGCCTCCGCGGCCCGCCATTGCAGGCGGTCGTAAAGCCGCACCGGCGCCATGAGGGTTTCCAGCTCATGGAACCCGTCGGGACGGCGTCCGAGGACGTCGAGATACAGATTCAGCTTGGCAGGGGCCAAGACCTCCCAAACTGTACCGGCCTTACGAGCATACATTCTCGCAGCCCCATTCCCTGAGGGCATGTGGCCAAGCCGACGCCCTGGCATCCTGCGCCAGAGCCATCACTCGGCAAGCGATCCGTGCCACCTTCCCGATTCTCTGCTGAGGATAAGGCTGTGCGCGGGCCGGCCACGGTAGTCATATCAGCGATCTAACTTGGCCTACGCCAGTGGTGGACCAAACAAGACCGACGGTGCTATTTATGATGGTCGTAAGCTGAAAGGGTGACAAATTTTAGCGCTTTTATCGACAATGGTCAACGTAAGTCCGGCTCTGAGGTGGAGATTTCCTCGCTTACGCCGCGCCCAGGGCGGCCGCAGCAATCGTACGGATTTCCGTCTGGATGACTGGGACGTCGCGGTCTGCGTCAATTACGTGGACTGCCGCGCCCATAGTTGAAGCCGCCCCCAGGAACCCGGCCCGGAGCCGCTGCCGATGCTCCGGACCGCGGCGTTCCACCCGATCGAGCTGGCGACCCATGCGGAGCAGCGCCTTGGCCGGGTCCATGTCGAGCAGGAACGTGCAGTCGGGCATCACGCCGTCGACCGCCACGGCGCCGACTTGCCGGACGACGTCAATCGGAAGTCCGCCGGCATAGCCCTGGTAAACCAGATTGGCCAGCAAGAAACGATCGCACACCACCGTCCGGCCGGCGCTCTTGGCCGGGCGAATGACCTCATCGACAAGTTGCGCTCGCGCTGCCATGTACAACAGCATTTCGCACCGCATGCCAATGGATATCCCCCGGCCGCTGTTGAGGAGCAACTCGCGCACCTGCTCACCCAGCGCCGTACTGCCGGGATCACGACAGACGACAGGGTCGATCCCTCGCTCCCGCAGCCATGTGCAGAAGAGCTGCAGTTGGGTACTCTTTCCCACGCCGTCGATGCCGTCGAAGGAGAAAAAGTTCGGCATGGTGCAGCACTAGGGCAGGGGGGCGCCAGGTCTCGTTTTACTTGACAACGAGCCGTAGTAGAAGCCTGGTGGCCCAACCGCGGGCCCGCCGTCGTAGCATGTCCAGGCCAAAACCGCGGCGCCCCGATGCCGCGAGCGCGGCTAGTTAGCGATCGGCGGCAATTGCTGCGGCGTTGCGAATGGGTTGGGGGTCGTGTTTGTGCCCGTTTCGATTCGGCCGGGCGCGTCGCCTGGCGCCGGGACGGCGGGCTCTGTTCTGGGAAACGGATTCGCCGGCGGCGGCGACGCCCATGCCGTCGCAACCTGCACGGGCGCCGTCGGCGCCGGAAGCTGAGCCTGGCGCCCGTAAGTCGCCGGTAAGGCGGCGGTAGGCGGTTCCGCCTCCGAACGGCCGATCAGCGAGGCGCCTGGCATCTGCTGCGAGCCGAGCGGATCGTTGGGCGCAGGTATCGGCTCGCCCTGGAGGGGCGGCTGTACGAACCCCGGCTGCTGTAGATCGAGCGGGGCCTCGGCTGGCGCCCTGCCAGTTGCCGGCGTGGGCGCCGGCCCGTCGCCCGGCACGCCCGTGGCCGTTCCAGCCGCTTGCGGCACAGGCCCTCGGCTAACGACTTGGGGACGCGTGAAGCCGTAGTCCACGAACCAGCTTGCGTCGCGTTGCCGCGCCCGGCGCATAGCGTCGAAATACGCCTTGCCCGCCCATGGGCCTTCCTGCAGCCGGATGCCGTTATATTCCAGCAGCGAGCCCTTGCGGAAATGGACCTGCGTGATGGCCCGGTTGTAGTCGACCAGCGAACGATAGAACGCCGACTCAGCCTCGGCGCGGCGTCGCTGGGCGTCGAGCACCTGGTCGAGCGTTACGCGGCCGACTTCGTAAATCGCCTCGACCGCCTCGACCTCGTCTTCGGCGGCGGCCCGGCGGTTGAAGTTCGTCTGGGCCACGCCGAAGTTGAGGTCGATGTCGCGAATCGCGTCGGCCATCTGGTGCGAAATCTCCAGTTCCATGTCCCGCAAGATCTGTCGTTCGCGCGCCAACAGCAATTGCGAATGGCGCACCGTCGTCATCCCGCGTCGCATTCCCAGCGGCATAGCGAACTGCAGCCCCGCTTCCCATTCCTGGAAATCGCCGGTCGTGAGCGACTCAAAGGCGGTTGAGCCAGTGGCAAACGGCGGCAGACCATTGCGGTCGTCGTCGATCAAATCGTCGCCCGCGCCCAACCAGCGATACCGACCGATGGCGTCCAACCGCGGCAGCAATTGGTTCTTCGCCGCGACCAGCTCGAGCTCGCGCCGCTTGACCGTCCAGCGTTGCCGCCGCACTTCCACCTGGCGAGCGAGCGCCTCGGAGTGGACGGTCGCCCAATCGAAGAACACCGGCGCGGTCGTCGGTTCGTCCGCAGGACGAATCAGCCGGCCGTCGGACGCGTTCAGCCCCATCAAGAAGCGAAGTCGGTTTTCCATCCGGAACAGGTTGGTCAGGGCGGTCTCTACGCTCGAGCGGAAGGCGAAGTACTGGGCCCGCGCCTGCGCCTCGGCGCTAGCCTCGCCGCCGGCGCCGCCGACCCGCTCCCGGGCCTTGACTCGGCGCCAGGTTTCCAGGGCGCTGGCCTGGCCCACCTTCCGCGCTTCTAAGTCGTGGTACGAGAAATAGAGCTCCCAATAAGCCCACTCCACGTCGCGCATCAGGTTCCGCACGCCGGCCTCGAAATCGGTCAGCGCGACGTCAGTGCGCAAGCGGGCGATAATCACGCCGTCGAACTGGTCGGCGAAGTTGCCGTTGAACTCCTGAAACGAACGCGGGCCGGCGATGCGGTTATACTGCGTCCCCGCGCCTTGCAGCAACGGCTGGGTTACCGCCGCCTCGAAGTTGACGAACCAATCGCTGGGCTGCGTTCTGCTGCCGTTGTTATTGAGGTCGTAGTTGATGTTGTTGCGAAACTCGAACGTGCTGCCGTTGGCCGCCGTCTTGGTAAGGCCGGTCGTGTAGCGGCCGATGTCCTGACGAAAGCGGGGATTGAAGAACGTCGATACGGCCGTGTTCGGCAAGCCGAAGTTCTGCGGCCGATCGTTGTTCTGCCACAGAAGGCTGGAATCGAGCTGGGCGTCGAACTCCGACAGCGCCGCTTCTACGCCTGTCCCGCTGAACTGGCTGCCGGTATTTCCCCCGTAGCCGCTCTCGGTGAGCGCCGGGTCGTAGGTTGTTGTGGCGTTGGCGGCCTGCTGCGTCAACGATTCCGGCGTGGTGGTCGCGATGTTCTGTCCGCCGTCGTTGATGCGGCCGCCGAGTTGGCGAATGACCTGGCTGTTTTCGAGCGTGATCCGGGTGACCTCCTCCAGCGTCAGGTCCCACATCTTGAAGTTCTGGGAGTTGGCTAGCGTGAGCGGCGCCTGCGCCGTCTGCACTTCGTCCAGCGGCGCCGCGTTCACGTCCGGATATTCGATGGCGGTCGCCACGTCCATGTAATGGGACAGGTCGCCGTCTTCTTTGTAATAGAACGGTTGCGTCGGCGAACATCCGCTGGCCAGCGTCAGCGCGACCAGGACGATGGATGTGGCTTCGCGTAATGGCCGGTTCATCATGCTCAGTTCCTGGCGGAAACGCGCGTGCGGACGCCGCTCCAGGTGATTAGGGCTGACCCGCTAGCAGTGCGCGCGAAATAAAACCAGCGCGCATGCCCGCGGCGTCGGCAGCACAACTGTTATCGTCGATACAACCGGCAAACTTTGACTTTTCGGCGCTTGTCCCTCCGGCGGCCAAGCCCTTGCAGCCACTGCTGTCATGCGCAGCCCGGGGCCGCCCGAAAAGCTGGCGTCATAGCGCCTGGGAGATGGCCCGCAGCGAAGCACGCGGGCCTGTGCCAGCACGCGGGTGCAAAGCGCCCGCAAGCACTCCCTGCCGAGCGAAGCACCGGTCAGTCAGCCGCTGCCTGGCGGCGGACAGCGGTGGAGTCGCGGCTCAGACGCCCATGCCGCCCGGTCCCGCCAGCGCGTCCGCGGCAGTTATTGCGTCGCCGGCTGCCGCCGAGGCAGCGAGTTGCCCGGCCGCGATGAAGCGGTCGAACTCGATCGCAACGGCCCGTTGCACCTGGTGCATTAGCCATTCGGCGACTGCCGCCGGCGTTCCACCGCACGTCTCGCTTACCAGGCGGACGTCGACGTGGGTTTCGATGCATTTACGATCGCCGGCGTCCGTGCACACGACCCCCTCGAACTCAAAACGGCATGAGCCTTCCACCTCGCTGTTGGCGAAGTGATAAACGCAGCGGGCATTGTAGAGATAATACGTCCGCTCGGCGCCGTACGCCTCATAGGCCGCCTGCAGGCGGGCAGCCCGTTCTCTCAAGGCCTCGGACGCATCGAGCGGCACGTCGAGCCGAGCCAGGGATCGCAGCGGCAGGCAGTCGAACGCAATGTCGACAAGCGACTGGTCCGCTGACGCTGTGGACATGGCCGACCCCCGACCTGCGAAAACCCCGGGCGATGAAGTGGCGCAATTATACCGGCCGCTTCGATCACGCCGAGGGGGCGGCGCATCGCTTATGGAGCAGCCGCCGGAGGCGGGGTGCGACCCAGCAACCCCTCGCGGGGCAGGGCGTCGACGCCTGGCGGCGGCAGAATCCAGCCGATCGTCAGCCAACCATCGTCGGCCCGCAGTTCGCGAACCAGCAGCGTGCCGAGCTGCGTGACCCGCATTGGCTGGATGGGAATCTCGGCGGGAAAGCTCTCCCCCGCTTCGGCGCGAGCGTTCATGTTCTTGGCCAGCGTATTGCGGAAGCCTGCCTGCTGGGCCGTAAGCTGCTTGTCCCAGGCCGGATCGAAGCCAGTAGGGAAGACTTCAATCTGGCCGATCCGACGCAGTAAAATCTGTTCGTCGCGCAGCTCGATCTGATACGTTACGATGAAATCCCAATTGGCGTATTCATCTGCGTCGCTAACCAGCGACGCCGCCCGTACGCGGATGTAAATCTTCCCGTCGTCGAACCGCACGCTTGCCGGGGCTTCGGTATTCAACGTGACTGAGAACGGCTTGAACGGCGGCAGCGCACGCTGCTGTTCCTTGCGCTGCTGTTCATCCTGAGTGAGGTTCTCGACGGCCTCCTGCGCCTGCTCTACCACTTCGCGACCGGCGTCTACGACCGCGGCCGCCTGTGGCGAGGCAATCGACAGACCGCGAATCCACGTGGGCACGTCGCCTTCCAGCTTGACGGGCTCCTCTGACGACTGTTGCGAGATACGCGCCCGGGCGAGGGCCAGCGGCAAATAGTTGTCCACCGCCGACTGATGAACCTGCACCAGGATGTCGTTGCCCGGGGCCGGGGGCGGAGCGCTGCTGGCGCCAAGCTGATTGCGACGCGCGAAGATTGTTTGCAGGGCGACGCCTTGGGGGGTGGAGCTTAGGTTTATGTACTCCGGCGAAATTGCCCGACGCGCCAGCGGCGCGACGAATTCCCGTTCGTATCGTCGGCGCATCGCCGCGAGTTGTACGGCAACCTGCTGGTCGACCTGATTGGCGATCCGCTGCTCGGCATGGCGTGCGGAAATGCGCTCCGAAGCGGGCTTCTTCTGCAACGCCCGCCGCCAGCCGATCTTTTCCACGATGCGTCGACCGAACGGACCGCCCAGTTTCTGGATCGAGTGGATATGCGTGTGAGTGGTCGCGGTGACGGAAGTCGGGCCGCTGGCGAACGCCTCGTCGGACAAATTGATTTGCTTTACGGCCGTGAAGGGCGTCGTTCCGGTAATGTGGGCCCGGGCCGGCCCCTGGTAGCCGCCGGTGCGAGAATAAGCGGCGCCCTGTACGTACAGTGCCAGTTGAATGGAGTCGTCCGATGGCTGGAGCTGGTAATCGACGTCGCCGCGCGTGGTCGCCGTGCCGACGATGGTCGTACCGAGGATGCAGTCGCGGAACGGAAGCGTTTGATTCGCAGCTCGGTTAGGCAAGTTCCGGACAAGGTTCGCCGAGACCGACGCTGCAATATTCGGCTGGGCAAATCGCCGCCGGACGAGCGAGATTAGCCACGGCGTGCGATCAAGCCGATCGATCGTTCCCAGGATCCTGCCAACCTTCCAGGCGGTTTCCGTGGTGGGGTCTTCGTCATGCCGATCAAGCTGAGTGCGGAGGGCGTCGATCAGCCGTTCATAATCAACCCGCGTATCGCGATCGGGG
>JADLBW010000278.1 GCA_020847515.1 Pirellulales bacterium | reverse complement strand
GTTGGCGGCACGCCGGTGATTCGTGACAGCAGCGTTTCGGGAATCGATGGAGTTTGGGCGCATGGAATCCTCGCCGGAACCAATGGCGCACCGAAAATCACCAACAGCACGATCAGCGGCACTGGCGGTACATACAACTATGGGATTCTCGCGGCAGGACTCGGGAGCAACATCAGCCTCGAGATCTTGAACTCCCGAATTGTGGGAAGCTATTTCACTGTCTGGGTTGGCAGCGGCTGGGTTGTCCGGATCGCCGTTACGCAGCTAGACGGCGGTCAGATATTTCGGGGCAGCACCGTCACCTGCGTCGGAGCATTTGACGAAAACTACACCAGCCTCGCCCCCGCGAGCTGTTAGCGGGTGCCGTGGTGAGATCGATCTCCCGGCCGGCCCAGGCGGTAGTTCTGGCTACCTGCGGAACGCTGGTGGCGATTGGCGTGGCGCTCGCGCAGTCGCCGGGGCTCCTGGTGGATTGGGCCGTCGCGGGAGGGAACCCCGAACCAAGCACCGGCGGCGCCTTCTCCCTGGCTGGCGGTGTCGTATCGATCGAAGGAGAAGTGTCGGGTGGCGCCTATGCGCTTGCCGGCAGCTACTGGGGGGCAGCCGTCAATCCGACCTCCGCCAGCACGCCGACGGCCACCACGCCCGTGCCGGCAGCTACAACGCCGGCTTCGACGCCGACCGCGATTGCCCGCGTCGAGCCGACGCCTGGCACCATGCAGGTCGTGAGCCTGCCGGTCTCCGGCGGGACGCTCACCATCCCCGGCGAGGCAGCCGGCGGTATCCCGCTCGACGTCTTCGCTCGCCCAGCGCCTACGCCGACCGGCGTCCCGAGCGGCGTCAGTGTGCTCGCCGCGGTCGAGATCTCGTTCGTGACGACCGGCGGGGCCGTCATCCACACGCTCGATCGTGATGTCACGATCGAGCTCAGCTCCGCCGGGCTGGGCCTGCAGGACGACCAGATCGATCGGCTCGTCATCTTCAACGCGTCCCGCAACGAGTTCTTGCCAACCCGGCTCGACCGTTCACGGCAGGTCGCGATCGCGACGACGCGCCGGTTCAGCGTGTTCACGATCGCCGTCGTGACTGCGCCGATCCCGCGTGGCTATCTGCCGCTCACGGCAACTGGCGGGCTTGGTCCATAACGACGACGGTGTGCAGCAGTCGACAGCGGTGTCCGCCAGGCGGCTCGCCTGTCACTGCCATTGCGAGGCGAAGCCGTGGCAAGCTCTCGTGCCTCGCCCAAGCAATGCCAGCCCTGCCCGGCGGCCCAATCCCATTGCCGACTGCTGTGAGGTGGCCCTAGCGACCGCGTCAGACGAACTTCAGCCGCCGGCTCGCGTTCGCCAGCATCTGGAGCAGCAGCAGGCCGTGGCGCCAGCGGTGGATGTTGGTGGCGCCGTAGGTGCGCTCCTGGTAGCGAATCGGCAGGTCGACGATCTTCAGGTTCAAGCGGGCGGCGCCGAAGATCAGGTCGAAATCGCCGAACGGGTCGAAATCGCCGAAGTAGCCGCGGTTGGCGGCGATTCGCTCGTAATCGGCGCGCCAGAGCGCCTTGGTGCCGCAGAGGGTGTCCTTGATCGGCTGGCCGAGCAGCCAGGAGAAGGCGACCGAGAAGAACTTGTTGCCGAGCAGGTTGAGAAAGCGCATCGCCTTCTCTTCCATCGGGTAGACCAGCCGGACGCCGTTGACGAAATCGCCCTTGCCGGAGACGAGCGCGTCGTAGAAGCGGGGCAGGTCCTCGGGCGGCACGGTCAGGTCGGCGTCCAGGATCATCAGGACATCGCCCGTCGCCTCGGCGAAGCCCAGCCGCACGGCATCGCCCTTGCCGGCACCGGTCTGGCGATAGAGCTTGACTCGTCGTTCCGGGTGGGCTGCGATCTCGCGCGCGATCGCCTCGAAGGTGTCGTCCTTCGAGTGGCCTTCGACAAAGACGATCTCCGTTCCGGCGCCCATTTCCGGCATTCGGGCCAGGATCGCGGGCACGTTGCCGGCCTCGTTCCGGGCAGGGACGATCACCGAGACCACCGGCCGCCTCGGCCGCCGCTCCGGCTGCGGGCGGGCGACGATCAGGTTCGTCAGCGCCAGGTGCTTGAACGGCGCGAGCTTCACCAGCCAGCGGTTCGCCAGCCAGTCCAGCGGGGGCGTCGCGACCGGCCAGAGGACCTCCTGCCAGTGGCGGACGACCTCGAACCCGGCCAGGTTGAGCAGTCCGGCGGTGTCCTCCACGGTCAGCCAGTTCTGGTCGAGCTTGGGCTTCTTGAGCCCCAGCCGCTCGCCGGCCCAGAGGGGGACCTCCCAGAGCCGGCTGTACGAGTTGACGACGATCCGGCTCGAGGGGGTGGTCAGCTTCGCGAGCTGCTCGAAGACGGCCTGGACGTCCCAGAGCTCGTTGACGAGGTCGGCGAGGATGACGACGTCGAAGGGCTCGTCGAGCGGCAGGTCGTGGACGTCGGCGTGGACGAAGCGCAGGTGCGGGTGGCGCTGGCGGGCCCGGCGCACCATCTCCGGCGAGAAATCGACGCCAACGCCGGTGGCCGGGTCCAACGCGGCCAGCAGGTCGCCCTCGCCACAGCCCAGCTCCAGCACCCGCTGGCCGGGCGGTACGAGGAACTGATAGACCTCCGCGAGCCGCCGATGGTAGGCGGCTCGCCAGTCGCGCCAGCGATCGAGCGCTCGGGCAATCGCGTCCCAGTGCTCGACGCGTGTCCGCTGGTAGCGTTCGGCCGCGATCGCGGTGCGGTTGGCCGTCGCGGCGTGCAATGGCCGTTCGATTGTCTGGGTCATGGCGGGGCCTATGATACGAGATGCGT
>JADLBW010000277.1 GCA_020847515.1 Pirellulales bacterium | reverse complement strand
CGAAATCGCGGATGGTCGTACTGCTCCGGCACGCCCAGGCTGCAAGAAAGGTCGTGCGGCCCGATGAGGACCACGTCCAGCCCGTCGACCGCGAGAATCTCATCCAGCCGCTCCAGCGCCGGCGTGCTCTCGATGTTGACAATGCACAGTTGCGCCGAATTGCGGCGGTCGAGGTACGTCCGCAGCGCCGGCTCGCATTCGGCCCCGCCCGCGATCACCCCCGGCAGCCGGCCCCCCTTCACGGGTCGATGCTTCACGGCGCCGACCAGAGCCCGCACCTGATCGGGCGTCTCCACGTAGGGCGCAATGACCCCCGCGGCCCCGCCGTCCAGCATCTGACAGGCGGCTACCGGGCAAGGACTGCCGATGCGCACCACCGGCGCCAGCCCCAGCGCCCCATACGTGCGGCACATCCACGAAACCGTCTCCCGGTCCAGCGGCACATGCTCGGTGTCGATGAACACAAAGTCGAGCCCCGTGCGGGCCAGCATCCCCGGCCATACGGGCGAATTCGCCGTTACCAGCGTCCCGTAGACGCGTCCGGCTTGCAGTTTATCTCGAAGGTAGGCGCTCATCTTCAAACACCGCGTCGATGGATTCCCTGGCCGCCGCCGAAAGGCGTGTAGTCGGCATCCCTTAACATGGCGTGAGAGGCGTCCTTCACGCCCATTACCCGCAACTTCCCCTCAACGGCTCAATCCCTCCGGCCGATTACGCCGACGGCCTACTTCCCCGCTTCCTGCGGCTGCTTGATGAGCCACACTTCGCCCACCTGGCAGCCCCGTCCGGCCCCTCCTCTCGCGGCGTCTGCCTTCCATGTCAGCGTCAGCTCGCCACTCCGCGTCGCTTCAGCCGGAATGTCGAACTGCACCGGCCGCGGCGGATCGGGCTTCGCCCGCGGCGGGTGGATCTCAATCGCCTCGCCCGCGGCTCCGGCCGTTAATTCGACTAACACGTCCGTTTCATTGCCCGCGTACAGCACCCGCACCGCGTACCGCGCCGCCGGATCCAAGCCTTCGTAATGCATTACGACCGGCGTCCCATACAGCCCATCCACGTGCGTGCACCACGAGCGGCGCCATGAAGGCTCCCCATGAAAACCGATCGCGGGCGTGGCCAGAAAGCCAGGGTCGGCGCCGTACGACTTTCCGCCCGCGACATGCGGCTGCCGCCCCGTTTCGCCCACATCGTCGTAGAACCCGCCCGGCCCCGGATCGGTCCAACGGACGATCTGATCGATCCGCCGCAGCTTCGCCTCGTCGTCCGCCTCGCGGCGGATCTCGCCAAAACGCGCCGCCAGCCACGCCCGGTTGTTCAGCGGCACGTCGATCTCGTCGAGATTCGCCCCCCGACCGACGGCGATCGCCTGGTACCGCTCGACCGAAAGCTGCATGCCAATGCTTTGGAACAGCGCCTCGGCGAGCTGCTCCACGCGCTCCCGCAGCGCATCGTGCGGGGCCGGCTCGTCGGCCTGGGCCAGAATCGCTTCAGCATCAGCTACGCTTCGGTCGCCGCCCCTCTCCCGGGCCGCCGCCAGCGCGCCCAGAGCCGCCGTTTCCTGCGCCGTCTCCTCCCGCAGCCGGCAAGCGACGTACGCGTCGTAGTACGCCCGGTACAGCGCCTGCTGAAATCGCCAATTGCGCAGCACCGCCGGCGCCGCCTCGCGCTCCATCCGCTGGAACTGCTGCAGCGTCTGCAGGACCGCGTCGTTAGCCAGCAGCGGACCGCGCCAGTTTCGCTCTAGGCCCAGCAGCCCCTGGGCGAAGTCGTCGGCGTACCGCGCCCCGATAAAATACCGGCTGTAATCCCGCAATGTATCAAGCGGCCTGGCCGCCGGATCCCAACAGAGGGCGCTCCAGATGGCCTTGTTGACGTCGTCGTTGCACCCTTCGCTATAGGTGATCACCCCCGCGGCGCGGTCCGGGTACAGCCGAAAGATCTCCGTCTCGTCGATCGGCCGCGGGTTGATGGCCTCGCGTCCCTCGGTCAGGGCGAAGGCCAGGTCCCAGTTCGGCACAGGGTACTCGCACCGCATGCTGTGCGTAATGTCCGGATAGCCGCGAATCCTGTAGCGGCTCGGCAGCGCCTCGCGCAGCGCCGCCAGGCTGATGCGGGTCTGCGGACCAAAGACCACCCCGGCCAGCCACGGCGGCTCCTTCTTGAGGATCGCCATGATCTCCTCAAACTGCGGCGCCGTGAAGCCTTGGATGGATATCCACACCGTCGCCCGCGGATGCAGCCGCTTGAGCTGCTCGGCCTGCGCCTCCAACATCGCCATGAACTCGCCCGGCGGCGCATCGCCCGGATCGCCTGACGGCACGAACAGCGCATCGACTCGCGGCAACTTCGACAGCACCTCGCCCCACTCGGCCACGGCCGCCGCGATCGATTCCTCGGTCGGATAACCCAGCTCCATCGCCGGGTACCAGATCCACACGTCCAGGCCATACTCGTCCGCCAATTGCGACACCCCTTGCATCATCTCCAGCGGCGGCCGCGGGAAATGCGGGCTGTCGGCGTCGTCGTCCGACCGCGGCGGGATCAGCTCCACGCTGTTGCAGCCGAACGCCGCCAGGTCGCGAAGGTACTGCTCCCACTGCGGCAGGTCCCACGCGTCGTACGAGTTCGTCTTCGGCCGGTAGCCGATCTGGTGTCCCCGGATCGCCATCCGCGGCGCGGTCGTCACATCCAGCGGCCCCGGCAGTTCGACATGATCGCGCGACATCGCCAGCGAGCGCAAGAGCTTGCCGACGCCATACAGCACGCCGCGCGAGTCGTTGCCCACGACGATCACCGCCGGCGCCCGCCCGCCGCCCGCCAGCGTGAGCATACGATACCCCTCCGCCGGCAGATCGCCCTGGGGCGCCTCGAGCCGTTCGTCCAAACCCGCAAAAAACCCACCCGCCGCAGCCGGACCGACCGCGATGTAAGCGGCCCGCGCATCGGCCGGCCGCTCATGCCCAATCGCCAGCCGCAGCCGCGTCCGCGCGGCAATCTCTTCGACGAGCATCTCAACCGCTTTGCGCTCCGGGCCGTTCAAGTTCGTCGGCACGACAACGCAAGCACGACTCAAGTCAATCGCCGCCTTCGATGGCTCCGCCCCCAGATGAGCCTGCCAGCCGACGAGCAACAAGCTCGCCAGCGCGAGTCGGGCAGTCAGGCCTGGCACGCAGGCTAACCGCGTGGTCGCGAACAGCCGTATGGGACCGCTCCATGAACCTCGGACGAACATGCGCATACAAGTTGTCGGATGCAAAGAAGATGAACGGCTCGCCCGTAGATCGTGCTGAAAAACCGACTGCCTCGTGAGCCGTTGAGAACGGCCCTACTATAGGTCAACGAGCCGCCGTACGCCAACGCGCATAACCCTCATCGCCCGCCGCCTGAGGTGCTATGTCCATGTCCCCGTGGACACGACGCTTTGGGTGCCATGCCCACGTCCGCGCGGGCATGAAGTTTTGGGTGCCATGCCCACGTCCGCGCGGGCATGAAGTTTTGGGTGCCATGTCCACGCCCGCGTGGACACGACGTTTTGGGTGCCATGTCCACGCCCGCGTGGACATGAAGTTTTCAAGCAACGCACGTCCACGCCCGCAAACCCTCCCTGCCCATGGCCCTCACCTGGCTTGAATAACCGGTGGCCCCCTCACGTCCTGGCCCGCTATTGCGACTGCTCCGCTCGTCCCGTTTAATGCTCTTTTCTCCTCCTCCGTCTCATCGTCGGACCGCATCGCATGGAAACGCTCGATTGGGTGGTCATCGCCGGTTATTTCGCCCTGTTGTTGGGCATCGCCTGGTGGGTCATCCTCCGCAACCGCGAGACCTCGGTCGATTACTTCCTCGCCAGCCATACGCTCGGCGG
>JADLBW010000276.1 GCA_020847515.1 Pirellulales bacterium | reverse complement strand
GGGGTGGAAGGAATTCCGATGCTGATCGTGTATGGCGCCGACGGCCGCGCGCAGTGGTCGCGGTTGGGCAGCATGGAAGGGCTAGAGAGCGCGCTCGACGAGGCGCTCTTGGCCGCCGGGCAGGCCGGAAAGACGGCGGCCGCGAATTAGGCGGCGCTTCACCGCCTGCGAGCGCAGCCTATTGAAGCCGTTTAGAGCTGCTCGCGTACGTAGGCGACCTTCGGCTTGAACTGTGGCTCCGCCAACAGCAACGTGTAGTCCGAGGCGTATCGCAGCCGTTCGCGCCGCCGCTCCGGTACGCGGAAGTTATCGCCCTTTTGTAGGATGACCTTCGGCGAGGGCATCTCGCCGAAGGCCCAGGTACCGGCTGACTGCACCGGATACCAGTAGCCTTGTCCCGGCGCCTCCTCCAGGTAGAACTCGGCATACTGGTGGCCGTCGACCCAGACCATGCGCGCGGGAACCTCGGCGGTACGGCACATCGCGACGAATAGTGCGGCAATTCCGTGGCAGTCGGCCTTGCCGTCCTGCAAGGCTTCGAGCGCTGGCTTGTCCTGAGCGCCTTCCTCGTACTTAACGTGATCTTGCACGTAGTCGTAGATGGCTTCCACCTTCTGCCAGTCGGTCCGATCCCCAGCCGGAGGGGACTTCGCAACGCCGGCTTGGTTCGCCGGTTGCCGCTGCGTTTCGGCGGCAGCCGAGTTCTGTTGAGAGGTTGCCGGCGGAGGGGCCTGGCCCGCGTTTTCGTCCACGGTTGTCTGATCTGTGCTTTGGGGGGCGTGACCCGGCGACGGGGCAAGCGGCTGGTAGGCGCTTTCCTCATCGTCCGGGGCGACGTCGCCTTCGGCGGCCGGCGAAGAGTCTTTCGTTGAAGCCAGCGCCTCGCGCACAGCATCGCGAATCTTGCGGTGGTCGACGTTGATATAGGGGCTGCCCGAGAGATACGGCTTCAGCCACCGCGGGGGTTTGGCGGGGATTTTTAGCAGCGACGGGTTCTCGGGAGGCAGCACGGCTTTGGTCACCACTTCGTAGGTGACCAGCGCATGGGCCTCCTGGCGGGGGGGCAATTCGGGGACAGCGATCAACATTTGCCGCGCCCCCGGCGGAGCGAGCTTCTCAGTCGGCAGCGTGCGAAAGTCGACGCTGCCAATGTGCGGCGAAAAGTCTTCTTCCACCACCTGGACTTGCTGCTCCGGGCACTCTAACGGCACCGCGACCATGAGGCGTATGTCTCGCACCGTACCGCCCTTGGCCTGCACCTTAGCGCCGACGCGGTAGCGGGTCGCGATTCCGCCGCCGTAGCGCGGCGCGGCGGGAGACGCCGTCGTTTCCTCGGCGATGATCTGCCCGCGGGCCGCGCCGTCGGCGCAAGCAAGGCAGAGAAAGGCAGCCAAACAGAGCGGCGCGTACAAGCGCCGCACGGCAGAGAGGTGCGTCATCGAAAGCCTCGTCCGGACCGCAAAGGCGAACTTGCTTCAGCATACCTTACGCGGCGCCGGGTGGCGAATTCGGCGGCGCGGCGTACGCGGCCGACGGCTTATTGTGCGCGACGCCATGCGCCTTTCGGATCGAGGTCAGCGATTCGCTGTCGGCGAGCGGGGTCGAGCGAAATGCTGGCTGCGGGGCGCTGCCCGCTCGTTCGATAAGGAAACGGCCGAAGCCGCCGGACCGTGTTCAGGATGGCACGGTCCAAGCGGCTTCGGCGTGGACGATCGCGGATAACCGCGGCCTGTAGCGCCAACTATTCAGCGCCTGGCGTCGGCACGATGGCGCCGGTCGCGCCCGGCGCTGGCGTAATGTACCCGCCGACGGAAGGGGGCGCGATGACCGTCGCGCCGCCGTCGCAGCAATCGCCGCCGTAGCCGGTGGTCACGCCGCCGCTGCAGGGATCGCACGGATCGCAGGGAACGCACGGGGTGCAGGGATCACAGCATACGCCCGAGGACATGACCATGGGCGCCGTCATCATGGGCGGCGCCATGACGGGCGCGGGCTGGGAAATAGGCGTTCCCATCGCCAGCGGGGCGCCGAGCATGGCCGGCGCTACGCTTGTTCCGCAAGGCGATCCCTTGTGGAAAAAGTTGCGGCAACGGCCGAAGCATCCCGCGCAGCCGCTGCTGACGGCGGCCAGGCCCGCCAAGGCCAACAGAATCGTCAACTTCCTCATGATCGGTTCTCCGCAAACGCAAGCCTTAGCACGCGTGCGCAAGGTGGGGGGAGGTGTGTCTTGCTTCAGGAGGGGGCAAGACGGCAGGGCGTTGCAACTCTACAACACCCGGTGCGATGTGCAAATTCAACGCGCTGATTTTTCGCCACAGGCCGAAAGCACGGGCGCTGAAAACATGCTACGCTTTGGCGCCCCGATGAGGATGCGGCGAAATGACGACGGAACGAGGTCGATCGCTTTACAGATGCGCCGACGCCGCGCGCGTCGATCGATCGCCTGCCATGCGGCCGCGGAGCGGTCCATACACGTGGCCCTTCATCGCATGCGCCATAGCTGTTTGCATGGTCGGGCGACCAGCTTTGCTGAGGGGCGCGACCTCGTCGAGCACGGCTGCGGGCCAGATCTGGCTAGTCAGCACTCGATCGCTGGGCATGCGATGCGAACCGTCCGCGATGGCTGACGGCCTCGTATGCGAGGAGCTTCTGGTCGACGGTCGTCAATCGGATCACTGGCAAAGGCGGGCGTGGAGCGAGTTGGAGGCTGAGCTTCTCGACCCATTGCCGACCATCGTGTACGTGCATGGAAATCGCGTCTCCAGCGGCGAAGACAAATTGCAGGGTCTGGCTCTCTATCGTTCGATCGCGGATCGACGCGCCGATCGAGCGCCGTTGCGCTTCATCGTCTGGTCCTGGCCTTCGGCTCAGATACCTGGCG
Organism: Pirellulales bacterium; assembly: GCA_020847515.1. Lineage (GTDB taxonomy): Bacteria > Planctomycetota > Planctomycetia > Pirellulales > Lacipirellulaceae > Lacipirellula. The sequence continues at coordinate 3,008 of JADLBW010000276.1, read as the reverse complement.
CGCTGCGGGATTACCAGGTAAAAGCGGCTCGCACCAAGTATGTTAGCTGGCAACTCGCCTGGGCCATCGATCGCATGCCGGTCGAAACGCCGCTGAGCATGGTCGGTTACAGCTATGGCGCCCGGGTCGTAACCGGTTCGCTGCATCTCTTGGCGGGCGGCAGGATGGGCGAGCTAGCGCTCGGTGAACGCCAACATCCATCGCGCCCGCCGATCAAGGCCGCGCTGGTGGCCGCGGCGGTCGACGCCGACTGGATCCGTCCGGGCGGCTATCACGGCCGGGCGTTGGAGCAGGCGGGGCAACTGCTGCTGGTCAGCAACCATTTGGACCCTGCCATGCGGTTCTACCATATGGCGTTTGAGGGTCGCGTACGCCCGCTGGGATATGCCGGTTTGCGCAGCAGCCAAAGCATGGGGCGTTCCGCGAAGATCCAACGGGTCGACGTAACCGACGCGGTAGGTCGGCACCACGCGCTGGAGGAGTACCTGGCGGCCACGGGCCCGGTTGGCCGCGTGCTTGAGCAAGTGGCGCTGTTCCCGCCGCCGCCGCTGCCGAGCAACGCCGTCATAGCGGACAATCCGTAGCGCCGCAACGCCTGGGCGAACTTCGCCGCTTCTAGACCGCGGCCCGATTGCCGCAGCGCTCGCCGGGCGCGAGGGCGGCTTGGCGGGGATGGGCTGGGCGGCGATACTCATGCACATGGACCAGGGTCAGGCATACTTCAACGGGAGTTGGATCGACGCGCGCGAACTGGCGATCCCCGTTTCCGATCTTGGATTCGTGCTCGGCGCAACGGTCGTCGAGCGGCTGCGCACGTTCAACGGCCAGCCGTATCGTGTGGAGCAGCATCTTGCCAGGCTGCAGCGGTCGCTTGAGATCGTCGGTTGGGATGCGGCGGCGCTAACCGCGGAAGTCCAGGGGGCGATTGCCGAATACGTTCGCCGAAATCAGCGGCTATTCATCTCCGGCGACGATTGGAATCTGACGGCATTCGTCACGCCGGGCGACGCCGCCAGCGCTGTACGCCCCACGGTGTGCGTACACGGCGGTCCCCTGCCCTTTGCCGGCTGGGCCGAGAAGTTTGACGTAGGCGTCGACGTCTGCATCACCGACATTCGACAGACGCCAGCGAGTTGCTGGCCGCCTGAGCTGAAATGTCGGAGCCGCATGCATTACTACCTGGCCGACCAGGAGGCCGCGCGGCGCTGCCCGGGGGCGCGGGCCCTGCTGTTGGATCAGCGGGGCTTTCTTGGCGAGGCGTCCACCGCCAACGTGTTGCTCTATTTTGCGAACCGCGGCCTGGTGACGCCCCGTTTGGACGGCGTCCTGCCGGGAATCAGCCAATATGCGTTATTCGACCTGGCCGACCCGCTGGGCATTCCACATGCCGAGGCCGACATTCTGCCTGATCAACTTGCCCTTGCCGACGAGGCGTTTCTGACCAGCACGTCGATTTGCATCCAGCCGGTGGTGCGGCATGACGGCCAACCGATAGGCGACGGCCAGCCGGGGCCGGTGTATCGCCGATTGTTGGCCGCATGGAGCGACGCGGTGGGCGTCGATATCGCGGCCCAGGCACGGCGATTCGCGAATCGAGACGCCCCGGAAGCAGGCGGGGAGGTCGTGAAAGGCTAGGCCGCCATGGGCAGGACCATGGGCGCGGGCTCCGAGCGGGCGCCGGCGTCCGACCATCGTCGCAAGGCAAGGGCGGCCAGATGGCCGCCGAAGGCGATGGAGATCTTCATGGCGTGTTCGAATTGCCGGCGGCGACCGACGAGGGGTATGCAATCGAGATCGCATTCAGGATCGGGGCTGGTGAGGTTGACCGTCGGCGGCGCGAAGCCGTCGCGCAGCGCGAGCGCCGTGATCGCCAGTTCCACGACCGATGCGGCATTGACCAGGTGGCCGAGATTCGCCTTGACGGTACTGACGCACAGCTTATTCGCGGCCGGCCCGAAGGCGGCGCGGATGCCGCGAGTTTCCATGGCGTCGTTTTGGCGGGTGCCGGTGCCATGGGCGTTGATGTAGCCGATATCGCCTGGCGCCAGGTTGGATCTCCTCAGGGCCCGGTCCAGCAGGTGGGTCAAGGGCGCGCTGTCGGCGCTCAGATCGGTCACGTGGGTCGAGTCGCTCAGCAGTGCGCCGCCCAGCAGTTCCGCGTAGATGGAAGCTCCCCGCGCGCGGGCCGCGCTGAGCCGCTCGAGCACCAGCACGGCGGCCCCCTCGCCCATGACGAAGCCGTTGCGGTTGGCATCAAAAGGCCGACATGCCGCAGCCGGATCATCGGCGCTGGCTAAGACCCGCATATTGTAGAAGCCTGCCGAAAGAATCGGATGAAGCGCCTGTACGGCGCCCGCCAGGGCGATGTCGCACTGGTTGTCTTCGATGGCCCGCATGGCGTTGAAGGTGGCGATGGCGCCGGTGGCGCAGGCGGTGGAGTTAACCAGCCGCGGTCCGAACAGCCCTAGCCGGTTAGCGACTCGCGCCGGCACGGAGGAATAGAGCAGGTTCTCCCACCAGGGGATGGACTGCCCTCCGCCGCGACGTTGGGCGAACTGCTCGGCCATCCAGGGGGTAGGGCCGCCGCACGCCCCGAAGGAAGTCGCCACGCGGGCGCGGTCGATGCGCCGCAGATCGAGCCCGCTGTCGGCCACGGCCTCGCGGGTGGCGGCGAGGGCTAGCGGAAAGTTGCGATCGCCAAAGCGATCCAGCTCTACGCCCTCGACGGTGGCGCCCAGCAGGAGCCCGTCGGGAAGGCCCGGCATGCCGGCGAGTTTCCGTACGCCGTTGCGGCCGGCCTTCACGGCTTCCCAAGTGCTTTCACGATCGCGGCCGACCGCCGTTATCATGCCGATGCCCGTGATGACGACGCGATCGTTCATAGCCTAAACGCAGGAGATGACCCCAGGCGCATAGAACATTCTGCGCCGCCTACGATCCCGGGAGGCGTAGAGATACGCGAAACGGCAAATTGCCGCTACAGCAGTTTGCAGCTAGCAGAGAAGGCG
>JADLBW010000275.1 GCA_020847515.1 Pirellulales bacterium | reverse complement strand
GAACCGCGGCGCATCAAACGACGACCGAAATCACACGACTTACTTCAGATGCCACGTCGTGAATACAAACGACTCGCAGCGTAAGAGTTACGAAAGTTCAAGTGCCATTCGTTCCTGACACCTTTTCACCTGCATTGCCGCCTTGCTCGACTACATATGAGTGGGCAAAACTCCCGCTCGTCCCGCCAGCAAATCCAATCAGCCCATATCTTACGTCAGTGAATCCATTGTTCTCCAACGCGTCTGCAATAGGATTATCGCCGCCAGCTGACGAAGCGAAGATTCGGTCCTTCAGCCAAGCGTACATGTTGATGCTCCCGATTGCCCCTCCGGATCCTGATTCGTCGACAAGAAATACGATGTCAGCAATTCCGCTAAGAACCGTACGCTCCTCAAGTGGCTCAAAACGTAGCGTGCGACAACGTATAGCCTTTTTATGATTTAGCACAGCGATTCTCCTTCGCGTGAGTAGAAAATGGCATGCGTCAAGCCGTAGAAGCTGAATCATGCCGATTTCGTCTCCACAAGTGGATTAGTATCGCCGCTCCCATAGCCTGAAGAAATGCGGTGGGTTCAGCGATGTTCCTGAAGAGGAAGACCCCTGGCGGCGGTGTTCCCAGGCGGTCAACTTCTAAACTGATGCTAAGACCTGCCTGTGATCCGGAATTGACGCCGAAGTCCGCTCTCCTTCGCGTCAACGATTGATTCACCTCGTTTAATAGTCCTGAGGCTTGCAAACCAGCGGGAAACTTTGCCGTTGTGGCAACCAGTTCGCACAATGCTCGCGTAGCCAATGTATTTATGTCGTAATCTAAAGTCGACGTATCAATTCCGGCCGATCGGGCTAGCGCGAGCACGTCGGCTGCATTCGCGGTTGTGAAACCTGCGAACGCGCCACTCGGGCTGGTTTGTTCAAGAACAAATTGATACTTCGCCTCTCGATCGTCGCCCGGGAACTGACTGGATAAGACAGTCTGCGACAAATCCAGCCACTCGCGCTGGTTTACGTCGTCGTAGGTCAAGAGTCCGTCGCCCGGGGTTTTCCAATCGCGCTGGATGACCGCGGCCTTGAGAGGCGGGTAGACGCCAAAGAGCAGCGTCAGCACGCAGCACGAGCGAAAAAGGGTCATAAGTCGCCTCGTTGAGTTGAAGATTCGCCGCAGCGCACGACGGCCGACAAGTAGTAGCGAGTCGCGGCGGGAGAACTTGGGCCGGGTCGTCGCCGAGGTGCTGGACAGCGGGGCGGACAGCGGCGCCGGCGAAAGCTATTCGCACGCCGTAGGCCGGCCAGCAGCCTCGCCGGCAGAGAAGATGGGCGGAATTTGACTAGCGCCGAGCGACCCGAGTACGCGTGGTCCATGGCATTTCCTTGCCGCGCCGACTCCCCCGCGCAATCGGCGCTCGCGCGCATCTTAATCAGCGCAGAGGCCCGCCACAACGTTTTGCCCAGCAGAATTGTGCGTGGAAACCCACGTCCTATTCATCGCCGGATAGCCATGCAAGGGGCGGCGCCAGGCAGACGCATCAACCTGCCATGCGGTCGATGCGGTTGATGGGCAGCGTTTCGGGCAGCTCTTCGTCGGCGTGGCGGTACTGCATCAGATAGGCGTCCTCGGGCGAGTCCTCGTAGTACGCCCGCAGCACCGTGACGGCGCGGAAGCCCGCGCTCTTGAAGAACAGTTGCGCCGGCAGGTTCGTCTCGCGGACCTCCAGGGTGATCCGCACGCGGCGCTGGCTGGAGAGCTTGCCCACCAGCTTCTCGATCATCTGCCGCCCGACGCCCGCGCGCCGGAACTCGGGCGCGACGGCGAAGTTCAGGATGTGCAGCCGCGTCTTGTGCAGCTCGTAGATCATGAACCCCACGACCCGCTCGCCGTGCTCGGCCACCATGCCGATGCAGTTGCGCTGGCGCAGACAGCGGATGAAGTCCTCCTCGAACCAGGGGAACTCAAAACTGGCCCGCTCGATGTCGAGCACCTCGGCCATGTCCCGGCGAATCATCCAGCGGATGTGGACGCGCACCTGCTGTCGCGGCTGGGCGTTCATGCCAGCGGCCTCCTTCCCTGAGGACCACATAAATCGTTCGGCCGGCGGCAGCCGAAGGCCGACCGCCAGTTCGTTCGTGTTGGATTAGTCCGAGTCGCTCGTCGTGAGCGTGGGCAGAAAGTACCAGAAGGCGCGCCGCGTGCCAATGTTAAATCGCCGCACCCGCCGGCGTTGCGGCAATCCCCCCGTCGCCGCGCGATTGTTCCGCTGGCGCCGAATGCCGCAGGGAATGCGACGGCGAAATGGCTGCCGAATGTGCCGGTGGAGGCGGCCCGCGGCCAGCAGCGAGCTACGCTTGTGCGGCTGGCGGCTGGCGGCTGGCGGCCGGTGAGGGGCGTCGTTGGCGGGCTCAATCCCTCCCCTGGCCCCTCCCCGCTGGGGCGGGGGAATTCGTGAACAGGCGATTTGGGAATCACAACCCCGGCTGCTTATGACTGCAATCGCTGCGCAACAGGAGCTGCTGTCGCTGGCCGACCAGGCCCGCCACCACTACCGGCTGCTCAAGATCGGCGTGGTGGCACTGGTGGCGCTGGCCTGCGCGATTCCGCTGTCGCTCAACCTGGTCGATCCTGATCTGTGGGGCCACGTTCGCTACGGCCAGGACTGGATCGCCGCCGGCCAGATGCCCCGCACCGCCACGCACACCTATACCGCGGTCGGCTATCCGTGGGTGAACCACGAGAACGCGGCTGAACTGCTCATGGCCGCCGGCTACGAGCAGATTGGCGTCTACGGCATGCTGGCGTGCAAGTGCGCGCTGGGCATGAGCATCATGGCGGCCATGGCGCTGGCGGCGTGGAAGAAGGGCGTGCCGGCCATCCCCATGTGGGCGCTGCTGCTGTTGATATCGACCAACCTGCAGGCCTTTTTCCCGCTACGGCCGCAACTGCTGAGCTTCGCCCTGTGCACCGTGCTGCTGGCGTCGCTGGATCGCGGGTTCCCCGCGTGGCCTGAAAGCCGCACGGTCCGCTTTCGATGGCTGTGGCCGCTGCCGCTAGTGTTCGTCGCTTGGGTGAACTCGCACGGCGGGTTCGTGGCCGGCCTTTGCATCCTCGGGGCCGTGCTGCTGGGTCGGATGATTGAACTGGCGCTTCGCGATGGGCGAGCGGCGACGCCCGTGCTCGTTCGGCTGGCCGTCGTGGGGCTTTTGTGCCTCGCCGCCACGCTGGTGAATCCCTACGGCGTGGGCATGCACCGGTGGCTGTGGCACTCGTGGGGCGGGGCCCCGCCGGAGATCACCGAATGGGCGGCGCCGTCGCCGGGGATGCCCGTCTTCTGGCCGTTCGTGGCGCTGCTGACCGTGGCAGGCGCGTGCCTGGTCGCCACGGGCCGCCAGCGCGACTGGACGCAGATCGTCGTGCTGGCGCTGGTAGCGTGGCAAGCCTCGCTCCACCTCCGGCATATCGCCTTCGTCGCCCTGCTGTGCGGATTCTGGCTGCCGGTCCATTGGCGTTCGATGCTGCTACGGTTGCGGCCTGATCGGGAGCGGCCGCTGCCGATCATGCTGCCGGCCCGTTGGCTGCGGCTGGCGATGGCCGTCGCCATCCTCGGGGGCATCGTGCTCCAGAGCGAGCTATTGGCGCGCCGCCTGAGCAGCCTGCCGGTGCTTCGCAGCCAGTATCCGGTCGATGCCTTGCAGTTCATGGTCGACCACGGCCTGGAAGGAAAGGTTGCGGTGGCGTTCAACTGGGCGCAGTACGCCATTGCGGCCCTGGCGCCCGAGGCGACCGTCGGATTCGACGGCCGCTTCGATACCTGCTATCCGCAGGAAGCGATCGACGTTCACTTCGACTTTCTGCTGGGGGATTCCTGGCCCCGCGACCGCCGGCCCGACGCCGGACCCATCGACGGTCGCCGCGTGCTGCAGTACGGGCAGCCCGACCTGGTGCTGCTGCAGCGCTCCTACAAGGACGCCGTCAAGATTCTGCAGGAGGAAGCGGCTCGCGAGCGGCCGCAATGGACGCTGCTCTACCGCGATTCGGTCGCTGAGCTATGGGGCCGGCAATCGAAGTACGGCGACCCGGCGAGCGCCGACTATTTCCCCGAAAGCCAGCGGGTGCTGAACCTGCGGCTGCTGGAGGCCAGCTTCCAATGGCCGGCGCTGCCCGATCGCAGCCTGGCCCAAGAGCGGCGGAGCGAGGCGGAAAGCGGACGGTTGTCGAAGCTGTAAGCGAATAAGCGGTGTTGCATGCCAGTGGCGCCTCGGCGGGTCGTGGACCCGCGGCTGCGGGCCCCCAAGCGATTAACTTCGATATTTCGCGGAGAGCCATTGCTGTGAGTAAGGCCAATGCTGTGAATAAGATCGACGCGGCGAACCGAGCCGAAGACGATGTGACGCCCTGCGAGCCGCCCCCCGCCGTGCCGACGCGCGACCGCGGCTACCTGGATCGCATCAGCGCTAATCTCGCCATCGCCGAGCAGACGGCGAAGGTCGTCGGCGAGATGGATCGCGCGCCGGCCGTCGAGCTGCGCACGCGCACGCGGCTGGCAGTGTCGGTCGTCATCCCGGTCTACAACGAGCGCGACACGGTCGTCGAGATCGTGCGCCGGGTGCAGGCGGTCGGCATTCATCAGGAGATCATCCTCGTCGACGACTTCAGCATCGACGGCACCCGCCAACTGCTGCTGGAGCTGGATCGCGAGGCCGACGTGCGGGTGCTGATGCACGGCTACAATCGCGGCAAGGGCGCGGCGCTGCGGACCGGCTTCCAGGCCGCCGGCGGCGACGTGGTGCTGATCCAGGACGCCGACTTGGAGTACAACCCCAACGACCTGCCGCGGCTCTTGGAGCCGATCGAGCGGGGCCTGGCCGACGTCGTCTACGGCTCGCGATTTTTGGAAAACGCCAAGCAGGACCCGTCGCGGCTGCACCGGCTGGGGAACTGGCTGCTGACGGCCGCTTCGAACGCGACGACGGGCCAGCGGCTCACCGACATGGAGACCTGCTACAAGGTCTTTCGCCGAGAGGTGCTCGATCGCATCGACATCGAACAGAACCGGTTCGGCTTCGAGCCGGAGATCACGGCCAAGGTCTCGCGTCTAGGCTATCGCATCCTGGAAATGCCGATCGAGTACCGCTGCCGCAGCTACGACGAGGGAAAGAAGATCGGCCTGGGCGACGCGGCCAATGCACTGTGGTGCATCGCGAAGTACGGCTGGGGCGGCCGCCTCACCGAACGCCAACGAAGCTTCTCGGAGTCAAGCGAAATGTAAGCGCCTGTCCGTTGCCCGCGAATGCTCGCGCGTCTGCAATTTGATGATGTTTACTTGCGTGCGCCTGGGATCGAGCGTCCGTAACATTTCGCTGATGCGAAGACATTGAGTGTGCCTTAGTCGTTGAATCGATATCGCCCTTGCCCGATAAACGTCAGGATTCCAGCATCTCGCAGAACCTGAAGCTGCTGGCGAATTTTCGGTCGCACGTGCCTATTGGCCGGGTAAAGTTGCCCGAGAGCGTGCTCAAATGCGTACATTTCTTGCAAGTAGAATTCAGCCTGAGAGAGGCTGCGTGCAAAACGAAGGACATCCAGCGTCCAACCGCGCGGATTCGCCGGTATTCTACCGATGGGACGAAGGCGACTATACGCTTCTCGTACCGAATCTTCGCATGATGCCTGATACGCATGGACGACGGGAATGCGGGCATCTGGCGCTATCGCGTCGAGAATTATATTGCAGCCGACCCAACCAGCACGCCGTGCATTCGACCCGAGTGGCTTCCGCTTTTCGATTCGCGGCGGAAGAAAAGCAGAACTTCGGAATGAGAGTTAACGTCGATATTGACCAGGACGCATCGTAATGGAGGAGAAGAAGATTCGGTGTTCGATCCGATTGGATCGCATTCATCATTGAGTCATAAGCGGAATCGACCACACGTCTAACGAAGGGTTGTCGTGAACTCTTGAGCTGGTAACGAGAGTTACAGTGCGTGCACGAAAAATCTGCTGCAGGTTCATTCCTAGGCAATGCAACCAGCGATGGTGACGCACATGCTGCACAGTACAAGTTGTCAACCGCCCATGCCTCTGTAACTACTCGCGATTATTGTGCCCGGCTACGATATTGCAGGCCAAGTGCACTTGGCATCACCGTTTCCATTGCATGACCTGCGTACCTTGGAGCATGTCTATCTGCTCAAACGCATCCGTGGGCATGTCTGCTAGATTCTCAACGGCTATGAACCCTGCACAGCGGCTGCCGGCATTTGATCCGTTGTCGAAGTCCACGACGGTCACCCGAGCGGATGTGTCGTCGCTGTAGACTCCAGTTACAACGCCACCTGACACCAGGACTACGATGTGCGGTGAGTTAGATGTGCCCACGCTGTGCTCCTACACGTTCCAGCCCAGTTATTACGAGGAAGGTTTGGATAGCACCACAAATGTGATCCTCTATCCAACACCTGACTGTAACCGACGATTCAAGATGCCCGTATACCAATCGCTCCTCAATCGCTAGAGACCGTCCTGCTGCATAAACCGCGCGTTGGCCGTCGTATCGGGCGGGCCCAGGTCGTAGATGCGGTATTGCTTCGTGATCTTCGCGCCCCCCTTCTTGAGCGTCTTGAACGACAAATCGTTGCTCTCCAGCACCCACGAAAACTCCGCTTCCTGGATCCCCCAGGCGAGCACGTCGGGCACCAGGCGGGCCACCAGCGCGATGCCGATGCCCCAGCTCTGGAACTCCGGCAGCACGTTGGTGCTGATCAGCCGCACCCGCTTGAGCTGCTTGCGGTTGCTGAACAGCTTCAGAAAGCCCAAGGGAAACAGCCGGCCATCGATCTGCTTGATCCGCGGGTTGTAATCCAAGAGGCCGAACATCGTGCCGACCGCCTTGCCGTCGATCTCGCCGACGGTGGTCAGTTCGGGCACGATCATGTGCTTCATCCCGGCGGCGAGCTTCTTGACCTCGCCGCTCGACATCGGCACGAAACCCCACGTGTTCACCAGCGAGCGGTTGTAGATCTCCAGGAACGTCGCCAGCTCTTGGTTGAACCGCTTCACGTTCATCGGCCGGGTCTTCACCTTGAATCGGTCGATGACCGTCTCGCTGAGCATGCCAAGCTTCGCGGAGACCTGCTCGAGCATGTTCACGTGGCCCCAGAAGGCGTAGAGGTCCTGGGCCTTGCGAAAGCCGTACCCCTCGATCAGCCGGGCGTAGTAGGGCTTGTTGTAGGTCATCATGAACCATGGCGGGTCGTTGAAGCCGTCGACCAGCAGGCCCAGCTCGTAGTTCAGCGAGGGATTCACCGGGCCGCGGACCGCGTCGATGCCGTGGCTGGCGAACCAGTCGAGCGCCGCGTCGAACAGGCCCCCGGCGACGGCCGAATCGTCGATCGATTCGAAGAAGCCGAAGAAGCCCCGTTTCTCCTTGTACCAGTCGTTGTGGGCGTGGTTGATGATCGCGTTCAGCCGGCCTGCCGGCTGGCCGTCCAGCAGCGCAAGAAAATTGCGGTTATCCGCCGTATCGTAGAACGGATGATGGCGAAAATTGAGCAGCTCTTTCTGCACGATCCGCAGCGGCGGCACCCAATTGGGGTCGCCGCGATAAAGCTGCCATGGCAAATTAAAGAACTGCTTTCGCTGGCGACGCGACTGGACGGGAACGACTTCAAGATGAGGCATAGAGAGGCACGCGCAACGCGACGTGTGGCAAGGCTGGCCGATGCGGCGGGCTGTCACTGTAAACGCCCGTCGCAGCCGCGGTCAAGTTTATCTCGCCGCGCAGCAGGGACACACAGTTTTCCAAACTAGGTGGGTGCCATGGCCACGGAGGTCCGCCGACGTGGCCATGCTTTGGGAGAATTCGTCATGTCGACGCGGACGTGGACACGGCACACTAAAACTCCAGTGTGAAGAGCTGATCAGTCCTGCGCCGCGCAGCGGCGGGCCGCGTCGAGGCTCGCCGGGCGCGAGCAAGCAGCAGTTACCCCCATCGCAACCACTGCGTTCCTCCGTGAAGCCCGTCGAGCTGAGCAAGATGGCTCGCTAAGCGCACCAGAAGACCATGATGCAACGCTGTTTAATCACGGGCGCCAGCGGGTTCGTGGGATCGAATCTTGCGCAGCGTCTCTGCAAGGACCTCTGCCAGGTGCGCTGCCTGGTACGGTCGACCTCACGCTTGGAACTCCTCGACTCGCTGAGCCTCGAATTCGCCCAGGGAAGCCTTGACGACGCCGCCAGCCTGCGGGCGGCGGTGAAGAACGTCGACGTGGTGTTCCACCTCGCCGGACGGGTGGCCGCCCTGAAATCGCAGGAGTTCATTCGCGACAACGTCGAAGGCACGCGACTGCTGGCGCAGGTCTGCGCCGAGCAAGCCTCGCCGCCAGTGCTGGTCATGGTCAGTTCGCTGGCCGCCGGCGGCGTCGGCACGATGAAGTCCCCCCGCCGCGAAACCGATCCCGACCGGCCGGTCTCCGCCTACGGACGCAGCAAGCTGGCCGCCGAGCAAGCGGCGCTGGCGGCGGCGCCCGACCTCTCGATGTCGTTCATCCGCCCGCCGATGGTCTTCGGTCAGGGCGATCGGGCAAGCTTGCAGATGTTTCGCGGCATGAAATTGCTGCCGGTGCACCTGTCGCCGGGCTTTCGGCGGTTTCCAATCTCGCTGGTGCACGTGGCGGACCTGTGCGACGCCCTGGTGCGAATCGCCCAGCGAGCAGAGCGCACCACCGGGCGCGACGCGGCGCCGCCGCCAGGCCAAGGACGCTATTACATTGCCGCGGATCGCCACGTGACGTACGGCCAAATGGGCCTGCTGGCCGCCCAGGCGGCCGGCTGGCGGGTGGCGACGCTGCCGCTGCCCAAGCCGATCTTCTGGTTCGCCGGCGCCATGGGCGAGCTGGCCGGGCGCAGGCGCGGCCGCGCGGGCATCGTCAACTGGGACAAAGCCCGCGAGGCGACGGCCAAAGGCTGGGTTTGCTCCGATGAAAAACTCCGCACGCAGCTCGGCTACCGCCCGGCTGCGACATTGGAAGAGCGCTTCGCCGAGACCGTCGCCTGGTATCGCCAGCACGGCTGGCTCTGAAAGGGCTAAGCCGCCGCGTCGATTGCGGGTACACTAGCGGCCAGTATCGAGCGTTGCGCTGCGTCGCCCACGCAGCTTATCGGGGCGCCGCGGGCGGCGATTGACCGCAGCGCCTCGCTACGACAAGCAGCGTACTTACCGCGTCAGAGTTCTCTTCTACAAAGCAAGTTGCCGCACCAGCGGCGCAGGCGCAATGGCGTGCCGAGCTTCAAAACGCCGCACATCCCCCTTTCATCTTCCGCTTATCTGCCATGGCAGCATCTTCCGCACTCCAGCAATCGGACCTCGAAGTGGCTTCGCTCGGGCCCTGCCGAGTCAAGTCGCCGCTAAACCTCTCCACCACGCCTGGCGATCATCGCGGCGACTTCGTCCATGCCAACGCCCGCATGATCTATGAACCGCGATTTCGCGCGGGCTGCGAGCTCAACCCGCTGTCGCTGGAGCATGCCGGGGCGCGGCAGCAGATCTTCTTCGAGCCGGCGAAGACCAAGGCCGCCATCGTCACCTGCGGCGGCCTGTGCCCGGGCATCAACAACGTCATTCGCACCTGCGTGTTTGAGTTGATGTACAACTACGGCGTGCGGGAGGTACTGGGCATTCGCTTCGGCTTCGAGGGATTGAACCCGCGGGTCGGCCGGCCGCCGATTTCACTCACGCCCGAGCTGGTCGAAGACATTCACCACAAGGGGGGCACGATCCTGGGGACCTCCCGCGGCCCCCAGGAGGCGAAGTGCACGGTCGATTTCCTGCTCGACCAGGGGGTGAACATCCTGCTGACCGTCGGCGGCGACGGCACCCAGCGCGGCGCCCGGGCGATTGCCGAAGAGGCCCTGAAGCGAAGATCGCCGCTGGCCGTCGTGGGCATTCCCAAGACCATCGATAACGACATCCGATTCTGCTTCATGACCTTCGGCTTCGCCACCGCGGTGGGCGAGGCCGAAACGGTAATCGACCGCGCCCACGTCGAAGCCAAGGCCGTCTACAACGGCGTCGGACTGGTCAAGCTAATGGGTCGCGAAGCCGGCTTCATCGCCGCCTCCGCGACGCTTGCCAGCGGCGAGGCGAACTTCTGCCTGATTCCCGAGCTGCCGCTCGAACTCGACGGCGACGGCGGCTTCCTGGCGAAGCTTAAGCGGCGTCTGGCGGCACGAGAGCACGCCGTCGTCGTGGTGGCCGAAGGAGCGGGGCAAACCATGTTGGCGCAAGCTGAAGGCGAGGCGTGCGACGCCTCGGGGAATCGCCGCCTCGGCGATATCGGCTACTATCTGAAAGGGCGCATCGAGGCCTTTTTCAAAGCCGAGCAGACCCCCGTCAGCGTCAAGTACTTCGACCCGAGCTACTACATTCGCAGCCTCCCGGCGGCGGCCGTCGATTCGCTGCTGTGCGAACGGTTCGCCCGCGCAGCAGTTCACGCCGCCATGGCCGGCAAGACCGACATGCTCGTCGGCCTGTGGCATAACCACCTCGTGCACGTCCCGCTTACGGCGGCGACCGGCGTCAAGAAGCAGCTTGATCCGGAAAGCGAGTTATGGACCAGCGTGCTCGCGCTGACAGGCCAAGACAAATGGTGACGGCGCTTGCTCGCCGATGCACAATCAACGTCGGACGTCTCGGCAAAGTCACGGTGCATCGCGGCAGGTCCGACGGGTTACCGCGCACGCGGACCGGCTGCTCCCGTGGCTCGCCGTCGGGAAAGCGGACACGGCTATCGGAATGGATTATCGTCCGCCGCAGGCTCGTCCGGCGCAGGCTCGTCCGGCGCAGGCTCGTCCGGCGGCGGTTCTTCAACCGGGGTGTCCATCTCTCGATCGGTCCTGTCGGCGGCGGGCTCGTCAGCCCTGGGAGGCGCCTCGGCAAACGGATTTCCGCCGTCCGCATCCGGCGCCGACGGCTCGGCAAACGGATTGGTCTCGTCCTCCGCGGGCGGTTCGGCAGGCTCAGCCCCGGGCGCTGGCGCCGGCGGCGCACCGGCCGGGGCGGCGCCAGCTTCTGCCGGAGCAGCCCCTTCAGCCGGCGGAGCGGGCAGCTTCTGGTAGAACGTCGGCTCGACGGCGCCGATCTCCCGCAAGCATTGCACGAGCCCGTGGTCGTTCACCAAGAAGATGCGATCCGACTGGTCGTTAACCAGCGTCTCGCTCCCCTCGGCCGTCGCCATGCGGGCCGCCAGCACTCCCGACTTCGCGTCGAGCACGACCAGGTTGCCAAAACGGTCCGATCCATAAACGTGTTGCTTGCCCTGCGCGGCGAAGTGCCCGACGCCCGGGGCATCCCACAGCCATGCGCCGGTCTGGGCGTTGACGGCGTGAATCGCCGGCTCGGACGAAGCCACATACGCCTGCTGCCCAACAATCGCCGGCGAGCTTCTGATGGCGTAGCCGGTCGAGTATCGCCATTGCTCGCGCCCGCTGGTTCCGTTGATGCAATAGAGGTAACCGTCGGTCGAGGCAATGTAGAGATTAGGCTCCTGGTAGGCGGGCGAAGTGACGATGTCTCCGGCAGTCTGCAACCGGAAGAGCACCCCGGGGTCGTCAGCCCGTCCGATATAGAGGAACCCCTCGGTCGTCGGCCAGCTAACCAGCTCGCCGCTGACGGTCGGCCTCAGGAAAGTCCGGCCGCGCGACTGGTAGTACCACGGGCGGGCGTCGGGATCATCGAGTTTGTAGGCCTCGATGCGCCCGGTCACCAGCGCGACGTAGGCGTACTGGTTGCTTAGTGCGGGACCCGACGACGGCGCGCTGCCGACGGGGCGCACCCACTGAGCCCGCCCGTCGTGCCGATCAAGGAGGTAGAGCTTCGAACCGCTGATCAGCCCCAGGTAATCGGCGTTGGCGCTAGGACCGTACGCCGGATAGCCGGGCTTGCCCACCTGCTTGGACCAGAGTTCTTCGCCGGTTTCTGCGTTAAGCGCCGTCACAATGCCCGAGTTGGTGACAGCATATAAGCGATCGAGATACAGATACCAGGTCGTCACGCGGCTGCGGGCTGCATCGACGGGCGCCTGTGCGAACCAGGCCCGCTCCAGCCCGACGCGGGCCGCCTGCTCCTGCGTCACCAGCGGCGATTGCCCAGCGGCGCGGTCGCCGGCAAACAGTAGCGCGGCCGCCGGCGCCAGCGCCCTGGTCAACTTTGCAAGCTGCCGGCGGCGCGGCGCTGGCAGCAGCGAGGCGCTCGGTCGGAAGGAGATCGGTGCTGCGGCGTACATAGGCTGCACTTTTGGAAAAATAGCGTGAGAATTCAGCGCGCCTGGCGAGCCGCGCAGCGGGCCGCGCCACGCGCGGCGCCCCAAATTAGTGTAATCGGGCCCGGCGCTGCAGACAAAGAATATCGGCCTCTTGCAAGCACGCCCTCCGGGCGCCTAGACCGCCCGTGCGGCCGTCCCGTACCATAAAGGCCATCGGGACATAGACGGCGTATTGCCGGGGCCGCCCGTCGCGGCGGCCAAGCCGGTATCTGTCGGCCTCGTGCGCTCAAGGGCAGGATGGGCGCGGCGCCGCTTCGCCCCCGGCCGCTGCCGCGGGGCTCGTCGAATTTTGCACCTTGCGCGTATTCACCTTGAAAGCCCAGCCCCCTGAACCTGTCGCTGCGGACGTACGCCTGTTGGAGGAGGCGGTCGGGTACCTCAACTTTTCTTCGGGCGCCAGCGATGCACGGTTTCTGGGCAATCTCAACGAGCTATTTCGTTCGATCGAAGCCGCGGCGGCCCCCGGCGATGTACTGAAAACGCTTGGCCGCTGGCTCCATAAGACTGTCAAAACGCTGAAAAACGCCGGCGGCGCCTTTGCCGACGCCAGCCAGGCGGAAGCCGTGATTCAGCTCGCCACGGTCGATCTGCCCAAGGCCTATTGCGAGTTTCACCGCGATCTGCTTCACCACCAGCGCCCCGAGGAGCTGTGGCGCCCGTTCTTCATCGGCCGCGCCTGTGAGGCCATCCTCGCACAGGGCCCGCCAGGGAACGAAACCGCGCGCGTCGTCGAGGGCGCCATTCATCAACTGAACGATTACGTCGGCTACCGGCCGACGGCCGTGTTGGAATCGGGCGCTCGCAGCGAGCCGTACGCCCATGAATTCGTGCGACCGATCCCGCTGTACATCCGCGGCGCCGGCGCCGCGACGGGGCAGTATGAGCCGCTGATCACCCGCGCGCTGGCCATCCTCCGCCGCGCCGACCCCGACATCCTCGCCCGCGCCTGGTTCGACCTGGATCGGCTCGAGGAGATCGCACTCGACCCGCGGGCCTACGATTTCGACCATCCCGTAAACCGCCGGCCCAACTATCACTTTGGGCAGTGGGATCCGCACCAAATATCCAACGAAGGCTATTATTCGCGGTTCGTGCTGCAGCAGGTGACGCTCGACGCCCTGCTGACCCGCTGCGACCCTCGTCACTGCCCGACGGGGATCGCGCTGGACGATCGTCTCGATGAGGCGGCCGCCGTACTGGCGGGCACGATTCTGATGGCCTCGGGCACCAGCGGCGATGCGCCCGGCCGCCACGATTCGTCCGTGACGCTCTCGACGTTGTTGCCGCACATTGCCGCGTACCGCGACGACTTCTATCAACAGCTACTGGCCCAGGCGGAAGGCGACCACGGCGCTACGCTTCGCGAGGAAGCGGTCCGCACGCGGCAGCCGTTCGGCGGCGCCCGCCAGCACCTCAATCACGAGCTGGCGCGGCGGCGCGCGGTTCAACTGCAACGCGTACACCTGGCCTTGCTGTTCGCGCGCATGGGACGACCCGAAGCCGCCGAAAAGCAGGCCAACTACGTCCGCGTCGCCTCGGCGCGGATCCTCACGGCCATCTATTGCCGCCTCACCTCCGGCCACGACGCGCTCGATCGGGACGACCTGCAGCCGGTGGTCGCCGATCTCGAAGAGGTGGAAGATCTGCTCCACCGGGCCATCGAATGCGGGGCCCTGGTCGATCCGTGGAACATCGTCGGCTTCGCGGCGAACTACAGCCTGTTTCCCGCGCTGGAGAACACGGTTCACGACTGGCGGGTCGACGAGCTGATCGAGCTTGTCGAGCAGATTCTCGATCTGGCCGCGCGGGCCTGGAGCGAAGCTGCCGCCGTGGACAATACGCCGCTGGAAAAGCGGTTCTCGACGATTCTGGCGCGGCTGTCGCGCTGGTGGGATCAGTTCGCCTCCGCGAGCGTCGAAGGCGTCAAGCGCCTGGTAGCCAAGGAAATCGAAGTCTCGGCGAACCTGGTGGCCGGCGCCCTCAACGCCTGGCACAAGGCCGGCGCCGCCGCGGGGGACGTCGCCTTCTGGCGGTTGTTCGTCGATCAGTTCGATTCATCGAAGGCGTTTCAACTGGTGATCGAGGCGCTGCTCGACCACGGCGACGTCGTTGCCGCCCGCGCGCTGATGATGCAATGGGTCTATCAGCGCGATCGCACGCCGCTGGACGAAGGGGACATCTCGTTTCACCCGTTGGCGTTCCAATGGCTGGCTACGGTCGAATCGTTGCAGCATCAAAGCGGCGTCGACTACTGGCCGCAGGTGGCCACCTTCTTCGCCTACCTGGAAGCCAACGCGGAAGAATACTGGCAGGCCCCTGCGCTGCGCTTGGGGCCCGGCCGCTCGGCGGGGTCCGACCCGCCGGACGAGGAAAATCCGTTCGGCGATGCAACGGACGACGTCGACGACGACGATGACGATTTCGACGACGACGCCGACTTCGAGTACGACTACGAGTACGACGATGACAGCCAGTACGAGGACGAATACGACGAAGAAGAGGATGAACCGGGCGGTGGCCTGTTTGGCGCGGCCTACGACGAATTCGTCTATCGCGATACGACCGACGACGGCGTCGAAGGCGATCTGGCCGACGACGGCGTCGAGCTGCTGAACACCGAATGGGATTACGAGGTCAGCCGCCTGGAGCAGCGGTTGAGCTTCCTCAACACCGTGGCGCGGCTGTGGAAGCACGCCGCGATCACTTGGGGCGCCGACGCCCGCCTCCCGGAGCGCCGCGAAGTGCTCGATCAGTGGCTCGCTCAGGCCGGCGCCAACTACGAGCGGCTCATCAAGCTGCTCGAAGCCGTACACCGCTACCGCTTTCGCCGTCCGACCGGCTCGCACGAATCGCTCGTCGAGTACGACCGCCTGCGGACCATCAAGGACGCCGTCATCCAGAAGATCGTCAGCACCTGCGTGGAAACGGCTACGGCCGCGAGGCTGCTGATGACCACGCGCAACGACCGCGGCGATGCGCAGCGATTCGGCGAACCGATCGACGGGATCTCGGTCAACCTGCTGCGCGCGGTGCTGGCCGGAAAACCGTCGAACGTCCGGCGGCTATGGCCGAAGTTCCTCGAGTCGCTCAAGCCGCGGCAGATGCTGTACGTGCCCCACTCGCGCGGGGGCGTGCCGCGCGACGTGGTCGTCACCCGCTCGCTGCAGCGATTGCTCCACGATCTGCTGGGCTGGCTGCCGCGGCTGGGGCTGATCCGCGAAACCTGCGAGCTGCTCGATCTGGCGCAGCAGCTCGAACGCGATCACCCCGTCGAACAAGGCGCCGTCACCGAATTCGATACCCTCTTTGAAAACGGGTACCAGGCGGTCGTGCGGGCGGTCGTCGAATCGGCCGAGGGGTGGGACGCCCCGGCGCGGGCCGGCCAAATTCGCGACGTCGATCACGTCCTGGTCGACGTGCTGCAGCAACTCACCGAACGGCAGCTCGATCGGTGGCTCGCTCATAGTCGCACGCTGCGGCTGAGCGTGGTCGAAAAGTTGTCGTCGACCGAGCAATGGGAGAAATTCGTCGCGTTCATCGAGCGCTACGGCGGCGACCTGTTCACCCAGAAATTCCTCAGCCTCGGCAACCTCCGCGGCATCCTGCATCAGGGAGTCGAGGAATGGATCGACGCGCTGAGCAAGAACGAAGATGCGGTCGAGGACATACGACTCCTCGCGGAACTCCACGCGCAGACGCCGCGCGAAGAAGCCGTCGAGATGCTCTCGCTGGCGATTGAGGCCGTGGTGGAGAACTATCGCGTCTATCGCGATTACAACACCACGACCACCCAAAGCGATCATGGCGAATTGCTCTACGCGTTTATCGATTTCCTCCGGCTGCGGGCCGGCTACGACCGCGTGGCGTGGAATCTCAAGCCCGTCGTCTGGGCCCACGAAATCCTGGCGCGGCGACATCAAGACGCCGCCGCCGAAATGTGGCGGCAAGCCTTTGCCGAGCGAACCAGCGACGTCGCCGACAAGTACCAGCGCCAGTTGGCCGCGCTGTCGGCCGCCTACGGCATGCAGTTGCCGACGATCGCCGATCGGCTCAGCGAGCGGTTCGTGCGGCCGCTGGTCATCGACCGGTTGCGGGCCATGGTCGAGCCGGCGATGAACGAGCAAGGCAAACGCCGCCAGCGGGCGTTCGACGCGCTGGAGCAGGAAATCGCCGACCTGGTCAGCGAGCCGCACGGCGCCGGACTGGACGTGCCCGATTGGCTCTCCGCCCTGGAGGACGAGGTAACCGAGGCCCGCTCGCGAATGAACCACGTCTCCTCCTCCGACCGCCTCGCTCGCCGCATCGGCCAGGTGCGCATGACATGGACTGAAATCTTGGAGCAGCTTCGCGACGAACCGGCGGATCAATAACGGCGCCATCGTGCCCGCGAAGCACGCCAAAGGAGGCGAAAGCAGACAGCAAGCAGAATCGGAGCACATCGCAAAAGACTATCGGGAAGCGCATATGCTCCTCGTCCATCGGCGCCGCCCGGCTGTTTAGCTATCGCCGCCCGCACCGCCGCGCAAGGCTTTTTCCTCTCGTTCTTCTTTTCCTCGTACTCCTCGTTTCGCGCCTTTTCGCGCGTTTTTGCGGGCTAGTCCTTACGCCCTCGTTCGAGCAGCTCGAATGAAATGATGTTCTTCGCTTGCCCAGTCCAGACTGGTTCGGCATATTGGTAGACGGTTGTTCATTGCCCGCCACGCCACGCATCGGAGGGATTCGCGATGTCGGACACGCTCGAGCAGACTTCGATTCGGCTGGCCCGCGAGCTGCCCTTCTTAATGCACTTGGAGCTGTGCATCGAAGATCGCGACGTGCTGGCCGAGCTTGAAAAGTACGCCGACGGCCCGGACCGCGAGGCGTTCGCACTGGAGGCCCTCAAGATCGGCGTATTGGCGTTGCGGCGGGCCTCGGCCGCGATGGACGCGGAGTTCATCCAGCGTGAAACGAACCGCCTGCTCGAAACCTTGCGCGAACAACTCGACGGCAACACGCGCAGCTTCCATGAGCGGCTGAACCTCTCGCTCAAGGAATACTTCGACCCGGCCGACGGCCGCTTCAGCCAGCGGGTGCAGTGCCTGACCGCCGCCGACGGCGACCTGGCCCGGCTCCTGGCCGGAATGTTCGACGGCGAAGATTCGCGAATGGCCAAGACCGTTCAGGCGCTGGTCGGCGAGCGTAGCCCGCTGATGAAGTACCTCAGCCCCGAGCAAGCGCAAGGGCTGCTGGGTCTGCTTAAGATGAACGTCGAGACGCAACTGACCGCGCATCGCGAGCGGCTCTTCCGGGAATTCTCGCTCGACAACGCCGACGGCGCCCTCTGCCGGCTGGTGAAGGAGCTCACCGCCAAGCACGGCGATCTGTCGAAAGATCTGCAGGGCAAGATCGACGTCGTCGTCAAGGAGTTTTCGCTCGACGAAGAGAACTCCGCGCTCAGCCGGCTGGTGCAAAACGTCGACCGCGCCCAGCGGACCATCACCAGCGAGTTTTCGCTCGACAACGAGCGATCGGCCTTGCGACGGCTGAAGAATGAGCTGACGACGATCCTCGAGGCCCACGTCAAGACCAACGCCGAGTTCCAGGAGGAAGTCAAGATTGCGCTCGGCAAGCTCGTCACCCGCCGCGAGGAAGAGGCCCGCTCGACGCGGCACGGGGCCACGTTTCAGAACGCCGTGTTCGATTTTATCGATCGCGAGGCCCAGCGTCGCGGCGACGTCGCCGAGGACACGGGTTCGTCGACCGGGCTGATCAAGAATTGCAAGATCGGCGACGCCGTCGTCCAACTCGGTCCCGATTGCGCGGCGGCCGGCGCGCGGATCGTCGTCGAGGCGAAGGAAGAGGCCCGCTATACGCTGCGCATGGCCCGCGAAGAAATCGAACAGGCCCGCAAGAACCGCGACGCGCAGTTGGGCATCTTCGTATTCTCGAAGGCCACGGCGCCCAGCATGGAACCGCTCGCCCGCTTCGGGGCCGACGTCGTCGTGGCGTGGGACCCCGACGATCCGCAAACGGACGCGTATCTGAAGGCGGCCCTGGAGATCAGCCGGGCGCTCTGCCTGCGAGCGCACACGGCCGCCCAGCGGAACAAGATCGACTTCGGACCAATCGACCGAGCGGTCCTCGATATTGAAAAGCGGGTTCAGAACCTCGACCAGGTTCGCAAGTCCGCCGAAACGATCCGCTCAGCGAGTGAAACGATCCTCGACCGCGTGCGCATCGACCGCGAGGCGCTGGAAAAGCAGGTGTGCCTGCTGCGCGACTCCATGGGCGATGTGAAGCAGCTCCTCGGCGAACAGCCAGACGGGGCCGCCGCCTGCTGAGCAAACACGCCGCGGGAGCTTGGTTCTGCGGCCCTCTCCGCCGTGTCTGATGCGAGCATGTCAACAGACTTCCCGCTAATGCCGACGGACGCCCAGCTTCTTCACGACTATCTCGGGCGCCAATTACAGGAAGAGAACGTTACTGGAACCGCGGCGGACGTATTGGCTGATCTGGAGTCCTACAGCAGACAGCTTGAGCGTCTCCGCAGTTTAGTGCGGGAAGCAGAAGCTTCGTGGAACCAGGGCCACGGTCGCGTACTGGACGTCGAAGCATTGCTTGAGCGAGTGCAACGGCGCTTCGCTGCTGAACGCGGTGAAGCGACATGACGCCCACGGCTCTCTGGGCTGCCGAGGCGGAGTCCGATCTCGAAAACATCATCTATGGCGAACCGCCGGATTCAGCCCGCAGCGGCCGACCAGCTCAGGGCGTCGTGCGCCGCTTCGATCATCGCTGCGTCGACCATTTCCAGGCCTTCGGCCGCCGCGCCCAGCAGGGCGTGATCGGCCAGCCGGTTCACCTTCCGCGGCACGCCGTCGGTCAGTGCATACAAGGCCGATAGCGCTTCGCCGTCGAACAGCGGCCGATCCCCTCCGGCTTCGACCAGCGCGTGCTGGACGTAGCCGCTCATGTCGTGCTGGCTCCAAGGCTCCAGGTCGATCCGCAGATCGACGAGGCCCAACAGCTCGTCCCCCAGCCGGAAACAGTTCGCCGGAGTCGCGGCCAGCACGAACGAGAGCCAGGGGTTCTCGCCGCCCCCTAGCCCGCCGATGAGCCGGTAGAGCTGGCTGCGCACGTCGGGGCCGGCCTGATCGGCGTCGTCCAGCAGCAGGACGGCGCCTGGCGCTTCCCCGTCGACCGCGGCATCGTCAAGTCGCCTCAGCAGCCGCAGGACGTCGTCTTCCGGCCGCGGCGCCAGCGACAGCCCGGCGGCGATCCGCCACAGGATTTCTCGCGGCGAACCTGCGGCGGCGCTCGCCTGCGCCGCCCGGCGGCCCAGTCGCAGCCGCTCGTTAGCGAAGCGCGCCAGCAGCAGCGACTTGCCGACGCCCGGCTGGCCTACGAGCACTGCATGCCGCCGCTGCTCGGCGACGAATCGCAGCCGCGCGAGGGCCTCGTTCTGGCTTTCGCCCGGATAGAACAACAGTGCATCGCCGCCCAGGAACGGCGAGTGCATAAGTCCCCAGTGGGCGTAGAACATGAGGCAAGCCGTCTCTCTTGAGCGCTGACGCGGCCGCGGGGCACAATGCCATGACCAACATCGGCGCCGTAGGCCGCAGAACTTTGCCTCGCCGGACGGTCGGCGGGGCTTTTGCGCGGGCTACGGGGTCGGGATTCTTTTGCGACTGGCGGCTTTCCATGCAGGCCGGCTCTCCAGTCGCTAAAGCATCCCGACCCGTTCGGCTGCCCCCTGCGTTGCCGCTAGCCCTGCTATCACCTTAAGCCTCCCGCAATTACGCCCCCATGACGCGGCGCTGCTATTCAGACGAACCGATCGCCTCCTCCACGGCGACCCTCTCGGGCAGCGAGGCCCACCATCTGCTCCACGTGCTGCGGGCCGCGCCGGGAATGCCCGTGACGCTCTTTGACGGCTCGGGCGCCGAGTTCGACGCCGAAGTGACCGCCTGCAAGCGCTCGACGGTCGAGTTGCGCGTGCTCAGGCGGCGCGAGGTCAACCGGGACCTGCCGCTGCCGCTGACCCTGGGCGTACCGCTGCCCAAAGGGGACCGCCAGCGTTGGATCGTCGAAAAGGCGGCGGAGCTGGGCGTCACGCGGCTCGTCCCGCTAGTCACCCATCGAAGCGTCGTCGCGGGCGAGAAACACCTCCCCGAGAAGCTCCGCCGGTACGTGATCGAAGCCAGCAAACAATGCGGCCGCAACCGACTTATGCAGATCGCCGCGCCGCTGGGCTGGTCCCCATGGCTTGAGCTGCCTCAAACCGGCGGCGAACAGCAGGCTCATGCCGATGTACGGAAATGGATCGCTCACCCTGGCGGCCGCCCAATCGCCGTCGGCGAAATGGGTCTGCTTCAGCCGGCGTTCATCGCGGTCGGCCCCGAAGGAGGTCTTACCGACGAAGAAATCGACGCCGCCAAGACCGCCGGCTGGGAGATTGTCGACCTCGGCCCGCGGATCCTCCGCATCGAAACGGCGGCGCTGGCGCTCGCATCGCTCGTCGCATTCCCCAGCCCTGCCTTGTCTTAGTCTGAGTTTCGCACCTTTGAAGGCCCGCGAATCGCGCGAATCGACGCGAGCAGCGAAGGATCGGCATGAAGCGCTTTATTCTTATTGCAAGCAAGGATCACTCCTACTGGTTCAGAAAAACGCGCCTACCTCTCCTGCCATTCGCGCTTATTCGCGTGATTCGCGGGCCAAAGACCACAAACGCCAAACCTCAGCACGTACTTGAACCTGCCGCCTGATGCGGCCCAGCGAACCAAGATTATCCTGGAGCCGTGGGAACGACGCCGCACCAGCGGTGTCTTTAAGGTAGAAAGCCGCTCGGAGCCGCCATGCCGCCCGTCGACGCCATGCTGATCGCGGAGATGTTCGATCGGCATGCCGCTGCGCTTGCGTTATACGACTCGCAGTGGACCACGTCGGCCGACGACTGCGTGCAAGAAGCGCTGGTCGAGCTGGCGCGGCAACGCACCCGTCCCGACAACCCTGCGGCATGGCTTTACCGAGTCGTGCGAAACCGGGCGCTAAACGCCTTGCGGGCCTCACGGCGGCGAACGGCGCATGAGGAAGCTGCCGCCGCGCGCCCGCGGCATGCACCTAGCGACGTCGCCGACCAGCAGGCGCAGATCGAACTGAAAGACGCGCTCGAATCGCTCGAACCGGACGCCCGCGAGATCGTCGTACTGCGAATCTGGGGCGGTCTGGCGTGGGAGGAGATCGCGGCGGTGGTCGGCGGATCGCGCAGCGGCGCCCAGCGGCATTATGTCAGAGCATTAGAACAGCTTCGCCATTTGTGGGAGCCCCGGTCATGTCCGACGAAGTAAGACTGCCTGATGAACTGGCGGCATGCGAAGCCCGGCTGGCGAGCCTCGCTATTCCGGCCGCCTCGATCGATCGGGATGCGTTGCTGTATCGCACCGGCTGGGCCGCAGCGCTGGAGAGCGTCGCCGGGGCCGAGGCGGCGCGGCTCGCTGAGATCAGTCTCCCTGCCCCGCGCCGAGCGGCCCGGCCAGGGGCGGGCCGCACGCGGTTCAACAGCGCTACGGCCGCCTGCTCGCTGGCCAGCGCCGCACTCGCCGCCTCGCTGGCAGTCGTCGCCACGCTGCTGTTGCGGCCGCCGCACATCGTTGAAGTCGCGGCCCAGTCCCCGCCGCCGACGGCCCGTCCCCTCGTCCACGCGGCCGCGTCGCCGGAACCGACCCGCCTTACGGCGGCGCCGCATCCTGTCGTGCGGCCGTCGTTGAATGCCGCCGCTGGACTGATTGGCCTTCGCCGGCAGTCCCTGGCCGGATCGCTTGGCGAATTTGCTGACTCATCGTCGGCGACTGCGGACGCCGACGCGACGCCTCCCAAAACCCTTCGTGACCTGATGGGCGAGCTGCTGCCGCAGGACGCCGCCCGGTCCGCACACCTTTGGCCATGGAGCCGCCGCGCTCCGGGAGAGACGATATGATACCGAGCTTCCTATCCGCGGGCCGCGGGCGTAGTTCCGCGGCGTGGTTGCTAGGCGTCGCCGCCTGCCTGGCTGCAACCTCGACCCGCGGCGAGCTGATCGTCGTCAAGAACGCCGACGACCAGATCGGCTCGACGGTTTACAAGCTGACGGTCACGCCGGCGCCGGAGCCGACGCCGGCCTTCCGATATCGGCTGTCCCCGGGCGCCCTGCAAATGCGCCCCGGCAATGCGGCGCTGTACTACCTGCGGGCATTTACCGAGAATGGCGTCGCGGGCGCCTGGAAGGGCATTACCAAGGAGCACGGGGCCGAGGAGGTCGACGGCGGCAGCGACAGCTCGGCGTGGTATTCCATCGAACGGCCGCTCAGCGAGATGCCGCTCGATAAGGCGCGGCAAGCCGCCGCGCGGTTCGATGCGATCGTCCAACAATACGTCGCCCGGGCCGTCGTGCGCGAGGATTGCGACTGGGGTCGAAATCTGGAAGAACTGCGCGGCCTCGACGTCATCGGCCTGCTGCTGCCGGAAATCCAGGACACCCGTTCGTTGGCACGGGCCCTGTTGCTTCGCGTTCGGGTAGCGGTGGCCGATCGCGACTTCGACCGCGCGGTCGACGAGCTGACGATGATCTACCGGATGGGCCGGCATGTGGCGAGCGATCCGATCCTCGTGTGCGGCCTGGTGGGGCTGGCGGAAGCGAACCTCGCCACGACCGAGATCATTGAATTCATCGCCGCCCAAGACGCGCCGAACATGTACTGGGCCCTGGCGGAACTCGAGCGACCGCTGGTTGATCTGCGACCAGCGGTGCAGCACGAGCTGCGGTGGGGTTTCCGCATCTTTCCGATTCTGCACGAACCGGAAAAAAACGAGCACTCGCCCGAGGAATGGGCGCGGCAACTGGCCAAGGCCTTTACCGACGTGCAAGCGGCGACGACCGGCGGACCGAACCTCAAGCAGCCGATGACGCAGCTTGCCGTGACCGGTCTGAGCCTGATCGCCTATTCCGACGCCAAGGAGCGGCTGACGGCCAGCGGCATGGATCGCGACGCGGTGGAGCGAATGCCGGTGGGGCAGGTGATCGCCATCGACGCTTCACGGGAGTTCCGGCGGCTGGCCGATGAATTCGAGAAAGGTTGGTACGTGCCGCGCGACAAGGCCGGGCACTACTTCGCGGTTGCGGACGACGACCTGGGCCGCAGCAAGTTTGAAGGGGGGTACGGTCGCATTCTGGCAAGCGTCCTGCTGCCGGCGTTCGCCAACCTGCAAGGGACGCAGTTGCGCAGTGAACGGTTGCTCAACGCCGTGCAGACCATCGAAGCGGTGCGCCTGCATGCGGCCGCCAGCGGCAAGCTGCCGACAGCGCTGGCAGACGTTTCCGCCGTGCCCGTGCCCCGAAACCCGGCGACGGGCCAGCCGTTCCAGTATCGCCTGGAGGGCGAAACGGCCGTCCTGGAGTTGCCGGCCGGCGAGGTCGCCGGCAATGAGCAGATTCGGTTTGAAATCACGCTGGCGAAGTAAGCGATGCTTATGGATTCCTGCGCCGCTGATAAATCCGCGGCGAATTCGGCTGTCGGCTCTCGGCCGGTGGCATGGCCAACGGCTCTGCGTGGCCATGTCCCGGGCATGCCCACCCAGAGCGATGGGCATGGCACGCCGACGTTGCTCGGTCGGGGCTAGCGACTTGCCTTTGCAACTATGCAATTAACTGGAGCTATTCTCAAATGTGCACGATTAAGAGCACTCGGCCGCTGGCATTGTTGAGCGCGCTGATCGCCGCCGCCGCGGTTCACGTCGGCGTTTCGTACGGCCAGGAGCATGCGGGCATCGCTCCGTTCATCACCCCCGGCGTCGAAGACGTCGCGTATGTCGATCTCCGAAAAATCGACTTCCCAGCGATCCTTGATCAGCTTGAACAACTCAAGCTCGCTCCTGCTGAGGAACTGGCCGAGGCCCGCAAGCAGGCTCAAACGATTCAAGACTTGTTCAATCAATTGCTCGCGACTGGTGCCCGCCGCGCGTACGTGCTGCTGCAGGCCAGCGACATCCTGCACGGCGGGCCGGCGTGGCTCATCGAGACGGAAAATCCGGAGCAAACCGCCGCGGTCATCCAGTGGCTAAAGCCGCAACTGGAGAAGTTGAAGACCGCCGGCGATATCGCCGCCTATCTGCCGACGGAGCTGGCTGCGAGGGATTCGTTCGTGGTCGCCGCCCGCCCCGAGCGGCTCAAGGAGTTCACCAGCGGCTCACGCGGCGCCGCCCGCCCCGAGGCGCTGGCCGCGCTTGCAGGGCTCGACGCGGAGGCCGGCCTGGTGATCTTCGGCAGCGCCGACGGCCGGCGGGTAATCCGCGAGATGTTCCCGCAGATGCCGGCGCCGTTCATGGAGATCGACGGCAAGCTGCTGGCCGACGGAGTGGCGTGGGTGGCGATCAGCCTGAAGTTGCCGCCGCAGCCCAAGCTCTCGGTCTCCGTCGAGGCGACCCGCCCGGAGGTCGCCGCCACGCTCCAGCAGTCGCTGCAAAAGGCCCTGGAGCTGGCCAAGGGCTATTTGATGATGGAGATGGTCAGCGGCCCGCCGGCTCACAAGGAGCGGGCTGCACAGCTTTTGCCGCTCATGCCGCTGTTGAAAGCGGAGGTCGCCGGCAATTGCGTAAGTTTCACCTTCGGCGACGACGACGAGGAGATCGGCTTTCTCGCCAAGTTGCTTCCGGCCCTCACGCTGGATGTCCGCGAGGATTTTCAGCGCGACCGCCGCATGAACCAGTTCAAGCAGATCGCCCTGGCGATGCACAATTACCTTTCGGTGCACAAGTCGTTCCCGCCGGCGGCCAGCCGCGACGCCGACGGCCGCCCGCTGTTGAGCTGGCGGGTGCTAGTCTTGCCGTACCTCGACCAAACCGAGCTCTACAAACAGTTCCATCTCGATGAGCCGTGGGACAGCGAGCACAATCGCCAGCTCATCGACCAGATGCCCGAAGTCTACTCCGATCCTTCCTCCGAGGTCCGCGCAGCGGTTGGCGATCGCAGCCGCACCACCTACGTCGTGCCCGTCGGCGAGAAGACGATCTTCGGCGGCGAGGCAGGCATGAAGATCTCCCAGATCACCGACGGCACGTCGGCCACGATCCTGGTCGCGGAAGCGGCGCCGAAGCAGGCCGTCATTTGGACCAAGCCCGACGACTGGAACGTGGACCTTAGCAACCCGCTGGCCGGCGTGAAGAGCGACGATCGCGCAGGTTTCGTCGCGGCGTATGCCGACGGTTCGGCCCGCTCTCTCAGTACGGAAAACGCGCCATCCCTCATCAAAGCCTTGCTGACGGCGACCGGGGGGGAAACGATTAACTTCCACGAACTGAAATGAGTTGCCGTTGCGCGTCCGGGAATTCCGCCGCCGGCAGTAGCATTTAGCGCGGGGACGACGACTGCGGTATACTGTGCCGGTCGTCGACGGCTCCTCTTCCTCAGCGCCAGGTCCGATTTATGTCCCTTGCACGCTACGCTCCTGGGTTCGTTCTCTGCCTTGCGCTAATGTCCGGCGGCGCACGGGGGGCCCTGCTGTCGGACTTCGCCGACTTTTCGTTGCGGGTGGGCGCGACGACGTTGTTGCCCGGGCGGCTGTACATTCCTCCGGCGGCCGTCGCGGACCCCAGCGCGCCGCGGCCGCTGATCTTGTTCCTCCATGGCGCCGGCGAGAGCGGCGTGAACAACGCCGCCCAGGTCAATGGCAACATCGACAACCTGCTGGCCGAGGCCAAGCGCCGCGAGGCGTTCCTCTACGCCCCGCAGACCAACAGCGGCTGGTCGAGCTCGACGATCCTCGCCGGCATTAATGCCATGCTCGACCGGGCCCTGGCCGAGCAGCCCGTCGACGCCCGGAGGGTGTATGTCACCGGGCTGTCGATGGGGGGCGGCGGGACGTGGAACATGCTCGACCAGTACGGCCAGCGGTTCGCCGCGGCCGTACCGATCTGCGCGGTCGCCCCGACGAGCGGCTTTCAGCCGGCGCGGCTCGCGGGCGAGCCGATCTGGGCCTTCCACGCCGCCAACGACAGCGTGGTGTCGTACTTCACCACCCGCAACGTGGTGAGCGCCATTCTCAACGCCGCGGGCGAGCCGCTGCCGAGCTATCCCTCGCGACCCACGGCGGATTTTGCCTATAGCAGCCCGGCGCTCGAACTGCGGCATACCGAATACCGCACCGGCGGCCACGGCATCTGGGGCCGCGTCTACAGCACGCCCGAAGTGTACGAGTGGATGTTCGCCCACACGACCGTGCCGGAGCCGACGGGACTGGTCGTCGCACTGATGGGGCTCGCGGCGCTGAGGCTGCGAGCGAAGCCTCATTCAGAAAGCCGCTTGGCATAGACTTGATCGCGCCGCTGCTGCGTGATGAGCGAGACGACCACAAGCGTTGCGAAGCCTAGCGGAATCGTGACGATGCCCGGCTGGCTGAAGGGCGCCGGGGCGTTTTCCTTGGGCAGGCCGTAGACGCTGGCGAACGTGTCGCCGCTTAAGAGGATCCACGCCAGCGAGCTGACCATCCCGACGATCACCGCGGCGATAATGCCCTGGCGGGTGGTTCCCTTCCAAAATAGCAGCATCACCAGCGCCGGCAGGTTGGCGCTGGCCGCGACGCTGAAGGCCCAGCCGACCAGGTAGCTGACGTTCAGCTCCTTGAACAGGATGCCCAGCACGATGGCGACGACGCCGACGACGACCGACGACATCTTCGCGATCCGCACCCGTTGGTGGTCGGTGAAGCGGACCGTGGCGAGGCTTTCTAACAGGTCGTGCGTGACGGCCCCGGCCGAGGCGAGAATAAGGCCGCTGACGGTGCCCAGCACCGTGGTGAAGGCAATGGCCGAGATGACGGCGAAGAGCAGTTCGCTGATGCTGCGGGCCAGTAGCGGCGCGGCCATGTTGGAATCGGTCGGATCGAGCGCCCCGCTGGTCATTGCGCCCAGGCCCAGGTAGAGCGTGAGGACGTAGAAGAAGCCGATGCAGGCGATGCCGACGATCGTGCTTTTGCGGGCCGCGGCCTGGTCCTTCACCGTGTAGTAGCGGATGAGGATGTGCGGCAGCGAGGCGGTGCCGCAGAACAGGGCGAGCATCAGCGAGAGGAAGTTCAGCTTGTCGCCGAATTTGTTTGAGCGAATGCCGGCGAACGTGGGGCTGGCGCCGGGCTGCAGGATTTCGCTGCCCGGCGTCGGCTGAGGCGCATAGGCGACGGTGGTCGAGCCGTCGCTCGACTCGGTCTGTTGCTTCTTCCAGAGGACGATTTCGCTCTGCTGGAGCGTGCTGAAGAACTTCAGCGGCCCCAGCGGTCCGGTGCGCTGGAGGCCGCCGGGAAGCTTGCTGATCGTTCCGACCGGATCGATGCGGCCGTCGTCCGCGCCGATTCCCTTGGGCAGGCCGTTGATGAGCGTGGCGCCGTCGGCCTGCGTGACGACTGTTTGCGCCGGCGGCAGCTCGGGCGACGCCTCGAAGCCGCGATTGAGGATCATCACCGTCAGCACCGTGCTGAACACCACCAGCAGCGCGCCCTTGATGAACTGCACCCACGTCGTCGAGACCATCCCCGCGGTCACGACGATGAGGATGACGACCGTGCCGACGATCACTACGCCCATCCAGTGGGGCAGGCCCAACAGCGGCCGCACCAGGGCCCCGGCGCCGACCATCTGCGGGATGAGGTAGAAGATGCTCACGGCCAGCGTGCTCACTCCGGCGGCGAGCTTGATGCCGCGGGAGTTGAACCGGGCGTTCAGCGCATCGGCGAACGTGAATGTGCCCAGCCGCTTCATCGGGTCAGCCACGACGAACAGCGCGACGACCCAGCCGGCCAGGTAGCCGATCGAGTAGAGGAAGCCATCGTAGCCGTAGAAGGCGATCATCCCGCAGATCCCCAGAAACGACGCGGCCGAGAGATAGTCGCCGGCGAAGGCGACGCCGTTGACCAGCCAGGGGATCTGGCCGTGGGCGGCGAAGTAGCCGGCGGAGCTCTTCGCCTTGCGGCCCAGATAAACGCTGATGCCGAGCGTGAGGCCCACCATCGCGAGGAAGATGAGAACTGCGAGCGTGGAGGCTTGGTGAGACATGAAGGAGGTTTGATGTGTGATTTATGATGTGTGATTTATGATGTGTGCACTTGGCGCATCGCTTCCTTAATGCGTGGCTTATTTGGGATTGGGATCGGTAGATGCGGGGGGATGCTGATCGTCGTCGGGGCGGCAGAGGGCGCCGTAGACGAGGGCGAGCGCCAGGGCGGCGGCGATGAGGGCGAAGCCGTACCAGATGGCGAGGTTGACGCCCCCCCAGGGCGTGCGGGCCATCGTCTCGGGCGAGAAGGCGGCCAGCAGCACGAAGCCGGCGTAGAAGGCCAAGTAGATGAAGAACAGGACGAGCCCGAGGCGGGCGTTGCGGCTGGTCATGGCTGGTGCTTCAGTCCTTGGGGGCGGTGCTGTCGCGTTGTGACGGGCACGTTAGTTTTGGCGTCAAAACTCCCTGTGGAGTGCTTAAGTCCTTGGGTGGCAGCGGTTTGTTTTTTGTCGCGACGAGCGCCGACTGGGCCCTTGCTGCAGACGCGATTGGTCGGGCCGCCGGCGGCGGCGAACCGCAAGCGCGCACGGCGAGCGCTCACTCGCCAACGAGTACTGACGAACATAGAGGAGTCGGCGGCCAAATTCCACAACGAAGTTGCCAGCAGCCGCAGCTCAACGGTCGTAGCCGCAGCTCAACGAGCTGCCGGAGCGGGGCAACATCGTCTTATTGAGCGTTGCGCCGTCAATGAGCCATGATTCATCGGATGCAGCTCCGGCCTTTGGCCGGGGGTCGCCGACGACAAGCTCACGCATTGCGACCGGCTAAACCGTACGAAATGAACAACCGTCACCAACCGATCGTCGTCCGAAACGGCGTAAGCGACCGCGAGCGGCAACTCGTAGAGTACGCGATATTGATCTTGCCGAGATTCACTGACATCGAACGGCTTCGTCCGCAGCATTGTTTCAATTTGGTCCGCGGCCCTTGAAATCGCAGCGCGATTGGAAGCCGACATCCAAAGCTCGGCCAATCTGGCCTTGGCAACTGGTTTCCAGACGACGGTGTAATTCATTTGGCGCCGAGAGACTTCCAGATCTCTTCAAGCGTCACGCCGCCGGGCTCGTTGCGGGCCGCGTCGAGCTCTCCCCGCGTCCATAACTCATCGGGGGACAGCCGTTGCGATTGCGGAAGAAATAACCCCAATGGCTGGCCCGATTCATCGAACAGCTTCGTCGGCCCGGCGACCACGAACTGCCCTCTTAACGGATCAGGAATGGTGATGCCTTCTATAGGCGATCTCTCGGTCAGGAATGAGGAGGGCCGACTGATGGATTATAGCAGGAGAACGCTGAAACGCTCCAACTCTGATCACACCACCTGCGCCGGCGCGTTGATCCCCGGCGCCGGCAGGTTCGTGTAGCCCATCAGGTACTCGTCCACGGCGCGGGCCGCGCCGCGGCCTTCGTTGATGGCCCACACCACCAGGCTCTGGCCGCGGCGGCAGTCGCCGGCGGCGAAGACGCCTTCGATATTGGTGGCGAACTTGCCGTGCTCGGCGGCGAAGGTGGTCCAGCCGCGGCGAGGTTCAACCGTCTGGACGCCGAGCATCTCGGCCACCGAGAGTTCCGGGCCGACGAAGCCGGTGGCGAGCAGCACCAGGTCGGCCGGCCAGATCTTCTCGCTCCCTTCCACCTCGCTGAACGGGGCGCCGCCGGAAATCGGTTTCGACCAATCGACTTCGACCGTCTTGACGCCCTTGATGTGGCCGCTGCCGTCGTCGACGAACTCCTTGGTGAGGATGTTGTAGGCTCGCGGGTCGTGGCCGGTGCGGGCCGGCACCTCGGCGTGCGAATAATCGACGCGGAAGATCCGCGGCCATTCGGGCCAGGGATTGTTGGGGGCCCGCTCGGCCGGCGCGGGGGCGAGGAGCTCGAAATTGACGATGCTCGCGGCGCCGTGCCGCAGGCTGGTGCCGATACAGTCGGCGCCGGTGTCGCCGCCGCCGATGACGATCACGTGAAGGCCCTTGGCCGAGATGTAGGGAAGGGGAGAGGGATTGCGGGTTTCGAATTGCGGATTGCGGATTGACGGGCGGGAGGCGTCTCCGTTCATTTCGCAATCCGAGATCTGCAATCCGCAATCGCCGTCGAGCAAGGCCTTCGTGTTGCGGGTGAGGAAGTCCATCGCGTTGTGGACGCCGGCCAGTTCGCGCCCCGGGCAGCGGGCGGTCGGGTCGAACGGCCGCGTAGCGCCGGTGCAGAGCACGACGGCGTCGTACTCGTCGACCAGGTGCTGCGGATCGATGAATTTCACTTCGCGGCCGCGCTCTTGCATGATCTGCGTCATGTGGCCGGATGGAAAATCTTCCGCGCGGCCGATGTGCGCGCAGGTGACGAACGCGACTCCTTCCTCACGCAGCAGGTTGACGCGGCGCTCGACGACGCGCTTGTCGAGCTTCATGTTCGGAATGCCGTACATCAACCGGCCGCCGATGCGGTCGGCCCGCTCGTAGACGGTCACCGTGTGGCCGGCCGTGTTGAGCTGGGCGGCGGCGGCGAGACCTGACGGGCCGCTGCCGACGATCGCGACGCGCTTGCCCGTGCGGAGCTCCGGCGGGCTGGGCTGGACCCAGTTCTCTTCCCAGCCGCGGTCGATGATGGCGTTCTCGATGTTCTTGATGGTGACCGGCGGGTTGGTGATTCCCAGGACGCAGGCGCCTTCGCAGGGCGCGGGACAGGTGCGGCCGGTGAATTCCGGGAAATTGTTGGTCTTGTGGAGCCGATCGAGGGCGTCGCGCCAGCGGCCCTGGTAGACCATGTCGTTCCACTCGGGGATGAGGTTGTCCACCGGGCAACCGTGCTGCGACTGGCAGAACGGGACGCCGCAGTCCATGCAGCGTGCGGCCTGCGTCATGAGATGCTCGACGGGGGCCTGGGTGAAGATCTCCAAAAAGTCGCCGGCGCGCGCGACTGGATCGCGGTAAGGAACGGCTTCGCGGGGAAACTCTTTAAATCCGGTCGGTTTGCCCATGAATTTACCTGAAGGTAAGAACCAATGACCAAGCGCCAATGACCAGTATGAATACTCTCGTCACTTCGAGCTTGGTTTTGATCGGCGGTGTATGGATCCGAAGACGCGCGTTAGTTCGTTGGCTTCCTGCCAAAGCGTGCGTGCTTCAGCTTTTGCCCCTGGCGAAGCCGCCGCTAGCATTCGCAGCCCCGACCTCATCGGCCTCCGTATAGTTGGCTCCAATACTCGTCCCTGAACGCACCAACTGGCGAACTAGCGGGCCGACGATATCGACACGACGGACTGCAATGGCGAGCTCAATGACCGCCTCGCCAAAGGTAGCCGTGCGTTCAGCAAGGTCAAACGCCTGACGCCCAAAACTGTTTTGGCCATCATTCATTGGAGAAAAAGGCGTTGGTCATTGGTGCTTGGTCACTCACGTTACACGGCCGCCGGGACGGCCGATTGTTGCTTTGCCTTGCGCTGCTCCAGGACGCGCTTGTAGTCGGTCGGCATCACCTTCACGAACTGCGGGAGCGTTTCATCCCAGCGGTCCAGCAGGTCGGCGGCGACGGTGCTGCCGGTTTCGATTTGGTGCTGCTCGACGAGCGACCTAAGCTCTTCGATCTCCTGGTCCGCCTCGACGCGCTCCAGTTCGACCATGCCGAGGTTGCAGTTCGCCAAGAGCCGCTCCTGCGGGTCCCAGACGTAGGCGATTCCGCCGCTCATGCCGGCGGCGAAGTTGCGCCCCGTGGGCCCCAGCACCGCCACCCGACCGCCGGTCATGTACTCGCAGCCGTGATCGCCGACGCCTTCGATGACGGCGCTGGCGCCGCTGTTGCGGACGGCGAACCGCTCGGCGGCCCGGCCGCGGAAGAAGGCCGTGCCGCTGGTGGCGCCGTACAGGCAGACGTTGCCGACGATGATGTTCTCCTCGGGGACGAAGGTCGCCTCCCGGGGCGGGTAGATCGCCAGCCGGCCCCCGGAGAGGCCCTTGCCGACGTAGTCGTTCGCATCGCCTTCTAGTTCCAGCGTGACGCCCTTGGCGAGAAACGCGCCGAAGCTTTGCCCGGCCGACCCCGTGAGCTTGAAGTGGATCGTCTCCTCTGGCAGCAGGTTGGCGCCGTACCGCTTGGCGATTTCGTGACTCAGGATCGCGCCGACCGTGCGGTTGGTGTTGATGATCGGCAGCTCGGCCCGCACCGGCTCCCCCCGCTCGAGGGCGGGCTTGGCCAGCTCGACGAGTCGCGTCCTATCGAGCGAGTGCTCGAGGCCGTGGTCCTGCTGCTGAGTGCAGTAGGTCCCGGCTTCAGGATAGGGCTTTTTCGCCGGGGTGAGCAGACCCGCCAGATCCAGCCCGTCGGCCTTCCAGTGGCGAATGGCGTCGTCGGTTTGCAGGCAGTCGACGCGGCCGACCATTTCGTTGATCGTGCGGAAGCCAAGCTGGGCCATGATCTGACGGGCGTCCTCGGCGACCATGAACAGGTAGTTCACCACGTATTCGGGCTTGCCGCTGAACTTCTTGCGCAGCTCGGGGTCCTGCGTGGCGACGCCGACCGGGCAGGTGTTCAGGTGGCACTTGCGCATCATGATGCAGCCCAGCGTGATCAACGGCGCCGTGGCGAAGCCGAACTCCTCGGCGCCGAGCATCGCCGCTATCACCACGTCGCGGCCGGTCTTCAGGCCGCCGTCGGTCTGCAGGATCACGCGGCTGCGCAGGTCGTTCATCACCAGCGTCTGATGGGTTTCGGCGATGCCCAGTTCCCAGGGCAGGCCGGCGTGCTTGATG
>JADLBW010000274.1 GCA_020847515.1 Pirellulales bacterium | reverse complement strand
TGTATTTGACCTGGTCGAAGACGATCTTGTGTTCGGCCCAGAACCTGGCGTGCGCGGTCGCCCCCAGGTAGCCGCCGGCCCGCTTCGAGCGGCGGCCCTTGATGGGATCGTCGGGCGGATCAGGCCCCGACCGAGCCGGCCGCCCCGGAAGAATCGGCCGAGCCGCAGCAGGATGAACCGTCGCCCGACATCCGTACCCGCGCCGGCCAACTGGGCGACCAGCGGAACGAAGAGGTCGAAAAGCACGGCCTCGCCCCCGGCGGCCTAGCCCCCGTCGGCGGCCTCGAATAAGCCCCATCGCCGCCCGCCGCTGCGGAGCTTTCCACAACTAGCGCTTTGTCACAGCTTGATTCTAGGACTTGATTCGAGGATTAGCCGTAGGGCGCTAGCCCACGGTTGGTGCGGCAAAAACCGCCGGCCGGCCCCTAGCGGCTGATCGACGCCGCCCTAACTCTTAGCTGTGGCGACGCACCAACGCCCATGCCGCGCGGGTGCCTGTGCTAGGCGTCGCCGACGCCCATTTCACGCTCCGCGCCGCAAAGGCCGGCAGCGTTATCAGCGTCAGAGACGTCACCGGCAAATACTCCTCCATACCGAGGCGGCCTCACAGCCGACTTGAAGTCCGACCTCGCCCAATCAAACTGGAAGATATCCTGCCCTCCCTTCCGCCTTCCCCCCTCGTCCTTCCACCTTCCCCTTCGCGAAGCTTCACCGCACGGACGCGCCTCGCCTCGTCGCCAACCTCCGTGCCCGGTATGAATTACCACTCCTCCCGCCCGTTGGGCCTGCCGATCTTCCTCTGGCGGCTCCTGTTGGCCGCGGCCATCGCGGCCGTATTCATGCTCACTCGGGCTGAAGCAGGCGACTGCGCTTGCACCAAGCCAGCGTCGTGTGCCCCGGCCCTGCCGGTCGTCTTTCAGCAACCGCCCGATAGCTGGGTCTTCATGCGGAGCCGCTACACGCATGATCCGGAAACCGGCGCGCGGGTCGCCCAGTACGCGATGAAGCCGCCGATCGAACCCTTCGACGACCCGCGCCTGGTCACCAGCGGCTACTCGCGCTCGCGCGTCGTCCTCCGCGGCGCCGACGGCTCGGTCGATACGACCTACCGCGTGCAGAGCTTCGGCAACGGCCGCGGCGGCATCGACGCCGAGTGGGAACGCTTCCACGACGCCTGGCGCGGCTCGACGATCGCCGGCGGCAACTTCGCCGCGTATCCTCCGTACGGCTATGGCTACGGCGGTTATCCGGGTCCGTATACGGGCGGGTACGGCGCCGCCGGCTTTGGGTATGGCGGGGCGCCCGGCTACGGCGGCGGCGGGTTCCCGCTGGGAAACCGCGGCCTCGGCTACGGCGGCGGCTTCGGGCAACCCGACGCCGGCCGCCTCGACCCCGACGGGGCCGACGGCTACCAGGAACAACAGCGCCGCACCCCCGACCGCCGATTCTTCAACCCCGGGCTCCCTCCCTTCGAGAAGCCGCAGCCGTAACAAGTCGCGACGCCCTGGGCCGCCCATATTAGAATCTTCCGGCTCGCTCTCCCAGGCGGAGAGGGCTGGGGAGAGGGGCAGAAGCGCGTGCACGCGCACGATTAAAAGTTCCGGCCCCCCCTCCGCGGGGAGGGTTGGGGAGGGGGATGAAGCGGGTACGCGGATGCAACAGGCGGCGCAGCCGAGCCAGCCGCTCCTCCCCAAGCTTTTCTGTAGCTTTTGGCCGCCCCCTTTTCTACGCTGTTTCTCGTAGTCGGCGGCCAGGGGCCGACGTGCTGGGTGGATGTCGGATATTGAACCGCGGGCGAGCGGCGCGCCGGCCGATCCAGGCGGCACGGCAATCAGCCGGCGCCCGCTAGCGTCCGGCTCATCGGCTTGGCGAACGGCCGCCGCTCATCCTAAGCAATTCGTGCTCATTCGCGTAATTCGCGGGCTATGCAGCCCTTGTGTCCGGCAAGCTGTCGCCATTATGTCGCCAAAAACATCGTGCCGCCGTCTAAGCTCGCCCCCTAGCCGAGTCGCTCGCCGATGACCGTCCCGTTGGCCGCCAAGTTGTGCTCCGCCCGCGAAGCGATCGAACTGGTGGCCGACGGCGCTACGATCGCCACCAGCGGCTTCGTCGGCGCCGCCCACCCTGAGGCCCTCACCGCCGCGCTGGAACGCCGGTTCCTCGATTCCGGGCGTCCCGAGGGGCTCACGCTCATCTACGCCGCCGGCCAGGGCGACGGCAAGACGCGGGGTCTCAACCACCTGGCCCATGCCGGCATGCTCCGCCGCGTGATCGGCGGCCACTGGGGCCTCTGCCCGGCCCTGGGGGCCCTGGCGCTCGACAACCAGATCGAGGCCTATAACTTCCCGCAAGGCGTCATCTGTCAGCTCTTCCGCGATATCGCCGCCGGACGGCCCGGCTGCATCACGCACGTCGGCCTGGGGACGTACGTCGACCCGCTCCAAGACGGCGGACGGCTCAACCAGCGAACCACCGAGCCGCTGGTCGAGCCGGTCGTCCTGGGCTCGAAAACCTACCTCTGGTACAAGTCGCTGCCGATCGACGTCGCCCTGATTCGCGCCACCGCGGCCGATCCTCGCGGCGGGTTGGTGATGGACGACGAAGCCATCATCGGCGAAGTGCTCGCCATGGCCCAGGCGGCCCGCAATAGCGGCGGCGTCGTCATTGCCCAAGTCGCCCGCCTGCTCGAAGCGCCCGTCCGGCCGCAGCGGGTCGTCGTCCCCGGCATCCTCGTCGATCGGATCGTTCTGGCCGACGCCGACGAACATCAGCAGACCTTCGCTGAACCCTACAACCCCTGCTACGCCGAGGCGCCGATCGACCAGGGGCCAGGCAGCACGCCGCTGCCGGGACCCTTGCCGATGGACGAGCGTCGGATCATCGCCTGCCGCGCCGCCGACGAGCTTCCCGAAGGCGCCGTCATCAACCTCGGCATCGGCATGCCCGAGGGAATCGCCCGCATCGCCGCTGAGCGCGGGCTCTTGGACCGCGCAACGCTCACCGTCGAGTCGGGCCCCATCGGCGGCATGCCGGCCGGCGGCCTCAGCTTCGGCGCCTCGGCCTTGCCGCACGCGATTATCGACCAGCCCGCACAGTTCGATTTCTACGACGGCGGCGGACTCGATTTCGCCGCCCTGGGCGCGGCCCAGATCGACCGCGACGGCAACGTGAACGTCTCGCGCGTCGGCTCCCGCTTCGTGGGCGTCGGCGGGTTTGTCAACATCGCCCAAAACGCCCGCCGGCTGGTGTTCTGCGGCACGTTGACTGCCGGGGGCTTAAGCGTCGAGGTCGCCGGCGGTCAGTTGTCCGTCCGCACTGAAGGCCGCGTCCGCAAGTTTATCCGCGAGGTCGACCAGGTTTCGTTCAGCGCGGCCCGCGCGCGGCACAAGGGCCAGCGGGTCCTCTACGTCACGGAGCGGGCCGTGTTTCAGCTCGTCCGCGGCGGGATCGAACTGATCGAACTGGCGCCGGGAATCGATCTTAAGCGGGAAGTACTCGCCCAGATGGAGTTCACCCCGATTATCAACCACGTCCGCCCGATGCCGCCCTCCTGTTTCGAGCCGGCCAAAGCCGGAGGTTGATAACCACGGAGGCACAGAGGGCACGGAGCAGGGCCTGCTGATTGAACGTAGTGCAACGCATGATACGTGGCTCATCGACTGCAGAGCCAGCTTTGACCGTGGGTCGCTTGCCGGCAGAGCAAGCCGGTCACAAGGATCTCTCCGGTCTCCTCCCCTCGATGGAGGGTTAGGGAGGGCGACTGAAGCGGGTACACGCTTCGCCCCGCGCTGCAAGGATCGGCGCCCTTGATTATAGGGAAACGCCAAGGCGCTCGCACCGCCGCAAGTCGATCCAAATTATTTGAACTTCCTTTTGCCGTGCCTCCGTGGTTCCAACAAATCGGGTCGCGGGCGCCGCCAAATCGGCTACCGCGGCCGATTCGCCCGCGCACTCTCGACCGCATCGATCGGCCGGCCCTCATAGTAAGCCGTGTACCCCGAAACGACCCACGCCTCGGCAGGCCTGGTCCAACTGATATCGACGCGCTGGTTCGCATAGACCACCCGCGCCCCGGACCTGCCGTGGATGCCGTCGAGGTATACCCGGCAGGAAGAAACGGCCGCCGGAGGCGACAGGTCGAGGTGCAGGTCGATATCCAGACCGCCCATGCCCCGCACTTTTTCCACGCGCAGTAGCGGCATCAGCGCCCGTACGTCCGCTGCCACGCCGGAGTTTGGATCGACGCAGTCGAGCGTCCGCTGAAGATCGTTGGCCTCGATCGCTGCGAATAGCTCGGCCAGGCGGCTCGCAACCTGCTCGCGCTCGGTCACCACCAGCCGCTCGACCGCCGTCAGCGCCGCCGTTGCCAGCAGGACGCCCGCCAGCGCCGCCAGCGCCCCGCCGGTGCGCCGCGCCAGGAAGAACACCAGCGCCATAACGGCCGCGATCGCCCCCGCGACAAGGATCCCCAGCGGATTCTCGACCAATAGCGACATCGCCGCTCCGGACTGAACTATTGAGAACTGCGCGACTGATGAACTGTGGCCGTCGGATATAGGCTGGCGGCTCGCGGCCAGC
>JADLBW010000273.1 GCA_020847515.1 Pirellulales bacterium | reverse complement strand
GTCAGCACATGTCCGCGTCCAGTCGCAAAAGCATCCCGACCCCCTTGCGTTAATCGCTCCGCTGCCCTCCCGGCGGAGCGGGAGGGACACGGAGTACGTCTAGCGGGCTACTTGCGGAGCCGCCGAAAGCTTGCCAGGCCGATGGCGGCGGCGATGCACAGGCCGCAGCCCGCGGGCTCGGGGACGGCGGTAATTCCCGCGCCGCCGAAGGCGTCATCCCAAATCGCGAGATCGTCGGCGTTGACCTGGCCGTTGCCGTTGGCATCGCCGGCGCCGCCGGAGACGCCGAAGGATTGTTGCCAGATGAGAAAGTCCTTGCCGTCGACGACCTGGTCGTTGTTGAAGTCGGCGTCGTTCGTCGAGGGGGTGGTGACGAACAGGAACTCTTCGGGCGTGAGGGCCGCGTCGCTGACGCGGACCTCATCGATGATGGCGTCGGACCAGTCGGTGACGCCATTGCCGAACATGCCGCGGCCGATCGACATGGGGGTAGGATCCTGCACGAGGATTCGGCCGTCGCTTCCCGTGAAGTCGAGCCCCGTGAGCTCGTCCTTCAGCGTGTAGGGAACTTGGCTAGCGCCGTCTTCAGTGGCTTCGGCGACCCATAACCGGGCGCTATCGGAGGCCAGGGTGACGGCGACGTGGTACCAGCGATTGGGGACGACCGTTTCGCCGCTGGCGAGGAAGTGGATGTCCTCCTGAGCGAAGCCGTCGCCGTCGATCCACTCGACGAAGAGCTGGTTGGGCACAGCGCCCGGGAAGTCGTCGCCGCGAACCATGATCTTGAACGGCGGCACGGGGCTATCGAATTCGCCGGGAGTGGGCATGTTGTCGCCCAGCGGCTTGCCGTCCTTGCCGAACAGGGCCTGGTAGCCGCCGACGGTGTTCATGTTGAACGCCAGCTCGACGGTCATGGCTGAGAAGAGTTTTTCTTCGATGGGCTTGTCGTTAGCAGTGTAGTTGTCGTCGTTGCGGCCGTTCTGGTTGCCAGGATCGGCGCCGTCTTCCGTACCGACGCGGGGGGCGGGACCGAAATCGAGCGACAGCGTGTTGGGCAGGCCGCTGCGCAGCGCTAGCGGCGAGATGATCGGCGAGTAGGTGGCGGCGGTGAACGGCTCAAAAGCAGAACGAAAGGTTTCCATATGGTTGCCATTGCCCGACGAGTCAAGCACAGTATCGGACCCGTCGGGAACTATGCTGCCCGAGGGGCCTTCCTCGTGTCGCCAGTAGGCGGAGGTGGCGGCGTGAGCGCACGAGGGCGCTAGATACAGCGCTGCGATCGCCGAGAATACGATGGTACGAACTCTACCGGCGCTCAACGAACTACCCGCGAGCGCGTAAACCGGCCGTTTCATAGAGGCCTCCGCTGTGATTCGAGGCGGCGAGAGCGAGACGTTGGCGCCGGGATCGCTCTGGCCGGGGTGACGTCGACAGAACCGCGTATCGCAAAAAAAGCAGCGTGCTTGGGGCGCCTTGCGAGGCCCCGCCAAAAGTCGCCCTGGGTGAGCAGGGTTGTTGACCTGCATCCTGACGAGGTATTTCCTGACGCTAAAATCGCTCAGCGCCCGTTGAAAGTCAAGCATTATGCCGGGCTTGCCGGCGGGTTGGCCTAAAAAGGTTGCGATGCGGCGAGGAGGCAAGCGAGAGGCAGGCGGCGGCTGGAGGCTATGTCGGGCGATCATCGAGGGCTTGCGCGGCCTCTTGGACGTCTTCGGTACGCGGAATGCCCTGCTGGACGCGGGCGTGCTCGGTGACGTGGACGGCCTTGTCGGTCGGCGCGGGCGGTACGTGATGAAGGCGGGACTGAACCTGCGTCATCTCCGCCCCGAACAGGACGATCAGACAGGAATAGTAGACCCACAGGATGACGATCACCAGCGAGCCGGCGGCCCCGTAGCTGGC
Source organism: Pirellulales bacterium (assembly GCA_020847515.1). Taxonomy (GTDB): domain Bacteria; phylum Planctomycetota; class Planctomycetia; order Pirellulales; family Lacipirellulaceae; genus Lacipirellula. The sequence goes on along the minus strand of JADLBW010000273.1, from coordinate 2,599 downwards.
GCCGAGGGTGCTGTGGCCTAAGTAGACGCCGAAGAGCGACTTGCCGATGACGAACAGCCCGGCGGTCGTTACGGCGCCGAGCCAGACGTCGCTCCAAGCGACCTTGACGTCCGGAAGGACGCGGTAGATCAGCGCAAACAGCAGCGTGATGAAGGCGAGCGAAAGGGTCGACTCGACGAACTGGACGCCGGCGAAGTAGGCGGAGGCGTATCGCGAAACGGCGGCCATCAGGGCGCTAGTCACTAGGGAAACCAGCAGCAAAAACCAGATCACCAGCACCATCGCGAAGGCGAAAAAGCGGTCGCGTATCATTTGCATGAGGCCCAGGCCCGGGCGGGCCTGGACCTCCCAGATGGTGTTGAGGGCGTCTTTCAGTTCGGTGAACACGCCGGTCGCGGCGAAGACCGTGGCCGCAACGGCGATGGCGGCGGACAACGGCGTGGCGGTCCGGGGCTGAGCGGTGGCGACGGCCAGTCTGACGGCGTCGCGGCCTTCTTCGCCGACGAGGTAGGCAGCCTGGGCGAGCATCTCTTCGAGCGCCGCTTCGGCGCCGAACGTGCGCTCGGCGATCTTAAAGACGATGACGATGATCGGCGTCAGCGAGAAGACCGTGTAGAACGCAATGGCGGCGGCCATGCGGGGGACTTTGTCCTCGTTCCATTCGAAGAAAGCGCCCTTGAGGACCAGCACGAGTTCCCGCCACGAGAACCGGCCGCGGAGGGAATGGAGGGACGTCATTAAACGCGATGGGCCGTACATGGCGCTAATTGGCCGCCGATGGCGCGATTAAATGGCAGCGCGGGAAATGGGCCCTGGGTGTGGCTGGCGGCTGGCGGCATTGGCAGGGCGAACTATTGAGTGCGGGCAGGGCAAGCGTTCCTATGGGACCGCACATCGGCAATTGCGAACGACGGTGCGGCGGCGGTGAGACGCCACCTTGCGGGCGGCGCGCGGGGAGGCGTGCTTGGCAACGCGTTGCCGCCCGCATGGGCCAGGCGCCTCGGCGCCGCTGGAGCGTGAGCGAAACGTACAGCCGGCCTTCGGCCGCCAGCCTTAACCGCCGTGTGTCTACCGGCGGTCGCCCCGATCGCCTTGGCCGGACTTGACGCTGCGCTTGGCTTTCTGGCGTCGATCGGCGGCGAGCGAGCGGCCGGCGTCGTCGCTTTCCTGGAACTGGCCCTGTTCATCGCGGCGAACAAAGCGGCGGTCGCCACGGGGCGCGATCAACTCGCGGCTGGTGGCGCGCTGCTTGGAAGACTTTTTGGCGGCCTTCTTGGCGGCCTTCTTCTTGCCAGAGCCGGCCTTGGCGACCTTCTTCTTGGCCGACTTTGCGGAACGCTGGGCGGATTGTTTCTTGGGGGTCTTACTGGCCGCTTTCTTTTTCGCCATGGCATCCTCTTCCAGAGTGGGTTGGGTAGTTGCCGTTGCAACATCGATTTGCAAACGGTTTTTCGCAAACAGCGTACCGGAAATGGCACAGGATGCCGTTGTGGGGCGGCTGGCGCTCACCCTCGCGGAGAGGCGGAAGCGCCCTCCGGCGGCGCCCAGTACCCGAGCGGCGAAAAGCAGCGGGGTTGGGCTATTGAGAACTGCGCGGCGGATGAACCGCGGCTGGCGGCTTTGGGCTATGGGCTTTGGGCCATCGGCCAGACGGAAGAACCTCATTCTGGCCGCTAGCCGCTGGCCGAGAGCCGCTTGCGGGTTCTACAACGGGTGGGCCGACGGGGCGGGAATCAATAGGCGCAAAAAAAGACCCCTCTCGACGTCGAGAAGGGTCTTTTGTTTCACAGCTTGAGGGGTCGCACGGCGCCGACAGCCGTCGGGCCTAGCGCTTGCGGCAGAGGCCCAGCCCGCACAGGGCCAGCCCGGCCAGGGCGAACGAGGCCGGCTCGGGCACCACGCCCGTGCCGATGATGAACTCCTTCTTGGCGATGAAGGCGATGCTGCCCGGCTCGCTGATGGCGATCATCTGGTTGTTGACCGAGACGTCGACCTTCGTGGCCCGCTGACCGGCCGGCAGGGCGGCGGCGACGTTGACGCTCGTCCCCAGGCTCCAGGGCTGCACCAGGCCGGCGTTGGCGATCAGGTTGTAGGCGACCGAGACGTTGCTGGTCGGGACGTTGATCGGGGCCACCGCGGCGCCGTTGACCTCGACGATCGTGGCCCGCAGGATGGCCCCGGCCGAGACCTGGGAGGCCGGCGTGCCGACGCCCACCAAGGAGTAGTCGCCCGCCTCAAAGACGCTGACGTTCGACACGCCCATGGGGGCCGCGACGGTGAAATTCAGTTGCCCGTCGGTCAGGTCCGCCCCGCCGGCGACGGCCTGGGCGACAAACGCCTGGGGATTGAAATCCAGCCCCGTCGGAAAACCGCTGGGGGGGCCGTACAACGGCACGCTGTCGGTGCCGGAGGACTCGGAGATGCCCGTGAACGTGACGCCCGGCGGCACCGGGCCGACGTTGGCGTAAGAAATCGACGCCGCAGAGGACGCCGAAGATGCATAGGCCAGAACGGCCGTCGCTAGCGCAGCGGCGCTAGCCGTGAAGAGCCTTCGCGTTGTCCGTTTCATTAGAACTTACTCCTCAGAGCTGTCGGTGGC
>JADLBW010000272.1 GCA_020847515.1 Pirellulales bacterium | reverse complement strand
CGCAAGGCATGTGAGGGGAGACTTGGCTTGCTCGTTAGAAAGCTTCCAAAATGTAGATGTGCGAGGCGGCCGTGACGCCGATTTCGCTTCGCGGAATAAAAACGCTGACGGGCTATCACCAGACTTTCCGTCGTGGACGGTCGACAGCCGCCGACTTAATTCGCGCACGACGCCGACCCGGCCCGCAGCCTTGCGGGGTTCCAACGCGCCCGTTCCGATTGCATTGCGGCGCTACCCGGCCAGAATACCGCGAATCACCTCGCCGTGCACATCGGTGAGCCGACGCTCAATGCCGTTGTGGTAATATGTCAGCCGCCGGTGGTCCAAGCCCAGCAGGTGTAGGATCGTCGCATGAAAATCGTACACCGTCGCGACGTTCTCGATCGCCCGGTGACCGAATTCGTCGGTGGCGCCGTAGGTGAACGGCGCCTTGACTCCTGCCCCTGCCAGCCAGGCGGTAAAGCCATGCGGATTGTGGTCCCGCCCCGACGCCCCCTTCTGGAACGTCGGCATCCGCCCGAACTCCGTGCAGAACGCGACCAGCGTGTCGGCCAAGAGCCCGCGTTGGGACATATCCTTCAGCAGCGCCGCTGCCGCCTGATCGAGTATCGGCCCGTGAACGTCATACTGCTTCCGCAGCGTCTTATGTCCGTCCCAGTTGCCGACCCCTTCGCCCATCGCATAGGCGCCGTTAAAGAGCTGCACGAATCGCACCCCGCGCTCGATAAGCCGCCGCGCCAGGATGCAATTGCGAGCGAAGCCCGCCTTCACCGGGTTCGCATCATTGGCGCCGTACGCCGCCAGCGTGTGGGCTGACTCCTGCTCGATGGCGCCGACCTCCGGCAACGAAAGCTGCATCCGCGCCGCCAGTTCGTAGCTGGCGATCCGCGCCGCCAGCTCCGTATCGCCAGGATGCCGCGCCAGATGGCGCTCATTAAGCGCCTGTAAGAACGTGCGCGTCGCCTGTTCCTGCGCCGGCGTCGCGTCCGGCGCCGCCAGGTGACGCACGGGACTACTCGCGCTGAACGGCGTGCCCTGGAAGACCGCCGGAATGAAGCCGGCCGACCAGTTGTTGCTGCCTGATTGCGGCACGCCGCGCGGGTCGGGTATGGCGACGAACGCCGGCAGGTCCTGATTCTCCGTCCCTAAGGCGTAGTTGACCCACGCCCCCATGCTGGGAAATCCATCCAGCGTGAACCCGGTCGACATGAAGTTCTCGCCCGGGCCGTGCGTATTGGTCTTGCTAGTGAGCGAATGAATGAAGCACATCCGGTCGGCCAACTCGCCGAGTTGCGGCAACAAGTCGCTGGTCATCTTGCCGCACTCGCCTCGCGGCCGGAAGCGGTAGAGCGGGCCCGCCAGGTTGCCGTTTTCCCCTTGGAACGTGACTAGCGCCTCGGCCCCTGGCATCGGCTGGCCGTCGAGCCGGGCCAGGGCGGGCTTGTAGTCGAAAGTCTCGAGCTGACTGATAGCGCCCGAGCAGAAGATCACCAGCACGTTCTTGGCTCGAGGCGCAAAGTGGGCCGCCCGCTCCGCATGAGGCCGCACCGGGTCGATCGCGGGGCGCAGGGGCGCCTGGTCGTCGCGATCGCTAGCCGCCGCCGGATCGCCCAGCAAACCTTCGCCGTGGAGCAGGTGGGCCAGCGCGATGTTCCCCAGCCCTGCCGCCGCGTGGCGCAAGAATCCCCGCCGGCTCAGCGAGTCGATACCGGGTAGTGAAACGTCAGCCATACGTCGTCCGCGCGATGGAAGATCGACTATCGAAGTATGTTGATTCCTGCGCCGCTAATGAATCCGGTGTGAATTTGGCTATCGGCTATCGGCTGTTGGCTGTTGGCTAGCGGCCAGAATAAAAAGCTTTTCCTCTGGCCGTCGGCCGCTAGCCGACAGCCGATTGCCAGGCAGGCTTCATTAGTCGCGCAGTGCTCAATAGAGGCCCGCGAAACACGCGAAATACGCGCGAAAGAAACATATTCAAGATTCACGTTGATTTTCGTCAGCATGGGATTACGGCAGTGCCTGTTGATGCGCTCACACTACGACTATTCGCGTCTTTTCGCGTGTTTCGCGGGGAAAAAACCCGCCCTCGACAATAGCTGTCACGGCATAAACGCCAACTCGTTCGCATTCAGCACCGCGAGGCAGAACGCCGGCAGCCCGTGTGATTCGATCAGCTCCCGCGCCGCGCGGCTTTCGTCTTCGTCAGGCCGCCGATTGAACGCCAGCTCGAAGGCGCGCTCGACCTCCGTCGCCGCCTCGGCCCCCGCCTCGCGCTGCAACCGCTCGGCAAACAGGCGGGCCTGGTCCCGCATGAAGCCGCTGTTCAGCAGGTTCAGCGCCTGCAGCGCCGTAATCGACCGCCCGCGCTTAGGGCACGTTTGCCCGCCGTCGGGCGCGTCGAAGGCGCCAAAGACGCCGTCGGGGCGCATGCGAATCCGTTGCATGTAGACCATCCGTCGCCATTCGGCCGGGCCGAACGCCTCTTTCGGTTCATACACCCGGACGTAATTGTCGTTCGGCACAAAAGCGCTCCAGCCAGGACCTCCCATGGTCAGATCGAGATGACCCGATACCTGGAGCACCGCGTCTCGAATCGCCTCCGCCTCCAGCCGCCGCGGCGGAAACCGCCACAGCAGCCGCGTCCCCGCGTCAACCGCCCGGCACTCCTCGCGCGACTCGTTCGATTGCCGGTACGTGCTGGAAAGAAGAATCAGCCGGTGCATATGTTTCACCGACCAGCCGCTTTCGATAAACTCCCCGGCGAGCCAGTCCAGTAGTTCCGGATGGCTCGGCCGCGCGCCGTTGCCGCCGAAATCGCTAGGCGTGTCGACCAGCCCCGTGCCAAAGTGGTAGTGCCACAGCCGGTTGACCATCACCCGCGCGGTGAGCGGATTCTCGGAGCTGGCGACCCACCGGGCCAGCGCCACCCGGCGCTGTTGCTCCGGCGCATCGGCGGCCAGGTCTAGCGTCCCCAGCACGGTCAAAGCGTCCGGCGCCACAATTTCCTTCGGCGACATCGGATCGCCGCGGAACAGCCGATGGGTCGGCTCGGATGGCTGCATGAAGTTGCCGGCGTAGACCATTGGCTGCGCTGGCGCCAGCGGGCGCCGATTCGCCGAACTGGCCACCTCGATCCACTGGCCCTCAAGGGTCTGGATTTCGATCGAGTATCCGGTTGCCAGCCGATCGCCGAAGGCGCCTAAGCGGTCGCGTCCCCAGGTGACTCGCTCGATTACCGCTGGTGCGGCAAGCTCAATCGCTACCCAGCCGGCGCCTGGCGTGTCGCTGATCCAGCTATAGTCGTTGCCGTACTTCCCGTCGTTCACATGCCGCAACTGATGCTTCGGGTTGCCGGCGTAATCCCCGGACGAAGTCACGTGCGCCCCGGCCGTCGCCAGCGCGACGTTGCGCGCGGATTCGCGACCCGCCGCCTCAGCGTCCGCTGCGGGCGTTGACCAGACTTCCAACTCGTCGAGGCAAGGCTCGCCGCCGTTGGTCGCGCGGATGGTCAGCCGCACGGCCCGCGCCTTCACGGGCTCAAAGCGTTCCTCGTTGACGGTGGCGATGACCGGTTCTCGCGAATCGCTCGGCGGTTCTTCGATTTTGCAAGCGTCTTCGTCTGTCGGCCAAGGCCGCTCTCCATGTTGCACGCCCGCGAACACCGCCTGCAGGGCGTAGTAGTCCTTCTGCAATACTGGGTCGAACTTATGGTTGTGGCAACGGGCGCAGCCGACCGTCAGCCCCAGGAAGGTTGCGCCGGTCGTATTGGTCATATCGGCCAACTCGTCCTGGCGCTGCATCAGCGTCAGCGCTACGTCTGGGCTCTTGACCTGGTCCCACGCCCCGGCGACGAGAAAGCCGGTCGCCGCCGGCGCGCCCAGCGCGTCGCCGGCAAGCTGTTCCCTGATGAACTGGTCGTACGGCTTGTCGCTATTGAAGGCTTCGATGACGTAGTCCCGATACGGCCAGGCGTTTGGCCGCTGTTGGTTCATCTCAAAGCCGTTCGACTCGGAGAAGCGGACCACATCGAGCCAGTGCTGGCCCCAGCGCTCGCCGTACCGGGGGCTGGCCAGCACGTCGTCGATCAGCCGTTCGTAGGCGTCGGCGCGCTCGTCGCTGACGAATGCGGCTACTTGCTCGGGCGTCGGCGGCAGGCCGTGCATGTCAAAGTACACGCGGCGTATCAGGGCCCGTCGAAATGCTTGCGGCGACGGCGCTAGCTGTGCATCGCGCAGCCTGGCTAAAACAAAGTTGTCGATCGCATTGGTCGGCCAGCCGTCATCCGCGAGCGGAATCGCCGGGGGCACAAGCGGCTGCAGCGACCAGTGATCCGTCGTGAGCCGCTCTTCCGCATCCGCCGATTGGGCCTCCGCCGGCCAGGCTGCCCCCGTATCGATCCATGCCCGCAGCAGCGAAACTTCCTGCGCCGTTAGCGGCTCGCCTTCATCCTCCGGCGGCATATGCGTCGTCGCGTCAACCCCCGCCACAAAGCGAACCAGCGGGCTATTGGCGCTATCGCCGACGATGATCGGCGGTTCGCCCCGATCTCCGACGCCTAGCGCGATCTCCTTCCTATCCAGCCGATAATTGCTCTCCTGCAATTGCGGCCCATGGCAGACATAGCAGCGGCGTTCGAAGATCGGCCGGATATCGCGCGCAAAGTCGACCGCCTCGGCGCTAGCCGCGGGAAGGACCGGCTGGGCGGCTCGTCCGCTTAGCGCCCCGGCGGTGGCCGCCAGCACCATCGTCAATCGCATGCCGAATAGCCGCATAACGAAAAGCCACCAGAGCCAGCGAGAAGCAGTGTCCTATTGATTCCTGCGCCGACAATAAACCCGTTGTGAATTTGGCTATCGGCTATGGGCTATCCGCTCGCGGCCAGAATTAGGCCTTTTCCCTCTGGCCGTCGGCTGCTAGCCGATGGCCGACAGCCAGGCAGGGTTCATTAGTAGCGCAGCTCTCAATAGTAGCGCAGTCCTCAATAACAGCCTACGGAAAGCCAATATACCGCGCCACCCGCGCTGCACGAACCAAACGTTTACCCCACGATCCAGCGGCTCCCTCCCCGCCGCGCGTGAGGGAGCGAGCGCCGCATCCCGGCCCCAGCCATTTCAACCGCATCGCGCTCAGCGCCGGCCGCCGGGCGTCATGGGGACGAAGGCCATCTCACGTGGCCAGGGTGTAGGCGCCGCCGAAGTTCAACCCTCGCCGCCACTAAGAGTCCAAACCTCACCGCACACGAAGTTCATCCAGCAGCTTGCCCGCCGCCTCGACCAGCATCTCGCCGCCGCCCGGAGCGATGATCGAGTTGGTCGGCTCATAGCTCCCCTCCGCAAACGCCCGCTTCGTCGGGATGTAATCCGGGTAATCGTTGCACAGCTCCAGCACGATCGTGTCGCGAAACGGCGACGCCTGCTTGATCGCCAGCCCCAACTCGACGAACACCTCGCCCGGCAGCGCAACGACCGCGCACGATTCGCCGAGGCGAAACGCCTGCACCTCCGCCGTTAGCGGGTCTCCCGCGTGATTGGCGACGTTGACGATCTTCACCGCCTCGACCTGCTCGAGAAACGATAGCTCGCGCCCGCCCACTTTCGCCAGGTTCGCCCGAGCCGCCGCCAGGTCCTGCGACGAGTATTGCTGCAGCGGAATCGCTACCGTCGTCGCCGCCACGGCCAGCCGCGGCTCTGTTACTGCCGGCAGCGACTCGGCAGCCGTCAGCACCGTGCCGGCCAACGTCGTCCCGATTCGCGCTGCTTCGCCATGCCCCGATTGCGGCCGATCGGTCGATACGTCGACGTGATTGACGTTGCCGCATGTGCCAATGCCGAACAGCGACTGATAGCTTTGGCCGAACTTCGCTCGCAAGCGCTGTTCGAGGAAGAACGGATAATCCGCGGCGTACTCCGTCCCGCCCGTGGTATCTAAATGCAGCGCAAAGACCGTAAGGCCTGCGACCGGTCGGCCGCCGCGGCGGAACTGCAACAGGCCGACCTGCGGATCGATCGGCCCGCTAGGCCGCACCATGTCGGGATTCAGCTTGCCCGGATTGAACTTCACCGAGCCGTCCCGCATGACATAGCGACGATTGAACGCAAGGCCTGTTTGCGCCGCGCTGCCGGCCGCCAACTCAGCGGGTTCCATGGCGGCAGCCGCCTGCGTGATCGCCTCGACAAGTCGGCTGGTCAACTTCGCGGGATAATCTACCGCTTCCTGCGGATCGGTCCCGGCCTCGTCCACCGCCCGCTGGTGGAAGTAGTCCCGCAGCGCCCCAAAGAACAATGGCCCAGTATGCGAGTGCGTGCCGGCGATAAGGATATGCTCGCGCGGGATCCCGCTGGCTTCGGCTGCCGCCGTGCGGGCCTGCGCGGTGAGCTCAGCCGGCAGCCCAATCAGGTCGCAGAACACCCAAGCGCAGCGCTCACTCCCCTGCTGCAGCGCGATCGCCTTGGCCTGCAGCGGATTGTGCACGCCCGTGCTGAGCCGTTCATTAAAATACCCGCACATCCGATAGCCGATCGGCGGCGTAATGTCGACGACCGCCACGCCCACCTCCAGCGGCGCCGCGGCTTCTGCCGCTGGACCCCCGCCGCCGGCTAAGACCCCCAGGCAAGCGACCCATATCCAATTTCGCGCAATCATTCGAGCACTCCCAGTACTATCGGGGTCGGGATTCTTTGGCGACTATCGAAATCGCCCGCAGTGGAAAGTCTCCAGTCGCCAAAGCATCCTGACCCACTTTGCGCTCTAAATATATCTCACGGCGCCGCCGGCGCCGGCTGGGGACCCTGGCCGAGCGGCCACAGCTCCCAGGTGCGAAAATCGATCTCCGCCAACTCCGTTTGCAATTGCAGCTTGCCGCCGCGGGGCAACGCCTCGAACGCCTCGTTCACCTTCGTGCCGTTGACGAACACCTCGATATGCCCGCCGTCGGCGATCACGTCCAGCCGCGTCCACTGGCCATGCGGGCTCTCTACGTCCTGGTCGCCGCGAAAGCCCCTCACGTCGGCCCAATCTGGGTCCCGCCCGAACCAGTTGATCCGCTCGCGGTTCTTCGAATCGAACGTCTCTCGACGGTCGCCGGCCAGGCGATGCCACACGACCTCGCCGTCGCGATCCCGCGCCGTCTCGCACGTGAGCGAAAACGGAACCGGATGCCCGGCCTCGTCATCGCTGGTAACCAGAATAAAATCGCCCACGCCCCCTTCGATGATCTGCACCTCGATCGACGGCATCCAGATCCCCCCATAACCTCCGTCAGCGCCGTTACTATGGATCAACAGGCCCGAATCGCGGGCAGCGTTCTCCCGATCATGCCACGTCCTCTCGCCCCATTTGAATTCGACGATCGCGTGATAGTCGCGGTACGCCTGCTTGGTGATCACGCTTCCCAGGCCGTCGCCCGAGATGTGCAGCAGGCCGTCGTTGACTGTGAAGACGCCGCGGGGATCTTCGTACTGCGCGTCCTTGAGGAACGTATAACAACCGGCCAGCGACTGGCCGTCGAACAGCCGAATCCGTTCGGCCGGCGCCACGGCCTGATCGAGCGAGTTCACCTCGGGGCCGTCGGCGGCAACGGCTGCGGAGCGAGCGTCCGCCAGTACGGCGATCGCCGCAACAGCCCACACAATACGCCAGTAACACATGTCGACGTTCACCCGCGCGAAAAGAGGGATGCTGGGGGCAACTCAGGAGATTAGCGCAGTGTAGCTCCCAATCATCCGGAAGTGAATACAGTGTCCACGCCACGAAGCACCCCCGCGCAGTCGCCTGCACGGGCGGCTGCTACAATAAGCGAGCCGGCGACTGACCGTCGGCGCCCTTTCCTTCTCTTCGGGGAATATCATGATGCGATCACTTATTCGCCGCGCGTGGACCGCAAGTTGCCTGCTGGCGCTGATCCTCGCCGCGCCGGCCTCAGCCGAGACCCTCGCCCGTTACGGCGCCGGCTGGCTCGAATCAGTCGACGGCTATCTCGTCCTCCATCTCAAGGGCACTCATCGCGAGATGGGCCTGCAGCACGGCAAGCTGCTGGCCGACCACATTCGCGAAAATATGAACTACCTGCTGGAGGTGAAGGGCAACCAGTCGCTTGCTAAGATCGGCCCGCTGGAGATGAAGCCTCGCGACATGCTGCCGGGCATCGTCAAGCTGCAAGAAGAACATATTCCGCCGAAGTATTGGGACGAAATGGAAGGCCTCGCCGAAGGCGCCGACCTGCCGCTCAAAGACATTCAAGCGGCCAACTTCATCCCCGAGTTGTTCCACTGCAGCGGCTTCGCCCTGATGAACTCGGCCACCGCCGACGGCACGCTCTACCACGGCCGCGTGCTTGACTACGGCGTCGACCTGAAGCTGCAGGACCATGCGGTGCTGATCGTCGCCGAACCCGAGGGCGGCATTCCGTTTGTCAACGTTACGTATGCCGGCTTCATCGGCTCGGTCACCGGCATGAACGCCAACCATGTGTCGATCGGCGAAATGGGAGGCGGCGGACTCGGCCACTGGAACGGCGTGCCGATGGCCTTTCTCGTTCGCGACGTGCTCGAAACCGCCGACGACCTTGCCGAGGCGATTGGCGTCTTTCGCGACCGGCCCCGCAGCTGCGAGTACTACTTCGTCGTCGCCGATGGCAAGACCAACACGGCCGCCGGCCTTGAGGCCTGCTGGGATCGCTTCGGCATCGTCGAGCCGAATACGGCTCATCCGCGGCTCCCCACGCCGGTCGAAGACGCCGTGCTCCTCTCGGCAGGCGACCGCTACAGTGAACTGGTGCGGCGCGTTCAGGCCACCCACGGCAAGTTCACTGCCGAGTCGGCCATTCACCTGATGGACCGGCCGGTCGCCATGAAATCGAATCTGCACAACGTGCTGTTCGAGCCGAAATCCACCCGCTTCTGGGTCGCCAACGCTGACTCCCAGGGCCGCCCCGCCGCTGAGCAAAAATATCACGCCTTCCAGCTCACCGCGCTATTGGCCCGGCAACCCGGTCAATAGCGCAGCGCTAGGACGGGGTCAGGACGTTTTCGCGACCGGGGATTTCAATTTGCATAGAGGCGCTCCGGTCGCAACGCGTCCAGACCCGATCTGCCCACCAGCCCATGCCCTTGATCGAAGTCCGCGACGTCTCGAAAGTCTACGACCTCGGCGAGGTGCAGGTCACGGCCCTCAAGGCCGCCACCTTCGACATCGACCAGGGCGAATTTCTCGCGCTGGTCGGCGCCTCGGGCTCAGGCAAGTCGACGCTGATGAACACGCTGGGCTGCCTCGACCGCCCCACCGCCGGCAGCTACAAGCTCGCCGGCGAAGAAATCGCCACCATGTCGCGCGACCAGCGGGCCCGAATTCGCAACGCTCGCATCGGCTTCGTGTTTCAGAACTTCAATCTCCTCGCCCGCACCCCCGCCGTCGAGAACGTCGAGCTGCCGCTGGTCTACGCCCACGGCGTCACGTCCCGCGAGCGCCGCCGCCGCGCGGTGGAGATGCTCCAGCTCGTCGGCCTGGGAGATCGGCTCGATCACCACACCGGTCAGCTTTCGGGCGGCCAGCAGCAACGCGTCGCCATCGCTCGGGCGCTGATCAACAATCCCGACATCCTCATGGGCGACGAACCGACCGGCAACCTCGACACCCGCACCAGCCGCGAGGTGATCGAGATGTTCCGCCGGCTGAACCAGGAGAACGGCCTGACCGTCATTCTGGTGACGCACGACCAGGCCGTCGCCCGCAACGCCCGCCGCAGCATCGTCCTCCGCGACGGCGAGATCATCTGCGACACCACCGACTTTCACCAGGCCCAGGACGCCCTCCTTGCCGGCCAGGAAGCCGGCGCCTGACGGGGTCGCTCCGCCGGCAGGGGTCGGGATTCATTGGCGACAGGCAGCGTTCATAAGCCCGCGCGGTTCTCCAGTCGCCAAAGCATCCCGACCCCCTTTAGCGTATGCAACGCGGTCGGGATTCTTTGGCGACTAGCGACTCCCCACGCCGCTAATCTACCCGGTCGCTAAAGCATCCCGACCCCTTCCCGCGTCGCTTGCCCTGGCCACGGAGGTCGGCTGACGTTGCCATGGGGTCACGACATCATGCTCATGCCAACGCGGCCATGCCATCCAGCGCTCACCCCCAACGCTAACCACCGATCCCCGATTTCTAATCCCTGATCACTGATCACCGATCACTATCCTCAATCCCCGACCACCTCCCTCCTCCCGCCCTGCTAGCACCGCCAGCGTGCCGGTTATAACGACGGTCCCCGGCTGACTCCACCAATCGCTACCACCAGCCGAAGACGTAGCAGTATGCGTCTCGGCAGAACCGGTTCAAATGGCGTAAGTAGCGTGCGGCGCCGCGCAGCGCTCGTTGCACGACCCGCTGCCTGCTTGGCGGGCTTCATCCTGGCAACCACCGGTCCGGCCGAGGTCGGGATTCTTTGGCGACAGCCCGCCCTGCAAGCTCAAGAAGCTCTCCAGACGCCACAGCATCCCGACCCCTTTAGCGCATCCGACCCCATAAGCGCGCCCGCCGGAGCCGCGATACCTCACCCGCAGCCCCAGTCGCACAAGCATCCCGACCCCTTCCCGCGCGATCCGCTGGCCGCCCCCGAATATGACGACTCCCTCTTCCCGCTCTTCAAGTCCGAGCAGCGGCGGATTCGTTTTCGCGACCCTGCCAACCTTCCAGACGTATACATTCCGCCCACGGCGCCCCCGCCCACGGTCGAGCGCCCCCGCGATCCCCAGGCCCAACAGCTCATCTCGCTCGACGAGGCCATCCGTCTAGCGCTAGCCAACTCAGAAGTGATCCGCGTCCTGGCCGGCACGGTCGCCGTCTCCAGCGGCAGCACGATTTACGACCCCGCTATCACCAACACGACCGTCGACCAGCAGCGGGCCCGCTTCGATCCCGCGCTGTCGGTCAACAACACCTTCACGCAGTCCGAACCGCCGGTTGCCTTCCGCGATCCGCTCGATCCAGACCGCACCCGCTTCGGCGGCATCCAGACGCAGAACCACAATCTCTCCGCCGACCTGTCGCAGACGAACCTCCTCGGCGGCACTTCGTCGCTCGGCTTCTTCAACGACGCGTCGCAATTCTCCCCCGGCGTATTTCCACTCAACGCGCAAAACAGCTACTCGACCGGCCTCAGCTACACCCAGCCGCTGCTGCGTGGCGCGGGCGTGTTGGCCAATCGCGTTCCGGTCGTTTTGACGCGGATCGACACCGAGCGCTCCTTCTTCCAACTCCGCGACAGCCTGCAGGAGCTCGTCCGCGGCGTCATCGAGGCCTACTGGGCCCTGGTCTTCGCTCGCACTGACTTGTGGGCCCGCGAGATGCAAGTCCGCCAGGCCCAGCAGGCGTTCGACCGCGCCGCGGCCCGCCAGAAGATCGGCATCGCCGATATCAGCGAGGTCGCCCAAACCCGCCTCGCACTGGCCCAGTTCAAGGCCACGGTCATCAGCGCCAGGGCCAACGTGCTGGCCCGCGAGGCGGCGCTGGCAAACATCCTCGGCCTCCCGCCCACCGAGCCGACCGCGCTAGTCCCCACGACGCCGCCGACCACCGAGCGGATCGAGTTCGATTGGAATCAAATCGTCCAAATCGCCCAGCAGCGGCGGCCCGACATCATTGAGCTGAAGCTCATCCTCGAAGCGGACCAGCAACGGCTGCTATTGGCCCGCAACCAGATGCAGCCCACGCTCGATCTGGTCGGCGTCTACCGTTGGAACGGCCTCGAAGGCCAGATGCCCAATCTCGACCGCACCGGTACCGGCGGCAACGATTCGACCGACTGGACCATGGGGGTGAACTTCTCGGTGCCGCTCCTCTTGCGGCAAGAACGGGCCGCCGTCCGCTCGGCCGAAATGGTCATCGCCCGCGACCGCGCCGCCCTCGAGCAGGGCGTCCACAGCGCGCGGCACATCCTCGGCCTCAGCTATCGCAATCTCGACCAGTTTTACTCCCAGACCGAGGCCTACCGCGAGGCCCGCGAGGCCGCCCGGCTGAACCTGGAACGGCAGTTCACCGTCTACCTCGTCGGCCAGGACGTAATCTTCCTCAACGTGCTGCAGGCCATCAGCGACTGGGGCAATTCGGTCAGCCTGCAGGCCCAAGCCCTCAGTCAGTACAACATCGAGCTGGCCAGCATGGAACGCGAGACCGGCACGATCCTCGAAACGCACGGCGTGTTTCTCTACGAGGATCGCTTCTGCCGCCTCGGCCCCCTATGGATCGATCCCAAACTCTGCGAGTTCTATCCTCGCAGCATCCACGCCGGCCCGAACGAAGATCGCTATCCGCCCGGCGCGGCGCCTTCGGAACAGGCCTTTAACCTCGACGACTATCCGAAGCGCCCCGCGGGGGCGAACGCCCTGGGCATTGGCGCCCCGCAGCAGCCCCCGACCCAGCCGCCCGACGCAACCATCCCCCCGCCAGAACCCCTCCCGTCCCCCGATCCCTCGCCGCCTTAAGCCCGCAGGAGATACAGCGGAAATAGAGCGGAACATCATTCTGTATCTGTATACTTTGCTCCCGCCCGTGCTCGTTCTCAAACTACCCCGTCCATCCCCGGCCGCGCGAATACGCGACACGTAGAAAACTGGAGTGGTTTCAAGACGCTGCTGCAATCAGTGTGCACGAGACAAAATGATGCGTGAACGTCCGTCTCTTCTTTCGCCCCCGTTCGCCTGTTTCACGGGCGCATAATAGTCCACGAATCATCTTGAAAAGCACAGGCAGGAAACAGCGGAAACTGAGAACAAAATAACATTACCTTCTCTGTTTCCACTGTGTTCCCTCCTGTTCTCCCTCCAATATCCCTTCACTCATATCGCAGCGCATCGATCGGATCGAGCCGGCTGGCCTTGAGCGCCGGGTAAAACCCAAAGAAGATCCCCACGCTCGCCGCGAACACCAGCGCCAGCACAGCCGCCGGCATCGAAATCACCATCGGCCAATCCGCGCCGCTGGAAATCTTGTTGATCAGCGTGGTGATCCCCGCGGACGCCCCCACCCCCAGTAGCAGCCCGATGGCCCCGCCCACGCACGACAGCACCACCGACTCGACCAGAAACTGCCGCAGGATATTCCCCGACCGCGCGCCGACCGCCATCCGAATGCCGATCTCGCGGGTCCGTTCGGTCACCGACACCAGCATCGTGTTCATGATTCCTACGCCGCCCACGACCAGCGAAATGCCAGCAATCGACGCCAGCATCAACGTCATCGAACCGGTGACGATCGACAGCACGTTGGCGATTTCCGTCGTATTCCGCACGGTGAAGTCCGCCGCGTCGCCGGAGCGGATGTGATGCCGCTCCAGCATGATCTGATTGATCTCCTGTTCAGCGGTCGTCATCAGCGCCATGGAGCGGGCCGACGCCAACACCACACCCACGTTGTTGAACTGCGACCCTTGCAGCCGCTTCTGCACCGTGGTGTAGGGCATCAGCAAGATATCGTCCTGGTCCTCGCCCACGATATTCGCGCCCTTGGTCTCCAGCACGCCGATGACGGTGAACGGAATGTTCCGCACCCGTATCGTGGCGCCCAGCGGATTAGTCGTTTGAAACAGCTTCGCTACGATGGTGCGGCCGATAACGCATACCTTTGCCGCCGACTGAACGTCCCGCTCCGAGAAGAAGCCGCCCCGCCGCAGCGGCCAGTTGCGCACTACCAAATAATCTTCGCCCACGCCGATCATCTCCCGCGGGCTCCAGTTGGTGTTGCCGGCAATGATCTGCGCCGACGCCCCCACGATCGGCGAGGTCGCCAGCACCGACGGCGCCTCGTCGGCAATCGCCTTGGCATCCTTGGCCGTGAGGGTCGGCGCAGCCCCTTGGCGCACGCCGCCGCGCCGTTGCATCTGGGGAAACACTACCAGCACGTTGGTCCCGAGCGACTGAAACTGACCCTGTACCAACTGGCTGGCGCTTTGCCCAATCGACACCATCGTCGTCACCGCCGCAATGCCGATCACGACCCCCAGCACCGTAAGTCCGGCGCGCATCTTGTTCTTCGACAGCGCCCGCAGCGCAATCCGAAACGTGATCCACGAAGTCATAGGGCTAGATGAACTGCTTCAAAACGGCTCTCGCAGAGGCGCCGAGCCGCAGAGGAGTAATGGAGCAACCAAATCTGCCGCTCCCGCGGAGGGGAATAGGCAAGAGTGTGCAAACGCCGCTGGCAACCGGCTGCCCCGAAAGGGCCGGGGCACGTAGCCACGGCCGGCAGGCCGCCGGTAAATTCGGCGGTAAATCGTATACAAGACCCGACAGGGCGTCGGCAGGTTCTTTAAGCACGATCCCGACGCGCGATTTGATATTTCTTCCTTACCCAGCAGGACTTCCTCCGCGCTTGCCCGCCCGTGTGAGAGATATCTGCCGCAGAAGGCTTTCCCGCCCGCTAGCTCGCATCGGCCGCCGTCTGCAGGCCAGTTACCAGCTTCTGCCCCTCTTCTAGGTCTCCCTTGACGATCTCGGTATAGCGATTGTCGCTCAGCCCGGTTGTAATCTCGATCGCCCGCAGGAACTCGCCTTCTTGTACCCACACATGACGGCGATTGCGTTTCTCGCCCGCTTCGGCCTTCTGCTTGGCAGACAGTTCCTGGTCCTCTTCGTCGGGCGTCTCGGTCCCGTCGAGCAGCTTGCGGTCTTCGGTCCGCACCTGGCGGGGCTCCGGGTAAAACCGCAGCGCTGCGTTCGGCACGCACAGAACGTTCGGCTTTTCCTCGATCTCAAAGGAAAGGTCCGCCGTCATCCCCGGCAGTAGCTTGAGGTCGGCGTTCGGCGCCGCCACCACGACCGGGTACGTCACCACGTTCGAGGTGACCGTGGAGCTGAAGCGAATCTGCTCCACTTCGCCGGTAAATAGGTCGTCTGGATACGCCGCCACGGTGAAGTGTACCGGCCGCCGCCGCTCCTGGGCCTCGCGAATGAAGCCAATGTCGGCCTCGTCCACCGAGGCGAAGATATACATCTTCTTGTCCATGTCCGGGGCGATGATGAACAGCTCCGGCGTCTGGAACTGAGCAGCCAGCGTCTGCCCGGGATCGATCTTGCGATTGATCACGATTCCGTCGACCGGCGAAGTAATCTTCGTGTAGTCGACGTTGGCCTCCGAGTTTTCCAGGGTCGCCTGCGCCTGTTCCACCGCCGCGTCCGCCACGTCAAGTTGCGCCTTCAGCGACAGCCGGTTGAAATGGAACCGGTCGATCTCTGCCTGCGAGATGAAGTCGGGGTTCTCCTTCCGCAGAGCGATCGACCGGTTTTCGTCATTGGTCGCCTGCTGCAACAGGGCCTTCGTCCGCTCGACGTCGGCGATGCGGGTCGCCAGCGACGCCTTATCGCGCTGCACCGCCGCCACGTAAATCCGCGGGTCGATCTCCGCCAAAAGCTGGTCCTTCTTCACGCGGTCGTTGAACTCGACATGCAGCTTGATAATGGGTCCCGACACGAACGATCCTACCGACACCGACAGCACCGGCTTCACCTCGCCCGTGGAGTTTACGACCATGCTTACGGTCCGCCTGGCCACCGCCGCCTCGCGATAGCGCGGCCGGTTCCGCTCCTTCAGGTAGCTGGCGGCCGGCCGTAAGGCCGCCCAACCCAACCCACCCAGGATAGCTAATGCAATCAAGGATCGAATAAGTAGTCGCATAAGCCTCACACTAAGCGCTCCGCTCCGCCGCCGCCGGCGGTCCGCGGCCCCTTCAGCTTGGCTCAGTGCCATGCCCCGTGCAACCGCTCACCCTTGGTATTCGCCGCCACGGCCCCCCGCATTCCCGCAAAAACTGCCGCTCCGCCCGCCGCCGTTGGCCCGCGGTAGCCCGGCGGCTTGGCTAGGGGGGAAGCTTCTCATGCCCGTGTACTGAAGTAGCTCAGTATGTCGACCCGCGCACCGGCGGGGCAGGGCGTCCCGCACGCCCTCAAGAACGTGTATAATTGCCCCTTGCCCGGACTCTCGTCAGCGCTATTCCCAAAACCGCCGCGAAGCTTGCATGACCTGCCCAGGCCCGATGCGCCGCGCACTATCGTCGCCGCTCGCGGCCCGCCGCCAGCGATCTCCCTTTCCAGCGGCGGCCGGAGCCCTGGGAATCCTCCTGGTCTGTCTAGCCCGCCATGACGCCGCCGCGGCCCCGGTTGCCGACGCGCACCGCGATTTCTTCGAGTCGCAGGTCCGTCCGCTGCTCCATTCGGCCTGCGGCGAGTGCCATGGCCCAAGCGAGCAATGGTCTGGCCTCCGCGTCGATTCCCGCGCCGCACTGCTGGCCGGCGGCGACCGCGGCCCGGCCGTCGTCCCTGGCGACGCCGAGCATAGCCGGCTCATCGAGGCCGTCCGACGCACGGGCGAGCTCGAAATGCCGCCCGACGAGCCGCTGGCCGCCGACCAGATCGCGATCCTCGAGCAGTGGATCAGCCTCGGCGCCCCCTGGCCCGACGAAGACCTTCCCCCCTCCGCCGCCGACGCGCAGCTTCGCCAGCACTGGGCCTTTCAACCGGTCCAGCAGCCACAGCTCCCGGCAGTCGCCCACGATGCCTGGGGCCGTACGCCCATCGATTGCTTCGTCCTCGCCAAGTTGGAAGCGGCGGGCCTCGCCCCCGCGCCCCCCGCCGATCGCCGCACGCTCGTCCGCCGTGCGACCTACGACCTCACCGGCCTGCCGCCGACCCCCGAAGAGGTGCAGGCCTTCGTCGACGACGCCGACCCGGCGGCCTACGAACGACTCGTCGACCGCCTGCTCGCCTCCCCTCATTACGGCGAGCATTGGGGCCGCCACTGGCTCGACGTTGCCCGCTACTCCGATACCAAGGGCTACGTCTACGCCCGCGAAGAGCGGTACTTTGTCCATGCCTATCCCTACCGCGACTGGGTAGTCAACGCCTTCAACGAAGACCTTCCCTACGACCGCTTCCTACTGCTGCAGCTCGCCGCCGATCAGGCGGCCCCCGAAGATCGCCCGGCGCTCGCTGCAATGGGCTTTCTCACCCTCGGCCGGCGGTTTCTTGGCGTCACGCACGACATCTACGACGACCGCATCGACGTCGTTTCCCGCGGCTTGCTCGGGCTGACGGTCGCCTGCGCCCGCTGCCACGATCACAAATACGATCCCATCCCGACCGCAGACTACTACGCCCTGTACGGCGTCTTCCAGAACTGTACTGAGCGGATGGTCGCCATCTCGGAAGGCGCCGTCGACGAGCCCGGGTATGCCGAGTTCGCCGCCGAACTCCGCAAGCGTGAAGACGCCCTTCAGACCGGCATGGCCGCCGCTCGCGAAGAAACAGCCGCACGGGCCCGTGGTCGAATCGCGGACTATCTGGTCGCTCAAACTGAACTAGAAAAATACCCCGACGAGAACTTCGATCAGGTCTTCTCCAAAGCGGATCTGCTTCCCGCCTATGTCCGCCGTTGGCAGAACTACCTCGACCGGGCCGCCCGCGCCGGCGACGCGGTCTTCCTCCCCTGGCGACGCTTCAGCTCGCTGCCGCCCGCCCAATTCGCCGCCCAGGCGCCTGCCATAACGGAACAGCTCGCCAAGGCGCCGGCTGAGGTCGTCCATCCGCTCGTCGCCCAGTCCTTCAGCTCGCCTCCCGCATCCATCTCTGAGGTAGCACGCCGCTATGGCGAAATCTTCGCTGGGGTCGACCGCCAGTGGCAAGATCTAAAGGCCGCCTCGCCGGACGCCGCCAGCCTGGCCGATCCTGCGGCCGAACAGCTCCGCCTCATCCTCTACGCCCCCAGTTCGCCCTGTGTACCGCCCGACGAATCGGTCGTCAGCAACGAACGCTTCTTCGATACAGACGTCATCAACAACCTCTGGAAGTTGCAGGGCGAAGTTGATCGCTGGATCATCAACTCGCAGCTCTCGCCTCGCTACGCCGTCGCGCTCTGCGACCGCGACCTCATCGAAGAGCCGCGCATCTTCCGCCGCGGCAATCCCCTCAACCGCGGCGAGCCCATTCCGCGGCAATTCCTCAACGTCCTCGCCGGCGAGCAACGCCAGCCCTTCGCCCGCGGCAGCGGCCGGCTTGAACTGGCCCAGGCCATCGCGTCGCCCGACAATCCCCTTACGGCCCGCGTGTGGGTCAACCGCGTCTGGCAGCATCACTTCGGCGCGGGGCTGGTCGACACCCCCAGCGATTTTGGCCTCCGCGCCGTTCCGCCCAGCCATCCGCAGCTCCTCGACTGGCTCGCCCACCGCTTCGTCGCCAGCGGCTGGCGCACCAAAGACCTTCACCGCCTGATCATGCTGTCGGCCGTCTATCAGCAAGCGTCGTCTCCGCCCGCCGAAGCGCAGCTCGCCGTGAGCGCCCGCCAGGTCGATCCCGACAATCGCCTGCTGTCCCATATGAACATCCGCCGCCTCTCCTTTGAGGAGTGGCGCGACACGCTGCTGGCAGCCTCGGGCGAACTCGATCTGGCGCTCGGCGGCCGCCCGGCGGAGCTCTTCAAACCGGGCGTCGAAAACCGCCGCCGAACCCTCTACGGCCTCATCGACCGGCAGTTTCTCGACGGCGCCATGCGGATGTTCGATTTCGCCAACCCTGACCTCCACACGCCCCAGCGAAGCGAAACTACCGTCGCGCAGCAGTCGCTCTTCGCGCTGAATCATCCCTTCGTCGCCGGTCGCGCCCAGGCCCTCGCCGCCCGCCTCGACGCCGAGCCCGTGGGCGACGCCGAGCGCGTCGCCCGCCTCTACCGCTGGATCTATCAGCGCCAGCCGACTGCCGGCCAGCTCGAAGCCGCCCTGATATTCATCAGCGCGCAAATCGGCGCGCCGCCCGTCGTGCCGCCCGAGCAACTCGCCTGGCAGTACGGCTACGGCCAATTCAGGAAAGAGGACTCGCACGTCGAATTTACGCCGCTGCCCCACTTCACCGGCCAGGTTTGGCAGGGCTCGCCAAAGTACCCCGACGAGGCCCTCGGCTGGGTGCAGCTTTCAGCCGCAGGGGGCCATCCCGGCAATGACGAGGCCCATGCCGCCATTCGCCGCTGGACCGCCGCTGCCGTTGGCAATGTGAAGATCGCCAGCGTCGTGCGGCACGAAGAGACCGCCGGCGACGGCGTTCGCTGCCGCATCGTCTCCAGTCGCCACGGCCTGTTGTGCGAGGCGGTGCTCCACCACCAGACCGAATCGCTCAACGTCGCCCCGATCGACCTCCAGCCAGGCGACACGGTCGACTTCATCGTCGACCGCTATAACGAGCTTAATAGCGACCAGTATCTGTGGAGCGTCGATGTCGAGCAAACATCCCCAGCGCCCGCGTCCGCCGACCACCCCCGCGCCTGGAGCTCAAGTAGCAACTTCGCCGGTCCCCAGCCGAAGCTCCTCACCCCTTGGCAGCAACTCGCCCAGGTCCTGCTGCTGGCCAACGAGCTGATGTTCATCGACTGACGAACTTCACATCCTCGCCCACATCTGCCATCTGACATCTTACATCTGCCATTCTGTCGATTCCGCAACCCGCGCCCCTTCTGCAAGTTCCTTCGCCATGCACCTTCCCTCCCGCCGCCGGTTTCTCCAGCAGAGCGGCCTCGGCCTCGGTGCCGTCGCGCTGTCCGGCCTTCTCGGCGACCTGCAAATCGCCGCCGCCGGCTCCGCCCGCCAGCATTATTCGTCGCGGGCCCGTCGCGTCATCCATTTCTTTCTCAACGGCGGGGCGTCGCATGTCGACACCTTCGATCCCAAGCCGGCGCTCGGCAAATACGCCGGCCAGCCCCTGCCCGAGACGCTCACCACCGAACGCAAAACCGGCGCCGCCTTTCCCTCGCCCTTTCCTTTCCGCCGCTACGGCGAAAGCGGCCTCGAGTTCAGCGATCTCTTCGCCAAGACCGCTCAGCACGCCGACCGGATCGCGCTGGTCCGCTCGATGTACGCCGAAGTCCCCAACCATGAGCCGTCGCTCATGCTCATGAACTGCGGCAACTCCCAGCTCCCGCGGCCCAGCGTCGGCGCCTGGGTAACCTACGGCATGGGCTCGGAGAACGAAAACCTGCCGGGCTTCGTCGCCATGTGCCCCGGCGGCTACCCGATCAAAGACGCCGAGAACTGGCAAGCGGGATTTCTGCCCGGCGCCTACCAGGGGACCTTCATCGATACGCAGCACGAAGCCGTCGACCGCCTCATCGAGAATATCAAAAGCCCCCATGCGCGGCTGGCCGATCAGCGCCGCCAGCTCGACCTGCTCGGGCTATTGAACGCCGAGCACCGCGACCAGCGCTTCGATGATCGCCTCGACGCCCGCATCAAGTCCTTCGAGCTCGCCTACCGCATGCAGCTCGAAGCCGCCGACGCCTTCGACCTCGCGCGTGAGCCGCAGCACATTCGCGACCTCTACGGCGAAGGGGTGCACGCGCGGCAGACGCTCATCGCCCGGCGGCTGGTCGAACGCGGCGTTCGCTACGTGCAGCTCTGGCATGGCGCCGGCCAGCCGTGGGACAGCCACACGAATATCGAACAGGCCCACGGCGACCTGGCCCGCCAGCTCGACCAGCCTATTGCCGCCCTCCTCACCGACCTGGCCCAGCGCGGCATGCTCGACGACACGCTGGTAATCTGCGGCGGCGAATTCGGCCGCACCCCCACGGTAGAACTCGGCACCGACGGCAAGGCCCAACTCGGCCGCGACCACAATCCCTATGGCTTCACCGTCTGGCTAGCCGGCGGCGGCATCCGCGGCGGGACGGCTTACGGCGCCACCGACGACTTCGGCTTCAAAGCCGCTGAGAACCCTACCAGCGTCCACGACCTCCACGCCACGATCCTCCATCTCTTAGGCTTCGACCACGAGCAGCTCACCTATCGCTACGCCGGCCGCGACTTCCGCCTGACCGACGTCGAGGGGAAGGTGCTCCACGGAATCCTATAAGCCGCAGCGCTCTTGTCCGGCCCGCGGCAGCGGCGGCCATCAGCTACTGCGGTGGCGCCAGCTCAGCAGCCCGCCGCGGCGAAGATCATTAGTCATAATCAGTAACACAATCCATCATCCATTTGGATTCGCATTCAACGCCAATCCCGCAGCCGATTTGTTCGCAAGATCCGAAGTCCTCGCGCTCTATTGATTCCTGCCCCGCTAATGAACCCGTTGTGCATTTGGCTAGCGGCTATCGGCTATCGGCTAGCGGCCAGAAGTTGGGCCTTTCCCTCTGGCCGTAGGCCGATAGCCGACAGCCGACCGCCAGGCACGGTTCATTAGTCGCGCAGTTTTCAATAGTTGTATCGCGGCGCCTTACTAGCGCACCTCGACCCACTGCAGGATCTTGAGCCCGTTGATTCTAGTGCCGCGATACAGCCGGTACGCTTCATCGGCCTGCAAGGCGCGGTTGTAGATGCGCACGTCGTCGATGAGGCCCGAGTAGTCGAACAGCGCGCTGCCGTTGCCATGGCTGGCGATGCGGGTCTTCGTCCCCAAGCCAGCGTAGGAGATGCTGCCGACCGCGACCGAGCCGGCGTCATAGCCGTCGACATAAAGCCTCATCATCCCGCTCGACTCGAATACCGCCGCATAGTGCCGCCAGTCCGAGCCGACTAGCATTGAAACGTTCAGCGGAGTCGACGTCGAGCCGTTGTAGTATTGAGCGATGAGCGCGTCGCCTGCCGCCG
Source organism: Pirellulales bacterium (assembly GCA_020847515.1). Taxonomy (GTDB): domain Bacteria; phylum Planctomycetota; class Planctomycetia; order Pirellulales; family Lacipirellulaceae; genus Lacipirellula. The sequence goes on along the minus strand of JADLBW010000272.1, from coordinate 3,988 downwards.
AGATCCGTAACGAGAAGTGATCGCCCAGGCTGATCAACTCTGCCCCCGAGGAGTCGCGCGCCCCAGGCTTCGCCCAGGCGGCGATCGTGACGCTCGTGGGATTACCGTAAAGCGTCGGAACCTCAACGTAGTTGGAGCCGCTGAACTGCACGGCGGTTCCCATGCCGGGACCGCCGTTGCTGGCCGCGCCCAGCGTCGGGCTGCCGGAGTAGACGCCATTGTTTCCCAGACCCGTGCTGTCAACCGCCGCGGGACCCGCGACTTCGTCCAGCTTGTACCACGCCGCCAGGCCGTAAACGTCAAAGATTTCCGCCTGCGTGAGCTTGCGGTTGTAGATCCGCACGTCGTCGAGGTCGCCGTCAAAGCGCTCGGTCGCGCCCGTGCGATTGCCAAAGCTGAGCTTGGCGGCAGCCTGCTTGACGATGTCGCGCGTGCTGACGCCGCTGTGGTGCAGTTGGCCGTCGATGTAGATGGCGAAGCTCTCATCCGAGGCGTCGAATACGGCCGCCACATGGCGCCAGCGGTTCGGTTCGTCGAACGACGCGATCGTCTTAAAGCCTCCCTGCTCGCCGTCGCAACTCAGGTCGAAGCGAATGATCCCGTCGGGGTCCTGCCAGATCTCCCAGTCGCCGCCCAGTCCCAGGGGACGGCGGCGTCTGGTCGCCGTAGCCGTCGGGCGGAACCAGAAGGCGAGCGTTCCCGTGGCGGGCGGATTGAACTTGTTGTTGGTAACGCCTTCATCGTCGACGCCGTCAAAGCGCAGCGCGTTGCTGCGCACGCCGCCGATCCACGCGGGACCGCCTCCTCCTATCGCGGCATGGCGACCCGCCCCCGAAACGTCGAGGTAGGCGCCCCCGCCCCCTTCATCGAACTTCCAGTAACCGCACAGCCCGTACAGGTCAATGACTTCTTCCAGCAGCAGTGCGCGGTTATAGATCTGCAGCTCGTCGAGGTCGCCGATCAGCCGCTGAGCCGCGCTGAATCCACCGCCGACCGTGTCCTGCTCCTGACCGACCACGAGTCCCGCGGCTGCCACGTTGAACGCCGTTCCGTTGGCGCCGGCGCTCTTGGCGCCTTGCGATACGCCGTCGAGATAGACGGTCGTCGTATTGGTCTCGCCGGCGGTTGTTACGACGAAATGATGCCATTTGCCGTCGGCGATATTGGGTATGGTCCACGACGTGATGACGCCGTGGAAGTACGTGCGAAACTCCGTTTGACTGCTTAGGAAGATGAGGAATTCATTGTCCGTCGCGCTGGCATTGCCGCTGAGAACCGCCTGCTCGCCCGTATGAGTCGGTCGCAGCCAGAATGTCACGGACGCGCTGGTGGTTTTTTGCAGCATGGCCCCCGGCAACGAGGCCATGTCGCTAGTGCCGGCGTCGCTGAAGCCTAGCGCCTTGGCATAGACGCCGGCCTTGCCGAAGGCCGGCGCTCCGCTCACGGCGCCGTTGTTGCCGTTGCCCGACGAGTCGCTCGCCGTCGGTCCGGCGAGCTCGTCAAGCTGATATCGCCCGAGCAGGCCGTAAAGTTCACGGACTTCCGCCGCGGTGAGAATCTTTCCATAAATGCGCACGTCGTCCAGGATCCCATCGAGATCGTTGCCGGTTCCGGCGTTTCCATGGGCGCCGGCGACGGTGGCCGTCCCTCCGCCTGTGTAATTGATTGACGCGGTCGGCGCCGAACTGGCGACCTGGACGCCGTCCAAGTAGAGCCGCAAACTGTTGGCGGGGTCGTCGAAGGTCGCCGCCAGGTGATGCCAGCCGGCGTCGCCGAGCACAACGTTATAGGAAAGCGTCTGAAAGCCGCTGCCTGTGAAATACGAGACGGAGATCGCAGTCGCGGTAATGCGCAGTACGACGCGGTCGCCCAGGCTGATCACGTCGGCCCCGGAGGCGTCCGGTGCGTTCAGCTTCACCCAGGCCGCCAGGCTGATGTTGTACGGATTGTTCAGGAGGCTGGCGGTTTGCACTTTGCCGGCGCCCCCCAGCCCAAGGCCGCGGTGCCGCACGGCGCTAGTCCAACTGCCGGCGCCGACTACCGACCCGGTGCGCGCGTAGCTCGACGAGTCCGCGGCCGCGGCGCCAGCGGCCTCGTCCAGTTTCCAGTGGACCAACAGCGTCTTTTCCACTGCCCACGCGACGGCCATCTGTAAGACGGCGACGCCGTAGGAGTTCAACGACGAGCTGGTGAACGCGTCGCCGCCCCAGGGAAGTCGAAGTCGACGGCCGCTGGCGACCGAGTTGCCCGCATACGTGTTCGCCAGCGGGCTGCCCGCCTCGATTATGGCCAGCGCCTTGCGCCCAGCGGGCGTGTTTGCCGCCACGCGCGCACCGGCAGCCGCCGTTCCCTGCAGGTAAATTTCCGGCTGGCTCGAATTGAAGATCGTCAGCGGGCCGGAGCCGAACGCTGGATCGGCGATAGTTATGTAGGTCGCGCTCTCGCTCGCGCCGTCCACCGTGGCGAAGCCCAGCTCGTCATCGAGCTGCGGATCTTCGGATATCACTCCGACTGTCGCCAGGCGAAGCTTATAGCCGACGTCCGCTGCCGAGCACTCCTCGGAGACGTAAACGGCGTCCGCTGCCGCCAGCGACGAGTCGTAGACGCTCTGCACACTGCCGTCCCACAACGTGGCGACGGTGTGGCCGAGCGACTGCAGCAAGGTGCGGCGCGCGGTTTCTTCGGCCGTCAGCGAGCCGTTATTTTCCGTCAGCAGGACGATGGCAGCTCCATGGACGGCGCGGCACTCCATCGTCGTCGCGACGATCCCGCAATATAGCGGCAAGAGCGCCGCCGCTGCCGCGCAGGACCGAACAGTAGAACCGAGGGAATTCATGCCAGGTTAGCCCGCTGCCGCGCTATCGCGGGCCGCGCATCCCCCCAACCGCCGCGCGTCGCTATAGCGCCCCCAGGTATCTAGCATGCCCGCCGCCCGGCCGCCCCCTCGCCCCAGTCGCCATCGGCGTTACCTACTTAATTCGGCGACCGGTTGTACCGATTCTTGCGTAGATTCGCCCTGCGCTGGCCGTAGCGACTCGCCTGACCAGCGCGTTGAGAGACCCGCGGGCGCAAGACTGCGTCGCCCGCGACCCAGGCCAACAAGCGACATCATGATACAAATGCTCGAGGTCACCCGTGCTTTTCGCCGGCACAAAACTTGACCGCGAGTTTTCAGAACATCCGCGTCTTAAACCACTGGCAATGTATCGCGGATTTGCGGGCTAGCAGCATACAAGTCGGGTTTGCTCCGTACGTGCCCTCCGACGACCGCAGCGAGAAAGGTCGCCCGCGTCTCGCGAACACAAGCAAGCCTAGAGATCGCCCAAACGGTTCCGATCGCCTGCCGCTACTGCATCGTCGCTCGCTCCAGCAGGCGGGCTGGCGGGCGCATGTTAGCCGCTTCGCAAAAGAAAGCTACAGATCCATGCCGCCCACGCCGGCGCTCGCGACATCAAGAGTGCCCGATAGCAGCGGCACACACCCTGGCCGGGAAAAGAGAATAGGCAAGAACGCCTTAAGACCAAGTGGAGGATAGCGGGCTCGAACCGCTGACCTTTTGGCTGCCAGAGGGGTTGCCGGAACCACGTTTTTCGGCCAATTCCTCGGGGTTTTCACGCATTCTACGCCAGTTTGCTAGCATTGCAAGCAGTTGCAGGCGATTGCAGTTTTTGCCGAGAAATGGCGGTATTTTGAACGTGGGGGATCGCGCAAAGCCGTACTATACCGTTTTGCGCTTCGTGAAATGCCCCGCCCCCGCGGCGTGCCGAGGGCGGGGGGATGGTGAACTATGAATCAACGCGGCACAGCCCCTTGACCAGCCCTGCCGCGATATCGACCGTCAGCCACGACACGGGCGCGGGGGATCCGTCGCGCCGTTTACGTTCGTGCCGCAGCTCCACGGCGAACGCCGTTACCTTGGCTGTATTCAGGTCGGCCACGCGCGTCGGCCGGCAAAGGGCCTCGAAGGCGTTCAGGGCCGAAGCGTAGT
>JADLBW010000271.1 GCA_020847515.1 Pirellulales bacterium | reverse complement strand
TGAAGCCCATGCCGCCCATGTCGGCGGCGAGGTTGTACACGACCGAGACGCCGCGGCACGCATCGCGGCAGGCGTCGCGGAGCTTCAGGTCGGCGACGACGTTCTCGGCCTGATCGAAGACCTGGTGCCACTGGTCGACGGGCTTGACGTCGACGCAGCGGACGGCGTGACCCTCAGCCAGCAGGCGTCGAACGAGGTGACCGCCGATAAATCCGCCGCCGCCGGCGACAAGGATGGGAGTGGGCATGGGGAGGCGTGATTGGGATTGGGGATTGCGGATTGGGGATTGCGGATTGGGGATTGCGGATTGGGGATTGCGGATTGGGGCTTGGGTGCGGGGAAGCGGTGATCGGCGATTAGGTTAAATGCCTTTGTCGTGCAGTATAGACAATCGCCCCTGCAAGTTGAACCTGATCGCGACGACGTCCAATGGAGCGGGCCGGCGACTTGTGCGGGCTGAAGGGGTGCGGCGGGGGAGTTCGCCGCGGCGTCCCGGCGGGCACTTCAGCGGGCGCCTCCGGCCAGGGCCGCCAGTTCTCGCTCTACTTTATCGATTCCCGGCCCGCGGCCGTAGGTTTGGGCTCGGTTCAGGGCGTTCTGCTGCAGCGCTACGAACCGGGGCGGGTCGGCGAGCAATTCTTCCAGACGCGGACGCAGCTCGTCGAACCGCGTCCAGGGAACGGCGACGCCCAGTCCGTGGGCGGCTACCTCCTGACCCAGCGGGCCCTCGGCGTCGCAAACGCAGAGCAGGGGCGTGGCGGTAGCGATGCAGGGGATCAGCTTGCTGGGGATGAACGAGGCGCCGACGCCCGACTTCTCGGTGATGACGAAGAAATCGGTTTCCATCAGGGCGGCGACGAAGCCGCGCTCGTCGAGGAAATCGCCGAAGGCGAAGCGGGGGTCGGCCGCGGCGGCGACCCAGTCGCGAATGGCGTGCGCCTCGCCCCCGTTGCCGTGGATGCGAAAGTCGAAGCGAAGGTCGGCCGACTGCAGCCGCTGGCAGAATTCGAGCAGCCCTTGCTTTTTGCCGATGTTGCCGGCATAGAGCAGCTTGATCGGGTCGGCGGGGTTGCGGCCAAGCTTCGCAGGATGCTCGCCGACGGCCTCTTCCATCGACTGATTGAGGAAATTAGGAACGAAGTGGAGCGGCTGATTCTTGCGGCGAAGGCCGCTGAGACGCTCGACCATTTTAGGGGCGATCGTGCTCCAGACGTCGGCGCGGTTGAACAGCGTCGACTGCGCGAACTGGCCCAGGCCCTTGGCCAGGCGGCTGCGGCTGATGCCGCTGGCGGCGGCCGCATCGGCCGGGATGTCCTGCACGTTCAGCCAGGTCGGCTCGCGATAGAAGAGCTTGCGGACGGCGCTGTAGGCGACCGCGCCCATCACCGGGCAGTAGGTCATCACCACGTCGAAGCGGCGGCCGTAAAACAAGCTCCGCAACAGGCTGAACATAAACGACAGCTCGAAGGCGACGCGCGGAACAAAGGAGGAGGGGTTCCGCGGCAGGTACATGCCGAAGCGGTGGACCTCGACGCCGCCGATGGTTTCGCGGGCGACCTTTCGCAGGTTGGCGCCTGATTTGTTCTGCCACTCCGGGTAGTAGGGGTAGGCGCCGTAGACGGTGACCGCGTGGCCGCGCTCGACGAGCCCATAGCACATGTCGGAGAAGACCGACGCCCCGCCGCCGCGATCGGGGTGAAACAAATTCGTGACGACGAGGATCTTCATGCCTGGGCCCGAACCCGCCAGGAGTCGGCAATTTCGGCGAAGATGGCGTCGAGATCCTTGGTGATGGACCAGCCGGGATAATGGGCCTTCATCTTCGACAAGTCGGAGATGTAGCAGATATGATCGCCGATGCGGTTCTCGTCGACGTACTCGTATCGCATCTTTTTGCCGGTAACTTGATCGGCCAGGTCGAACGCTTCCAGAATCGAGATGGAGTTCGCTCGTCCGCCGCCGATGTTGTACACCTCGCCGTTACGGGGCGCCGCGATGAACGCCCGGATGAAGGCCACCACGTCGTGCGAGTGGATGTTGTCGCGGACCTGCTTGCCCTTGTAGCCATAGACGCGATAGGTGCGTCCTTCGAGGCAGCAGCGAATCAGATAGCTCAAAAAGCCGTGCAGCTCGACGCCGGAGTGATTGGGGCCGGTGAGGCAGCCGCCGCGCAGGCAGCACGACGGCATCGAGAAGTAGCGGCCATACTCCTGCACCATGACGTCGGCGGCGACCTTCGATGCGCCGAAGATGGAGTGCTTGGACTGATCGATGCTGAAAGTCTCGGCGATGCCGTCGGAGTAGGCCGGCTCGTCGTAGTCCCAGCGCTTGGGCAGTTCCTTCAGCGGGATGCGATTGGGGGCGTCGCCGTACACCTTGTTGGTGGACATGTGGACCAAGGGGGCTTCCGGGCAGGCCTGGCGGGCGGCTTCCAGCAGGTTGAGCGTGCCGACGGCGTTCACGTCGAAATCGTCGAAGGGGCGGCTGGCGGCCAGATCGTGGCTGGGCTGGGCGGCCGTGTGGACGATGGCGTCGGGGCGGACGCTGCGGAGCAGCTCGATCATGCGAGGGCGGTCGCGGACGTCGATCGACGACAGCTCGTAGTTGGGGAACCGCTGTTGCAGGCGGCGGGCGTTCCAGAGCGTATCGCCCTGCGGTCCGAAGAAGTCGGCCCGCATGTTGTTGTCGACGCCGTAGACGCGCCAACCGTCGTCCGCGAAGGCGCTGACCACCTCGCTGCCGATGAGGCCGTTGGAGCCCGTTACCAGAAGTGTGCGCACTGAGTTGTCCTTGTACTGGGCGGCCGCGCGGGGGCGGGTGCGTCGCGGGTGCTACCAGGCGCCGTCGGCCTCAGAAGCGTGCTCGACCAGCAGCGGCCCGGCCAACTGCTTGAAGACGGCGCGGTGCTCGTCGTGAAAGGCCTCGCGCCAGCCGCCGCGCTTGCCTTGGCGAAAGGTGTGCGATTTTTCGGGGGTGATGTTATCGAGGGCGCGGCGGCAGAGCGCCTCGGCGTCGGCCGGCGCGGCGGAACGATCCAGGTAGTGCCGGATCATGCGAAGGACGGCGTGCTGGCGATCGGCGGAGGTCAGTTCCTCGAACCGTACGGCGCAGACTGCCGGGTGGCTGATCCACCGCTGGTAATGCTGGAAGCGAACGCCGACGTGGGGGTAGTAGATGCGTCCGCGCGGGTCGTCGACGCCTTGAATGGCCAGCATGATCGCGTGGTCCAGCGAGGGCGCATCGCGAAAGTAGGGATGCAGGCGATGCCAGCGATTGATCGATCGGTAGTAGTGGGTTTCCGATAGGACGACGTCGCGCGGATCGCGATAGATGAAGAAGTGGACGAAGCGCAGTTGATCGAGCGCGGCTTCGACCTGCTCGTCGTAGAACAAGTGGGCCCGCACAATTTCGCCCGGCGCCGAGCCGTGGAGGAAGCGGCACGATTGCGCGGAGGTGCGGCGGGTGAAGCGGAACGAGCTGGTCATCGACGACAGGAATGCGCCGTAGTTGCGGCAGTCGGGCAGCGCTTCGACGATCTGGTCGAGCAGATGCGTGCCGCTCTTGGGAAGCGAGTTGGCCAGGACCGGCGGGGCGGCTATGCGGTCGCCGTCGCACGAGCGGCTGCGGGCCAGTTGCTTGGGCGCCTGCAGAGCCAAGGCGCAGCCTTTGCGAACGACGCCGTTGCGGCTATGCAGACCTTGTTCAAGCAGGCGGATCATGGAGGGAAGACGCGGCAACGAACGTCCCGGGACGGGAAGCGCAAAGGGGGGCGAAAAGCCTGATCAACTTGATTTTAGGTTGGCGGTGCGTTAACCGCTATGGGCGGCGTCGGGGGCGCCGACCAGGCACGCCGCGGAGCAGTCGGCTTGTTCGCTAGACGCCTCACAACCGGCCGCGGCGGCGACCCAGCGGACGAATTCGGCGAGCTGGTCGGATGCATCTTGGGCCAGTTGTGCGGATCGCCGCAGCGCGGCGGCGGCAGCGGCCTGATAGGCGGCGGGGTCGTCGATCCAGGCGGATACCGCGTGCGCGGCCCGGTCGACGAAATCGTCGGCTGGGTCGACCGCCACGCCGCAGCCGTCGCGAACGATCCATGGAATGCAGCCGCGTGAGCGAGCAATCACCGGCCGCCCGGCGGCGAGGGCTTCGGTGAGGACGATGCCCCAGGACTCGTTTCGATAGCGAGTTGGAAACAGGAATGCATCAATGTCGGCAAAGAACCGGGCCTTGTCCCGGCCGTAGATCGGCCCCCGATACTCGACATGCTCGGGACGGCGTCGGACCAGGTCGCTGACGAGCGTCCGCTCCACAGGGCCCATGCATGGACCGGCGAGCACCAGGCGAACGTTCCTGCCCGACTCGAACAGCTTTTCGAAGACGGTAATGGCGTCGTCGAGTCCCTTCGCCACGGTCAGATTGCTCATGAACCCGAGGGTGCAAGGGGCGGAAGCCTTACGTGACGCGCCGCTGGCAGCCAAGTCCAGCTCTCGCACGACGACGGTAGGGGGAATGAATACAAACTGCGAGCGTGCGCCATACTGCTTCACGAAATCCTGTTGCATCAACTCGCAGTGGACGACGTGAGCCCCGCGGCCGCAAACAAGGCGATTCAGCAACGCCACCCGCCAGTCGTACGAGTCGATGTAGGAGTAAACGTGGTGGTGCAGCGCCAGGCGATAACCTAGTGCGCGCGCAGTCAGAGCCACGGCCAGGTCGTAGTACAGTCCCAGGCCAGAGCTGATGGGGTAGTACAGCAGGCCGCTGGGGCAGCGGCCGTTAAAGGTCAGCCAGCACAAGGACTTGACGGCGCCATACAGTCGCGCGAGTTTCCATTGCCATGCGGGGAGCGGCTTGCCGCGGGACCAGTTGCAGCAATGGACGGGCAGCGCTCGCTCGAACGCCTGCACAATTACAGCGGTCATCGCCGTCATGCCCGTGACGGGCGGCGGCAAGGCGCCGATGAAGACGATCTTCGGGACTTTCTGGTCCGGTTCAGCCAATTTGGCTCCTGCAGGCATGACCAGGCACGGCAGCGGGTGTACGTTAGGCGCTCTAGCGCAGCACCTCGGACGGGCGAGCGCGGATCAGGCACGCTGCGGCGAACGCGCCAGGCCGCGGCGTCGCATCTCCCACAGCGCGGCGGCCAGGCACGCCAGTAGGCCGGCGGCGGGTTCGGGGACGGCCGAGGCGCCTGACGGCAGGACGATTTTAGCCCCCAGATTTCGTTGCCAGGAAAGCAGATCGACACCGTCTCGTCCGCTGCCAAAGGCGAATTTCCACGATTGGAGGTCGGCGCTGTTGACGACGCCATTGTTATCAAAATCTCCGGCAAGCTGATTGACGACCGTGAGCAGCACCGACTGCGAACGGTATTGAATCGCCCATTTCAGGCCGGTGGGCAGCGCGGGAACCGAGATGGAGCTGAACTCGCCCGAGACGCCGGCGGCGTTGATGATCTCGAAGGCGTTGCCGAGGGCAGGCGTAAAGGGGCCGGCGCCGCCGGACGCGAGATTAACGAGCAACTGGCCGCCTAGCTGGGCAGTCCCGCCGATCAACAAGCGATCGAACGAGAAGCTCGCTGCGCCGGCGATTTCGATGCCGAGGGCGCCGCCGGCTTGCGCGTAGTCGCCGCTGACGATGGCATTGCCGATCGAAAGCCCCGGCTGGAACTGGCCGCCATGGACGGTAAGGCCGCCGGCGATTTGCGCGGCCCGCAACACGCCGCCGTTGAACTGGAAGGAGCCGCCGTCGGCAATTCGCAGCAGCGGCGTGCTAATGAGGCCTGAATCAAGTACTACCGCGCCCTGCGAGCCGATCTTGACGGCGGCCGTGTTGGCCAGCGCCGCCGTCGGGCCGGCGATTCGCAGTAGGCCCTGGTTGACGAGCGTCTCGCCGGCGTAGGTGTTATTGCCCGAGAGCGTCAGGGCGCCGAGGCCGCTCTTGGTGATGCCGCGGGCGGCGCGGAAGTCGCGAATCTGCCCGCCGATCGCGTAGTCCAAGGGACTGTCGCCGGATATTTCCAAGCTGTCGTGGAGCACAACGTCCATGTTGACGTTGAACGCGAACTGGTTGGCTCCCTGGCGGGTCGCGTCGAGGACGAGACGGGGATTCTGGCCGCTGAGGTTCTTGACGAACATGAGCGGATAGCCGAACAGCGTGCCGGACCGATTGGCGGCGCCGCTGAAGGAGCCGTTGAACCGCAGCTCGCTCAGCATGTACTCTTCGAAGCCGGGCGGATTGACGGTCCCCGCGGCGATTTCAGAGTACGCCATGCCGGAAGCGCGGCTGATATCGTTCTGCGAGGTGTAGTTGGCGTCGTTTCGCGGCTGGAAAATGAGGACCGCGTTGGCATACGAATCCTCGCGGTACATGGTGACGGCCTGCGAGGGCTGTGCGGGATTGATCCACAGGTTGGACTGCCTCCAAGTGACTGCCGTGCCCACGTCGTTGCGCTGTTGGAAGGCGTCGAAGCGGTTGAAGGTGAAGTTGGACAAAGTCGTCTGGGTAGGTTTGGCGAGGGTCGCCTCCCAATCGACGAAATCGCCGATCAGCTTATTGAGCATGGCCGGCTGCGAGGCATTGAGGAACGTCGACTCGGAGACGTCGGTGCTGAGGTTGTACAGCCGGGGATAGGCGGTGGCGCCGCCGCGGACGAGCTTCCAGTCGCCTTCGCGAATGGCCCAGCCGTTGACGCCGCCGCGCCAATACAGAGCGTCGTGGACCGGGCCGGTTTGGGCTCCTTCAACGAAGGGGAGCAAGTTGGCGCCGTCGAGATTCGCCGGCAACGAAGTCTCGCCGGCGGCGGCGAGGAAGGTCGAGTAGAGGTCGAGCGAGCTGACCATCGGGTTGAAGACGCCGGCGGACACTCCGGGTACGCGCATCAGCATCGGCGTGCGGATGCCGCCTTCCCAGGTTGAGCCTTTCCAGCCCCGAAGAACGCCGTTGTCATGCACCTGCTGCCCGGCGGCCAGGGGGTCGGTCGGAGGAGCGCCGCCGTTGTCGTTCAGAAAGACGACGATGGTGTTATCGGCAATTGAATCGCTCATATCGCCGTCGCCATCGGGGTCGTCCAGGCGGTCGAGGATGTTCCCGATCGCGCGGTCCATGCCGAAAGTCAGTGCCGCGGCGTTCTTGCGGAATCCGGTCAGGCTTGTGCCGTCGAACTCTGCGAGGTCTTGCTCCTTCGCTTTGTCGTAAGGACTGTGAGGCGAGTTGAACGGCACGTAGAGGAAGAACGGATTAACTTCATTGGCGTGCGTGGAGATGAAACGCGACGCTTCGTCTCCTAGCGCGTCGGTAAAGTGGCGGCCGAGGGTCGTATCGGGCGGAACATTATTGAACGACGCCTCGGAACTCCAGTCGACCACGGTCGTATTGCGACGCACCGCGTAGCTCGACAGTTCTCCGGGGCTATAGAAGTAGGTGCGCCCGCCGGTGAGGATGCCAAAAAACTCGTCCACGCCTTGGTTCTGCGGCTGCTTGGCGGCCTCGGCGCCGACGTGCCACTTGCCGACGACGCCGGTGGAGTAGCCGCGCTGCTTGAGAGCTTCGGTGATGAGGACCTCGGAGGTCGGCACGCCGTCGTTGGGGCTGTTGGAGTTGGCGATGTTGTATTCCATGCCGAAGCGGGCGCCGGCGCGTCCGGTGAGCAACCCGGCCCGCGACGCGGCGCAGACCGACGAGGAGACGTAGGCGTTGGCGAACAGCGTGCTTTGCTGCGCCAGCGCATCGAGGTTAGGCGTTTTGAATTGGCTTGCCTCGCCTGCGACCTGACTCATAAAGCCGAAGTCCGCGTAGCCGGCGTCGTCGGAAAAGAGGACGACGATATTCGGCGCTGCCCAGGCGGCTGTCGAGCAGGCTGCGGCCGCCGTCGCGATCATGAAGCGGGCTAAGAGGCGGATGGAACGGCGCTGGTACATAGAAGCTCGTCGGAGATGCGAAAGATCGACCCGATTTTGGAGGGCGAATCCATTCAGTCTAGTTGTGCGTCCATAGGCCGGCAAGCAACGTGCGCTGCGGAGCAGGTCTGGATAGGGCCTCCAACGGCGGCATGCGCGCCACGTCTGCGGCCCTGCGCAGCAGGCGACGGGCGATTGTTGATGGAGTCGCCGGAAGACTGGCCGACGATGCCGTTGGACAGGCGTGAGAACCAGTGGGGTCGCTAGTTGATCTCTGCGCGGCGCGAGGGACGGACGGGGTAGGGGCGCCCTGAGTTTACGCTTTCGTAATATCAATCGGCTTGTGCACAGCGCGGACGTCGCGTTAATGCGCTGCGAGTCGGCGGCGTGCGGCGGCCCAGGCGCTGCCGAAGTCCAGTGCATAGGCCTTCTCTTTGGTTCCGGTCACCAGAGCGCAAGTCGTCTTGAGGAGCCATAGGAAGAGAATGCACTCTAAGATTTCGTTGGTATGGACGCCCAAGTCGCCGCGGATCCAAGTGACGATAAATAACGAAGCGGAAGCGTTGGCCGCGATGAAGAATGGATTGTTCGGCTCTCGCTTCAACGGCTCGTCAAGCATGCGGATGATAATGACGAGCATCGCGGCATAGATAACCAGTGCAATCCAGTCGCCCTCGTAGTAAGCCTGGCCCGCTACGCCCAGGCCCCAGTTCGTCTTCTGCGGGAACTTAAGCGTGTCGCGGACGATGGTGACGCCGAGCGATTCGGGCTTCTGGGGCCAATAGCGCCTCGGAATCGGATAGCTCAGGATGAATTGAATGGTGTTGAACGGATGCACTTCCATGGCGCCGGAATCGACGAGTCGTTTTGTCATGGCGGCATAGCGCATCGTGCCTTGAGCAAGGCGCGGCTTCCACGACTCGAGCTGTTCGATCATGCCTTGCAGAGTAACCTGCTTGGCGGCGGCGATCGTATTGGCGAAGTTCCGCTCCTGAGCGTGCTTGCCGCGGTCGAAAAACCGGAATTCCTGATACCATAGCCCTACGGTGATGACCGCGGCGACGGCGGCGCCGCCGATCAATAGAACTCGCGTCGGTCGGCGAAATCGCCACGTCGTCCAGTACATGACCGCGATCGGCGCGAAGGCGATGCAGAGCAACAGTCGACGTCCATGGGAGACCCGCATGGCGTACAGGGCCGCTGCCGCAAGCACGACGGTAAATAGCACTAACGTGAACGGCGAGGAGCGATTGCGGTACCACGCATAGAAGGAGATGGCGACGGCGAAGGTAGCCCCTTTGTGCCCGAGATTCGCGAACGCCTCTTTGACGAACCCGATATTCACGACCTGCAAGGCGAGCGACAGCATGGCGGTGGCCGCACAAAGGACGATCACGTAGCTGAAGACCACCCCCGACCAGGGAGGCATTTTGACAAACCGCTTGGCGGCAAATCCGCGTCCCAGGGGCGCCACGTAGTAAAAGAAGAAGATGCAGGCCAGGAACACGATGCTCCGCGCTACCATGGCTCGGTAGTAGCTGTCGGGAAAGTCGAACGATGTGTACCTTTCAAACACCAGTTCGGGCGGATCGGCCGCCTCGAGACAGGCGACGCCCATGAAGATAATGCAGCCGACGAGCACGAAGTTCCAGGCCGTCATCAGGTCGGCCTTGCCGCGCCAATAGGGAATGATCAGCAACAGGCTCAGCGCGATGATCAACGCCCAGCCGCTGACGTTGAGGAAATTGGCCGCCGATGGTGAAACTGTTGCCGCGAACACTAAGCGCACCTACTAGCGTTATCGATGGATAGGCGACGTTGCCGGGACGCCGCTCATGGAATAGCCAAGTCGAGACATCGCTTCGGAAGCGAAGGCGGCGAACGTCGCAACGTCCGCAGGACTGAAGTAATTCTGCCAATCTCCGACAATGCCTTTGCGGACTACGGGTATTTTTTCGCCGGCTTCCAGGTGGGCAATGCCCTCGGAGGCCTTTTCCTGGCGCTTCATCGATTCCATGCTGCCGGCTTCCAGGGCGTCGGCGATCTGCTCGTTCGTGGGCGTGACGCCCAAGAATTCTGCGGTTCGCCGCAGTTCACGCTCGGCGTCTTCCTTCATGGACTCGTACCGCACCAGCAGCACGCGTCCTTCGCGATAGGCCGGGCAGTCCAGCCACTCGGTTACGTGCTTGTGCCAGGCGCCGGCGCCGCTGAGTCGGCCCTGCAGATAGGGAACGAGGTAGTCGCTGAAATCGGCCTGCATGCCCGTCGCCCGCTGCATGTGCCAGTACATCGAGACGGCGACGTCGCGGCCGTCGCGGACGACGTAAATGCTTTTCGCGTAGCGCGGTCGATACCGCTCGTGCGTGCGAATAATCCGTCCGCCCGAGGGGAGTCGCCGTTGGGCGTAACGCTGTTTTCCGATGATTGGAAGGAAGCGGTTGTCGAGCAATTTCTGCTCTCGCCCGGCGCGCCACAAAAGCTGCGCCAGCATAAAGGCGAGCCACGTCGTACCCGACTTCGGGTAAGTGGCCAGCATCACGTCATTGGGCTGTACGCCGCGGTGACGATACGCCACCACGACGTCGCGCACGAAGCTGTTGCGCAGCGAGTTGCGAATGCGGTGCTGGAGGGGGAACGTGATCACAAGGCTGCTGAGACGGGCCGTGTTTCGTTGCCGGTCGCGTTGGCAAAGCTGCGGGCGGTAGGAATTATCCTCAATGGCGGGAAATTCAGGCCCGGCGACGATCGGAGTTGAGCCGTCGGCGAAGCTGATCCCATTCCGAGCGGAGCGCGGCGCGGGACCCGTAGGGAACGGTCCACACGCCCAGTTTTTGCTTGACTCGCAGGGTGGCCAGGACGTTAGCCGCAACGGTTTGCGCGGCAAACGCCACGGCGGCGCCGTCGACGCCGTACCGGGCAACCAAGGGAGGGCTGATGGCCAAGTATAAACCAAGGCTGATCAGGCTGCAGACCATCAGGTCGCGGTGCCGGCCGGTCATCGTAAGCGCCAGCCCGTTGTTGCCAGTTATGACGAATATGATGCATCCCAGCGATATGATCGCCAGCGCGGTTGCCGCATGGGTGAAGGCCGGTCCGAACGTGACGGCAATGACCGCTTGCGGCGCGGCCAGCAGTACGGCCAGCGCGGCGAGCGACGGCAGGGCGAACAGCGTTGCGGTTCCGCGCAGCATCCGCTCGAGCCGCGCCATGTCGCCTTGGCTGTGGAGCTCGGCGACGAACGGGGCCAGCGAGACCGAGCCGATCAACAGAGGCGCGGTGACAAGTAGCCGCAGGTTGCGGACCACGCCATACTCGGCGACGACGTTTTCCGGAGCAAGACACGCCACCCAAAAGAGGTCCATCTCCACCAGGGCTACGCCGATGAGCTGATTGATCAGGTTCGGCCAGCTCTCGCGAAAGTACCAGCGGGCGCTGAAGTCGGGAGACGCCGGGGGCGACCGGCGCTGGCCGCCTGGCGCCGGGGCGGCATCCATCGGCCGACAGGCCAGCGCGATGACTGCAGCCGCCAGAACCATGGTTACGGCAAAGCTGGCCACTTGGGAAGTCATCAGCAGCGGGAGCGTGAGCGCCCCGGCAGCGGCGGCGGCCGCGACGATGGCGAGCGTCAGCAGGTTGGGGGCCAGGCCGCCGCTACGGGCGCCGATGAGGGCGGCCATCTTAAAGTCGTCGACTCCCTGAAGGAAATTGGCGCACACGACGCACATGGCCGACTGCGCCGCCCAAGCGGCGACCAACCACGTCCAGTCGCGGAGCAGGCTCCACTTTTCAGCGGCAGGGAACAGACCGCGGCTCGCGACGAGACAAACCGCAGTGACGACGCCGCCGACGAGCGTCAGCTTGAGGGCGCCCCAAAAGACGTGGAACCGCCGGCTGGAGTCCCTCAGGTCGGCGCGGAGTGCGCGGACCAGCGTGTAGGGAACGCCCAGCGTAGCCAGCATGGCAAGGAACGGAACCAGGGAGCTGGCCGCGAGAAAGGCGGCGTACTCGGGCTTATCCAAGGTCCGCGCCAGTAGCGCGTTCAGGACGAACAGGCTTCCCATGGATCCGATGCGACCGGCGATCGACCAGGCGCTGCCGCTGAGGATGCGGCGCGATAGGCTGGGCGCCGGCATGGCGCCGGCAGGGGGCGAGGCTTGCTGGAGCTGAGGATCGTCGCAGGTCGTAGCCATGCTGCGGTTGTGGCGAGGTTCGCGGCGGCTGTGACGATCGCGCAGCAAGTCAATTCATCCGGCGGCGCTAGAGGCGCGCTGGGCGGATTGGGCGGCGGCGGGCTTTCGGGCGAAGGCCAGGATCGTCCAGCGCAGCCCGGGGGGAATCATGCGATGTAGGCGGGAGCCTAAGCGATACAGCACAGACGAAAAGCTCAGATAGGAGGGCTCTGCCTCGAGCGTGTAGACGCAGCTTTCGAACCCTTGCGCGACTAGCGCTCGGCGTACGGCCCGGGGCGTATTGCAGCGATAAACAGTGGGGAAGACGTCGTGCTCCTCGCGGTCGGTTTGCGCGAACGAGGTGACCTTCGAGTGATATCGATTGGGCGTCAGGCGGGCGCAGACGCCGACGTAGCCCCACTTATTATAGGTGCGAAAGCACAGCAGGCCCCCTGGCTTGAGCACCCGCCAGGCCTCGGCGAAAAACTGCTTGGGACGCGCCACGTGCTCAACTACGGAATTGGCGACGGCCACGTCGACGGAGGCGTCTGCGACGGGCCAATGATCGACGTCGTCGATCTTGCGAAAGTCGTCCACCAGCGGGTTCTCTACGCCTCGGGAATCGACGTCGATGCCGATGACGCGGCGGCCGGGAGCCCGCAGGTCGCACAGGCGGCGGCGATATTCGCACGGATCTTCGCTCGCGCGGCCGCGGCCGCAGCCGACGTCGAGCACGACGCCCGACTCCGGAAGGAGGGCCTGAATGCGGGCGTAAAACTGCACCGTCCCGTCAACGCGCGAGAACCCGCCGAAGGCGATCTCCGGGTACACCGAGCGCGGCAAATCACGTGGCATGGCGGCTTGAGAAGGCGTTGTTGAGCAAGCGACGAAACGCGCCGGTCGGGATAGCTCTGCGAGGCCTGCGGGCATTTCGCTCGCCCGCAGCGAAGTTGCCGACGACGGTCGCGGTAACGCCGGTGCGCGTACCAGCGGGCCGGCTGAGCGCACCCTCCGCCTGTTAGTACGCCCCGCGGGTGAAGAGGACGGTCTTTATCGTTCTGGCCAATAGATACAGGTCGAGCCATGGAGACCAATGATGCACGTAGTACATATCGAGCTGGACGCGCTCCTCGTACGTCGTGTCGTTGCGACCGCAGACTTGCCACAGGCCGGTCATGCCCGGGAGGACGGAACTGAAGGTCTCGAAATGCTCGCCATATTTGACGACCTCGGCTTCCACGATAGGCCGCGGGCCGACGATGCTCATTTCCCCGCGGAGGACGTTCCACACTTGGGGGAGTTCGTCGATGCTGTATTTTCGCATCCATTTGCCTAATGACGTGACGCGCGGGTCGTTCTTCAGTTTGTGATCGCGATCCCACTCCTGGCGCAACTCGGGATGCTTGTCGAGGTAGTCGTTCAACAGGCGATCGGCGTCGGGCGACATCGTGCGGAACTTCCACGCCGTAAAACGGGTATTGCCGCGACCGATGCGGGTGTGGCCGTAGAATACCTTGCCGCGGGAATTGAACTTGGTGGCGACCGCCAGCGCGGCGAAGACTGGCAGCAGCAGGATGCCGGCCACGACGGCGATGACGACGTCCATGCCGCGCTTGACAAGTTGCGGGATCGGCAATTGCAGGTGCTGCTCGATCAGGAATCCCGCCAGTCCTTCGTCCATTTGATGGCGGTTCCAGTGATCGGGGACGCCGGTCATCTTCGATACGACGAAGATGTGGGGCACGTTGCCGAGATACTGCTCGACTTCGGCAGTCATGCCGAGTTGGAGCTGGTCGGTCTGCTCTGGCTCGACGATGATGGCCCAGAAGGCGTGCTTCTCTTCGGCCAGGCGTCTGGCTTCGGGCCACGAACCGATGAATCGCGAATCGCGGTCGAGTTCCAGCACGGTGGGATTAGCGATGACCCCGAGGGGCTTGAGCCCCAGACGGCGGTTGTCGCTTAACCAGCGATCGACGCTAAAGGCGGCCGTGTCGTCGCCGCAGACGAGCGTCGGGAAGCCCCACCAGGAGGTGCGGCCCAATCGCTTGCGGATCATGCTGCGGCAGATGGGCGCCAGAAAGACGCACATGGCGAATGCGACCGCCAGAAACAGGAACCGATGGTAGAACCATTCACTGCTGGGACGATGGCGCGCCAGCGTAACGATGGCGACGACCGCCAGCGACATCGTCAGCCGATGGATTTCTTCCACGAGGCCTAAACGGACCCCGGGGTAGAGCTTCAGCGTCGAGTTGATAAGGACGTACGTCAGGGCGATCGACGAAAACCAAACGGTTACCGTCGAGGAGGGGTCGTTGGGATTCAGCCAGCGAAGGCCGGCCAGATGACAGACGGCAGCCGCCAGGCCGAGGACTGCGACGTCGGTCAGCAGCAAAGGAACGGCCGTGAGAATCCACTGACGCAGGTACGTGCCGGCGCCGTCCTTGCGGGGCCGCGGAAGGCGCACTTTACCTCGGATGCTTTCCACGTTTCGCGGCATGCTTTTGTAGCTACGCCGCGTGCCGCGGAGCTCGATGCGTTCGGGGGCCGCTGTTGTGGCAGCGGCGGCGACTGCGGCGAACTCGCCGCTGGGCTGTGCCGGGTGCGAAGCAAGTTCGAGCACGGCGCCAGCAGCAGGGGAGGCGATCGATTCTTGGTTGGTCATCAAAGCTCCCGCAGGATGCTCGTTCAATGGTGCAAATTACAAGGCTGAAGGAATGGTTTGCGAAGCGTCGCTGTCGAATCGCGCCTCAATGAATCCCAGGGGCGCCGGGCGTTCCAAGTTGCCGTGTCACCGAACATGCGGCTTGAGCAATCCCTCGCTGTGGAGAAGGGGCAACAAGCGTGCCGTGGCATATCGAGGGGAATTCCCCGCGAGAGTAACGTCTCGCCGCTGGGCCGTTTGCCATAGATTTGCGGGCAGCAACACTCAAGTTATCAAGCGGCCGCTTTGCCACCGGTCATCCTATTCCGGCGGCGAAAACGTGTCAAACAACAGCACAATTCGCTGGGGCGGCAGGCGTGTCCAGCACGCGGCGGCGGAAAGACTCCGACCTGGGGCCGGCACGCCGGAGGGCCTGCAAGCCGCTGCCTGGCCGGTCGCTTTAGGTTGCCAACGCTAGCTGGGTACGGCGGAGCCTGCCTGTTTTGCGGCCTTTTCCGCAGGTGCGTCTCGGGGGCCAGGACAACTTGGCTGACGGGCTAGCGGACGGCAGAATTCTGTCGGCAGCCCGTTGACAAATTGCAGCGCGATGACGTTGTTACGCAACGCCTGTCCGAGCCGCGACGGGCAGAGATGGGGCGGCCGTGTTGCAAGCCCCTGCCCAGCAATGACGGCGGCTGATTTAGGCGCGTCGGCGCGGGGCGCGTAGTCGGGTATTGTTGGCGCCCAAAATCGCGGCGACGCACGCCAACAATGCGCTGGCCGGTTCTGGCGTTGGCGTAACGGCGCCGGCTGGTGCGCTTTGACGCTGCCAGACCAGGAAGTCGAAGCCGTCAGTGTCGCCATCGGCGTCCCAATCGCCGCCGGCGTTAATGCCCATCGACGCCTTCCAGCGTTCGATCTCGCTCAGCGGGCCGCTGGAGGATTGGCTGACGACTTTCAGCAGCGCCGCCTGGCTGGAGTACTCGACCGCCCAGCCGAGGCCGCCGCCAAGCGGCGGAGCGCGAATCTCGCTAAAGGCCCCCGTCAGCCCTTTAGCGGAGGTCAGCAGCGGAAAGCTGTCGCCCAGCGCTACGGTGAGCGCTGGATCGGCAAAGATTTCCAACACGCCCCCCAGCACGGCCTGGCCGCCAACATCGAGAAAGTCGTAGTCGAAGCCGGCAGCGCCGCCTAGGGAAAAGAGGTCCATGCGCAGCAGGCCTGAAGCGGATTGCGTGAAGTCGCCGTTGATCAGGAGCATGCCGGCGTTTCCGCCGGAAGGGGCGGCGTCGCCGACGACGAGCAGCCCTTTATTGACTAATTGCGGCTCGAACAGGCCAAGTTCGGCAAATTCGGAAATACCGGCGACGAGGTGCTGTTGGCCACTAATGAGCCCCGTGCCGGCGAGTTGTCCGCCGGGCAGGATCTCGACGTCGCGAATGGTGTTCAGCCCGCCGTCCAGCAGCTCGATCGTTCCGCCGGCGCTGATGCGAATGCCGTTACGACCGCTCAGCTCGACGCCGGGGGCGACCTGGAGCGTCATTTGGCTGACGCCGCCGCGGACGTCGATCGCCAGCAATTGAGCGTTAGCGTTCAGGATCACCTGCTGGGGGGTCGGTCGGTTGTTTCTGAGCGTAGCCAGCCAATTGTCCGCCGGGCCGGTATTCCAGTCGATTGCCTCAGGGCTGCCGGGTTCGTTGAACTGTGTGCCCCCCGACCAATTGGCGGCGGCGAAGAAATCAGCAGACTCGCCCGTAGGCGCCCAGGTCTTATATTGAGTGAAGTAGGTATTCTCAGTCTGCAGAAGCCCTGGGTTGTTTGGCACAGGTCCTATCGGCTCGCGATCAAAGCCCTCGAGGTGACCAATTTCCTCCATGGCCGCCACTAAATCGGGCCGGCTGGCGGCGAGGTTGCGAAGTTCGCCGGGATCTTGAGCGATGTTGTAAAGACGATACGTGGTCGCGAGAAACAAGGACGTGGGCCGGCGTTTGGTGAACTTCCAATCGCCGATTCGAACGCTCCAGGCGCCGGGGTTGTCGGGACCGATTTCGCGCTCTTGCGTCCACGCCATGATCTTACGGCGATCGCTGACCCCCTCGCCAGTCAGTTCCGGCAACATCGACCGACCGTCGATGCCCAAGGGATTAGCCTGACCGACAAGTTCGGCGAAGGTCGGCATGATGTCGGCAAAAGAGCCTACAAACGACTCGTTGACCGAATTGGGGCCAATTTTCGACGGCCAACGGACAAAAAAAGGAGTTCGCACGCCGCCCTCAAGCGTGATGAACTTCGCCCCCTGGTAACTCGAATTGCTGTTGAAGAACTCTATTTTGTATCCAGTGGAGGCGTCGTTAAGGGCCGGGCCGTTGTCGCTGGCAAAGATAACGATCGTATTGTCCGCAACGCTGTCACGGTTATCGCCATCGCCGTTGGGATCGTCGATGACGTTGAGAATCTGTCCGACATAGGAATCGAGGTAATAGATCATTCCTGCATAGTCGCGCGAGCCCTTAGGCCAAGGCATGTTGACATAGGGATGGTCCTGCGGCACTTCGGCGTACTGGGTGTGGGGAACTGCCGGGGCGAAATAGGCGGCAAACGGTTGTGCGCCAGCGGCGTTATCGCGTATGAATTGGGCCGCTTGATTGGCGACGAGCGTATCGCCAAAGACCCGCGGCGGACCGGGGCCAGGCCAGGTGGGATCGGGCGGCGTCGGCGCCTGAACCATGCCGCCCGAGCCGTCGCTGACCCACTGGAACGTGGTGCGATAAGTATAGTTAGCCGCGTACACGGTCTCGAATCCCTTACGCGTCGGCAAGGCTTCGGGTACCGACGTCGCGTTTCCATGAATGCCGCCGAGGTGCCACTTCCCGAATAGCCCGGTGGCGTAGCCGGCGTCTTGGAGCATTTGACCCCAGGTTCTGTCCTGGTCGCCCCCGCGAATGTCGCCAAACACGCTGGCGCGGTCAAAGATCGTGTGGCCCTGGTGGAAGCCGGTGAGCAGCGACGCCCGCGAAGGCGAGCAGGAGGGGGCGCCCGCGTACATGTTGTCGAATCGGACGCCCGCCTGCGCGATCGAATCGATGTTGGGCGTGGCGAACGAAGGGAGGCCTAGCGCGGCGCGAGCGTTTTGGCCCGTAATCCCCGTATCGCCGATGCCCAGATCGTCGGCCAGGATGAAGACGATATTGGGCCGGTCGGTCTGCGATTGAGCCATGGCAAGCGGCGCCCATGAGCCGCATGCCAATAGCCCTGCCGCTGAAACTGCGCAGAGGAGCAGTTGAATCCGGCTGCCGTAGGACATACCGTGGGCCCGGTGTAAACCGTGACTCATAGGAGCGCTGCGCCTGACCGGAGATGAGAACTAAACGTTAAATAGAGGTGCGTTTGGTTGCTGCGGTACTAGGGCACGAACCCCGAACGCTTCGCTTGGCCAGGACGCAAGTAAGCCTGCACGCCGATATCGCTCCAGAGTACGGTCCCCCCCGCAAGGACGCAAGTAATCGGCGGACCGGGTTTCAGGAAACTTCTATTTAAGGAGCGGCCGCAGCGCCACGGCAAACCTCTCAGGGCAGCCTGGCGACGCCCCTCTTCCCGGTCAGCCGGCCGGAAACTATCGACCGCCGCGAAATACGGCTGCACCGGTGCAAAATTATCGACCGTTGCGCCGCTAAAGAGCCTCTGCAGGTTCGGCCTCCGGCCGGCGATTGCTTTCCATCGGGACAACGTCGATCCCCAGGGCACGCGAGCTTCAGCCAAACGCCGGGCCTGCAGCCTCCAAAATCAAGCTGTGACAGGGCACTAATAGACTTCTACGCTGATTGGCTTAGACCGTAACAGACGACCGTCGCCCTGTTGTTGCGCGTAGATTTCGATTCGGCCTTTGCCAAGTTTGGCCGCCGGCACAGACACCTGACCGGCGCCCCCCTTTATCAGGCCGAGCCGCTGCTGATTATGTAACACCGTGGCGTCGCTGTGGGCCGGGGTTTGTAACTCCAACAACACCATCCCGCCCAGAGGCACGCGCTGCGACGTAGACCGAAGCTGAATCTCTTGTTCGCCATTGCGGATCTGTACGTTGGCGATCCAATGGCCCTGAACCGCAATCGGCGTATCGTCGAATGCCGCCACTCGCAACTCGTGCCAGCCATCGGCCCAGGAGGCGGTGTTTGACGTAAAGCTGCCGCCGGGCGGAACGCTCTGCCGCAGCGACCCGTCGACAAAGAACTCAAAATGGTCAACCTTTCGGCCGTCGGGAAATGCCGCCGCAGGAGTCGCCTTGAAAACGTCCTTGAGGACCGCGCCCTCGGTGACTTCGGCGACCGAAACCAGGGGCTTCACAGCCCATGGCTGGCAGAGCGGATCGCCAACGACAAGCAGGTTGCCGGGCGCCGCCACGGCCTGGTAGTACGACTCCGCCAGCGACGAACCGCGGGCGTAATGCACATGCAGCGCCGCCGAGGGAAATTTCGCCGCAATGGCGAAGGGCTCAACGACCGTGCCCGAAGCCCCGGCGGCCCCCAGGCGGATAAACTCACTGATCGGCGTTTGCGACGCCGGCGTGAGGGGCAACGTGAACTGCGCCCCGGAGCTGGTCAGGTTGTCGACCAGCGCGCCTGGCAGGAGCGTGATTTTGGCGTTTCGCAGATTCAGTCGAGCGGCGCCGGTGGTAAATCCGGCGACGTCGTGCTTGCCCGCGGGGAGGGCGCCGCGCACGACCTCCGCTTTGACTCCGACCGCGGCCAGTTCTTGCACGGCGGCGGGGTAGGTCGCCTGGCGGACCTGTGAGCGTACGTCGCCGTTTTGTAGGTAGTAAATCGTGCCGGCCGGCTTGGTTCCGTCCGCCTGCTGGGCCCGCTTGAGACACGCGATGATCTCAGCGGCGGTATTTCCCCGGCCGTGCGTTACGCCCAGGGCCGTGGCCAGGATGAACGGGGCGGGGCTGCCGGGGTTTGCGGCGCTCGCCGGCGACGACGTGCCGGGCGCGGGAAACGCGGTCGACCGCGTGCGCCCCTCGTTCGTCGGCGAAAAATAGGGGTTGGAATCCAGCCCGAATAAATCGGGCCGGCCGTCGAGCAAACAGTGATTGAAGAACGTGGCGGAGGTCAGCGATGTGATGGGCCGAGCCTGCGGCGGGAATTGCCGGCCGGAGAATAGCTCCGTGCAATCGATAATGAACGGGAATCCGGTGCTATAGGCGATGCAGTTTATCTGTTCGTCGAGATTCCGCTTGCGGATTTGATCGAACAAGGGCTTTAGGAGCCGATCGCCAAAGGCGGCAGCCGACGTCCGGGGCGTCGTCGCGCTCCAGGGGACGTAAAAGACGTTCGAGGAAGGGATCACGCGCAGCTCGACGTAGGCGTTGGCGATCGCCATGGAATCGGGATCGTTGGGATTGACTACGACGGCCACGTTTTGCGGCCCGCCGCCGGCGCGGAGGGGCGCCGGAGCAATCGCGGGCATTAACAGCGCCAGGGCCGTGAGGGGGGCTCTCAATTTCAAATGGACTGCGAGCATGGCAGGTTGCGAAGCGAAACGAGTCATTGGACGTTGCCGGCGAAACGGGCGCCGGTCTCTTATGGCAGTTTCTCGCGAGCCCTCGGCGCACGAGGAATCGGCGAGCCCAATTGCAGGCAGCTCACCGCTTGTCGCTGCGATCGACGGCCAATTCTTGCTGCCACTGGGCGATCAACTGCAGGGCGTCGCGGGGGCTGGTGGCATCGACGTCGACGCCGCGAATTATTGCCAATAGCGGGTGCTCGGCCACTTCGAACAGCGTCAATTGGAGACGGCCGTTGGGGCGGTGCGCTGTGGCTCGCGCTGGACGGCCGCTGGCGGGTTCGCCATTGGCTACAGGCGGCGCTTGCCGGCCTTGACCTTCCAAATTCTGGAGGATCTGGGCCGCTCGCTGATTGACTTCGCGTGGCACGCCCGCAAGTTGGGCGACGTGGATGCCGTAGCTTTTATCCGCCGCGCCGGGCACGATCTGATGCAGAAAGACGACCTGGTCCTGCCATTCCCGCACGGCGACGTTAAAGTTGGCCACCCCGGGAAGCTGGCCGCCAAGCTCCGTCAGCTCATGGTAGTGGGTAGCGAAGAGGGTGCGGCAGCCGATGCGGTCGTGCAGGTGTTCGACGACGGCCCACGCCAAGGAGAGACCGTCGTAGGTGCTGGTTCCGCGACCGATTTCATCGAGAATCACCAGACTGCGCGGCGTGGCGGTATTGAGAATCCGTGCCGTCTCGGTCATCTCGACCATGAAGGTGCTGCGCCCGCGGGCCAGATCGTCGCTGGCGCCGATGCGGGCGAAGATGCGATCGGCGACCCCGATGGTTGCCGACTGCGCGGGAACGAAGCTGCCGACCTGCGCCATGAGCGTCAGCAGGGCGGCCTGGCGAATGTAGGTGCTCTTGCCGGCCATGTTGGGGCCGGTGATGAGGAGGACCGAGGCGCGAGGCGCGAGCTGCGAGGCGCGGGAATCGGACGGTTCGCGGTCGTTTGCCTTCTCGCAGCTCGCAACACGCGCCGCGCAACTCAAGTCATTCGGCACGAATGTTCCCTGCGGCTCCGTGGCGTCCAGCACTGGGTGGCGGCCGGCGACGACGGCGAGCACCGGATCGGCGACGACCGTCGGCCGGACGTAATTGCGGGAGCGGGCCAGTTCGGCGAATCCGGCGAGCACGTCGATTTCGGCAAGGGCCCGGGCCGTAGCTTGAATGCGACTGGCGGCGGCGGCGACGGTCTCGCGCAGCTCGATGAACAGGTTGTACTCGACGTCCTTGGACTTCTCCTCGGCGGCCAGCACCTTTTCTTCGTGTTGCTTCAGCTCCGGCGTCACATAGCGTTCGGCGTTCTTGAGCGTCTGCTTGCGGATGAAGTCGGGCGGGATTTTATCGCGGTGGAGGTGCGTAACTTCAAGGTAGTAGCCGAAGACGTTGTTGAAGCCGACCTTCAGCGACGAGATGCCGGTCCGCTTGGCGGCGTCGGCCTGATAGGCGGCGATCCACTGCTTTCCTCCCTTGCTCAGCTCGCGCTGCTGATCGAGATCGGCGTGAAAGCCGGGGCGGATGAACCCGCCCTCGCGGGCGTTCAACGCGCATTCGTCCGCCAGTGCGGCTTCCAGCCTGCCCCGCACGTCGGCGCAGAGATCGATCTGCTCTTCAAGTTGAACCAGGCGCGGGGCTTCGCGTCCGCAGAGCTTGGCTTTCACCTTGGGCAGGCAACGGAGCGTGCGGCCGACAAAGCTGAGATCGCGCGGCGTGGCGCGGCCGGTAGTGACGCGGGCGAGCAAACGCTCGACGTCGTAGATCGAGCGAAGCGCCTCGCAGAGTTCGGCGGCGCCGGCCGCGTCGGCGTGCAGCTCCGCCACGGCGTCCAGCCGGGCGTCGATCGCGGCGACTTCCGTGAGCGGCGCCGCCAGCCATTGGGCAAGCAGCCGCGCGCCGAGCGACGTCACGGTGCGATCCATGACGCCCAGCAGCGAACCCTCGCGGCGGCCGTCGCGGATGGTCTGGCAGATTTCCAAGCTGCGGCGGGTCGCCTGGTCGATCTCGAGCCGCGATTGACGACGATAGGGAATTAGCCGGTCGATGTGCGCCAGCGACGACTTTTGCGTTTCTGTCAGGTAGTCCAGGATCGCCCCCGCGGCCTGAATCGCGGGGCCTTCCTCGTCGGCGAAGCCGAAGCCGTCGAGCGAATGGGCCTGGAACTGGCGGGCGAGCGACTGGGCGGCCGCCTCGCGACCGAAGGCCCAGGCCGGACGGCGGGTTATCAAGCGGTCTTCGGTCCACTGAGGGGGGAGTTCTTCGGCGTCGTCGCGGACGAGGATTTCGACCGGCGCGATGCGGGCGAGCTCGTCGCCAAGGCGCTGCTGGTTGACCAGCGCCGCTTCGAACCGCCCGGTGGAAACGTCGATCCAGGCCAGGCCGCAGGGCATGAAGGGATGGTTACTGGCGACGGCTGCGAGGTAGTTCGCGGCACATGGTTCCAGCAGGGCGTCGTCGGTGACGGTGCCGCGACTGACGATGCGAGTCACGTCGCGTTTAACGATGCCCTTGGCTTGCCGGGGGTCCTCCACCTGTTCGCAAACCGCCGCGCGATAGCCGCGGGCGATGATCTTGGCGAGATACTGCTCGAGCTGATGGTGCGGAAAGCCGGCCATGGGGACCGGGTTTTCGCCCTTATCCCGCGTGGTGAGCGACAGTCCGAGCTCGCGGGCGGCGGTCTTGGCGTCCTCGAAGAACAGCTCATAGAAGTCGCCCATGCGGAACAGCAGCAGCGCATCGCCAGCCGCCTGTTTGGCTTGCGTGTACTGCTGCATCATGGGAGTGAGCGGTGCAGTGGGCATACAGTGAACGATTGCGCGGGGAGCGTGGACGCGCAGGCAGGCGATCGCAGCGGCGCGTGCGCGCCGGCCGTACGGCAGACCAGTAATGCTAGCAGGGAAGGGCGGGGCCTTTCAAATGCAGGGCGTGCTGCGATCAGGGCCGATCGCTATTTCAAACCAGCTTGGGCGCCGTGGCCCACGGGGGTCCACCGACGCGGCCCTGTTTGTGAGGAGAATCAGCATGTCCACGCGGTCGTGGACATGGCACATTCACGTTCGATTTGCCGGACTGACCGGCCTGAAGCTGCGACCTGAAGGCGGCGCTTCTAAGAAGACATTGTCAGCGCGGGGCCTTGCGATGGTCCACGAGGAACGGCCGCAGCTCTTCGACGAAGTCGGATGCGTCGGCGAACTGGCGATAGACGCTGGCGAACCGCACGAACGCCACCTCGTCGAGTTCGCGTAGATGCTCCATCACGATTTCGCCCAGCCGACGGCTTTCGATCTCGTTCTCGAAGCTCGAATAGACGTCGTTCTCGATGGCGGCCACGGTCCGTTCGACGTCGCGATCGCTGATGGGGCGCTTCCAGCAGGCGCGTTCGAGGCCGCTGCGGACGTTTTCGCGGCAGAAGGGGACCCGCGAGCCGTCCTTCTTCACGACCTTGATGGCGGTCTCTTCGAGCCGCTCGTAGGTCGTGTAGCGGCGCTTGCAGGAGAGGCACTCGCGCCGCCGGCGAATCGAGAAGCCGTCCTGGCAGGCCCGCGAGTCGATCACTCGATCGTTGTCGTCGCGACAGAAGGGGCATTTCATGGTCGCCATGATACACCAGCGGCCCAGGCCGGGAAGTAGCCGCCGGCCGCGAGGCGGTCGCTCATCTGCCGAGGTGAAGCAAGCTGGCGCCGCCTGTAGCGAATAAGCCGCCGTGGGCGTGGCCGGGGCCGCTGCAACGGCGTGCTGGCAGGTTTATAATGCGGCCACTCAGAGGGGCCTGCGGCGGCTTTCGTTTTGCGCCAATTGCACAAGGTGGACAGGGCTATAAGAGAATATGAAGTGCCAGCACTGCGGAGCCTCGGTCGTAGAGGGAGCGGCGTTCTGCCACGTATGCGGCGGGCAGCTAAGCGGGGCGGCCGCCGCGCCGCCGGTCGCCGCCGCGGCGGCGGTCGAGGAAATGGCGCCGCGCGAGCGGTTCACCTCCGCCGCGAACCGCGAGTCCAACGGCAACGACGCCGAGCAGGTGCTGTGGCAAGGGCAGTTTTCCAAGTTCGCCATGGCGGGGGCCTGGATCTCCGCCGGGGTGTTCACGATTGCGCTGCTGGTGGTCGCGGCGGTCTTCCAGTTTACGGCCAACGCCTGGATGCTAACGATCGCGGCGATTGGCCTGGTATGGATCGCCCTCTTGTTGCGACTGCTCTACCAGCAGCTCAGCATCCGCTACATGCTGACCAATCAGCGGCTCGTACACGAGCGCGGCCTGTTATGGCGCAGCATCGATCGCATTGAGGTGATCGACGTCGACGACGTGACGTTCATCCAGGGGCCGATCGAGCGGATGATGGGCATCGGCACGGTGAAGGTCGTGTCGAGCGATCAATCGACGCCGGAGTTCAACTTGATCGGCATTGAAGACGTTCGCAACGTGGCGACGATGATCGACAACGCCCGGCGGCAGGAACGGCGTAAGCGGGGGCTGCATATCGAGTCGGTGTAGCCGGCCGTCGCTACCGGGTTGAAAGTGCTACAATAAGTATGCAGCTACGCATGCCATGGCAAGGAATATCCCGATGCAAGCCAACTTGTCGCCCGAGCAAACGCAATTCGTACTAGCCGCCGTCTCGGCGGGGAAGTACCAGAGCGCCGGTCATGCGCTAGACGAGGCAGTTAAATTGCTACGGCGCCGCGACGAATTGCTTTCTATGCTGCAGGTCGGCGAAGCCGAACTTGACGCCGGTCCTGGAACACCCGCTGCCGACGTCTTTGCGCGGCTTACCAAGGAGGCTGCAAGGCTGGATCGCGAACGAGGCATGGACTGCGCATGACGCGCGACCTTATTTCTCGCCCGCGGCGGAGCGCGACCCGGACGAAATCCTATGTTATGTCGCTCGCGACAAGCCGGGAGCGGCGGTGCAATTTGTGCAGGCGTTACAAATCGCTGCAAAGCGATCCGCCGCAATCCTTTTCTTGGCGAGGACGGTAGCCTCCTGCGGCCGCGATTGCGGCGAGTCACTTATCGCGGATACCTGATCTTCCATCGAGTAAACGAGCAGACGTTCGACGTCATTCGCGTACTTCACGGCGCCAGAGATTGGTCGCAACTCCTTTGAGCTGTTACCGGGCTAGCTCCTACTTCTCCGCCTGCGACCAGTCCCGCCGCTGGCGGCTGCTGGGGATGTTCATCGCCTTGCGGTACTTGGTGACCGTGCGGCGGGCCACGGTGACGCCCGCCTTGCCCAGCTCGTCGACCAGGGCGTCGTCCGAGAGGGGCTTGGTCTTATCTTCGTTGTCAATAATTTCCTGCAGCTTCAGGCGTACGCGGTCCCAGGCGACTTCCTCGCCGTCGGCGCCGGTCGTCCCGCCGACGAAGAACCGCTTGAGCGGGAAGATGCCGCGGGGGGTCTGGATCCACTTGTCGTCGACGGCGCGGCTGACGGTGGTGACGTGCACGCCGACCTTGTCGGCGATTTGCTGCATCTTGAGCGGCTCGATGTGCTCCGGGCCGTCGTCGAGGAACTTCGTCTGGTGATCGACGATCGCCTGCGCGACGCGGGTGAGCGTGCTGCGCCGCTGCTCGATGGCTTCGATCAGCCACTGGGCCGCGTTGACTTTCCGTTTGATGTAATCGCGGGTCTCGGACGAGGTGCCGGCGTCTTGCAGCAGCCGCCGATAGTAGGGGCTGATGTACAGCGACGGCAGGTCGCCGTCCTCGAGCCGCACTTCGTAGCGGCCTTGATCGTTCTTCTCGACGAATACGTCGGGCGTGACGGCCGGGGCGGTCGACTCGCTGAAGTCGGCGCCGGGCTTCGGCTTGAGCGTGCGGAGGTCTTCCCAAGCTTCTTGAATCGTTTCGATCGAGAAGCCGGTCTTCTTGGCGATCAGCGGCAGGCGGTTGTTCTCCAGGTCCTCGAGGTGATGCTCGATGAGGACCTGCAACTCCTCGTAGAACAGCAGCCCCGGATTGAGCTGCAGCAGCAGGCACTCTTTGAGCGTGCGGGCGCCGACGCCCGGGGGATCGAGCCGCTGCACGACCGCCAGGGCCCGCTCAGCCAATTGCAGTTGCTGTTCGCGCCATTTCTGCGCTTCGCCGTTAATATCGGCCGGCGGCGCCAGAATGAGGTCCTCCAGCGGCGACTTCAGGTAGCCGTTGCTGTCGAGATTGTAGATGATGCGATCCGCCATCTTGCGGGTGTCTTCATCCAGATCGAACCAGCTCAGTTGGTGGTCGAGGTAGTCCTGCAGCGACTCGGGCCGGGCGATCATGTTCGCCATCTGGTCGTGCCGGCGGTCGCCTTCGGCCTCGATCTGCCCGCGCGAGGGGCGGCTGCGCTCCTCGTAATCGTCGGGGAGGTTTTCGGCCATGTTGAGCAGGCGCTCGAAGTCGTCTTCGTTGTTAGTCGTGTCGTCGACGACCAACTCGCGCTCGGTGTCTTCGGGCGCGTCGGGATTAACGGCTTCAGCCTCGAACGATTCCTCTTCGCCAGTCGGCTCAATCTGGTCGAGGACCGGATTGTCCTCCATCTCCTGCTCAATCCGCTCCTGCAGCGCGATGATGGGCAACTGCAGGATCTCCATGGACTGGATCATCCGCGGGGCCAGCACCTGCTTCTGGGCCATCTGCATGCTTTGGCCGAGGGAAAGTCGCATGGCAATTCGGTTCGCAAGAGGGATGAAGGGCGAGTAAGGTCGGGCCGGCGTAGACCCTCAGCGCCAGGATGAAGACGCTACAGCTAGCAAAATCGGCGCCATTCAACCGCGGCAAGGTTAAGCATACCGGGCTGCAGGCGACGAGGTCAAATCTATCGGTCTTGGCCGCACACAGTGCGGAACTGAAGTTCGCGATGCACGCGGCTGGGGAGCGGCGAAGCGGACCGGCCAAACGCAATCGCGTCAAAAACTGTGGACGGCACAGACGCTGAATTCTACCCCGCGAATGGGGTAGGCGCCCGCGCCCCAGGACCTTGAAGCCGCCCCGCAGTTATGCGGTCGGGGGCTGCATATTGGATAAGCCGCCCAGCGCTTCGCCCAGTCCGGGCAGGTTGATGCCGCCCGCTAACGATTGCATCGACTGCGCGTGCAGATCCTTGGCCTTTTGCTGGGCGGCGTTGATGGCGGCAGGCAGCAGATCTTCGAGCAATTCGCGATCCTGCTTCTCGATGAGCGATGGATCGATGCGGACGGCCAAGGCCTCTCCCAGGCCGTTAGCGTCGACTTCCACCAGGCCGCCGCCAGCGGCGCCGGTGACCTTCTTGGTCTTCAGCTCGGCATTGAGTTGCTGCAGCTTGCCGCTCATCTCCTGCGCTTGCTTGAGAATGCCGGGCAAATTGGCGAGGTTGCTGAGGCCCTTTAACACGATAGTCGTCCCCCGTTGGAGCGGATGGGCGTATAGCTCGCAAATTATACGTAACGCGGTGAAGCAGAATCCTGGCGTTGGGCGGCGCTCGGCGAGAATCGCGGTCGGCCTTGCTGGGCGGTTAGGGAGCAGTTCCGTCGCTGGGCGGGGCGACAAATCGCATGCGGCTGGCGTCGGCGTCGAACAGCTCGACGGCCCGCTGCACGAAGGGCTCGGCGGCGGCGTCGGCCTGTTGCTGCTTTGCGGAGGTTCGTTGCGGCGTCGCCGCGGCGGCCGATTCGTTGGGGTCGTGGTGCGTAGTAAGCACCAGGGGCACGCGGCCCCCGGCGACTTCGGCGAGGGCCGCTTCGAGGCGACTGAGGTTCGTCGGCCGCAGGCACGCGTCCCGAGAGAATTTGTGGCATTCAGGAAAGCTCGCCACCAGCCGCCCCTGGGCGTCAATTGAAATCCGCGTGGCCGCAGCGGCGCAGTCGGCCGTGATTCCGGCGAGCCGCTCCAGGGCAGCGCGCCACACTTCTTCTGCGGCAGCGGGCTGCAATTCGACGCGGTTGGACGAGCCGCTCGTCGCCGGCAATGTCGTGGCTTCGGCGGCGTCCTGGGCCTCGGGCCGGAAGTCGGCATGCGGGCCGGCCTGGGCAGGCGCACCGGATCGGTCGGCGGCGTTACCGCCAAGCGCCGCGCGCGGCTGAACGGCGGGGCCGGCGGCGGTCGGCGAAGCTGGACGCCTTCCATTGCCTGGCGCTTCAGTTAAGCCGTTTTTTTTTGACAGCGCCGCCCCGGGCATGGATAGCGGCTGCGCAGCGCCTGGGGCGGCAAGGTCGCCGCCGCTTAGCTGCTGGATCAGCGCGGAGATCTCGTCCAGGTCTTGCAGATGGCAGATCCGCACCAGGGCCATCTCAGCCAGCGTTCGCACCTGGGTGCTCACTCGCAGGCGGGCCGCCGTCTGATCGAGCACCTGCGACATGGCCAGCAGCGTTTGAATCCCCAGTCGCTGGGCGACGGCCTGGATTTCCTCGCGCTGGCCCGGCAGGGCGTAGAGAAGCTGGTTAACGCCGCAGCCGACGGCTTGAGTCATGACGTCGCGGAAGTAGCCGAGCAATTGATCGATCAACTGCCCAACCTCCGCGCCTTCGGCAATCGCCGCGTCAAGTTCCGTCAGCGCCGCGGCGGCGTTCCCCTCGACCAGCGGCGCTACCAGCCGGGTCAGCCGGGACGCCGGCGCCAGGCCCAAGAGGCCCGTCACATCGGCCGCGGTGATTTGTCGTTTGCCGGACGAGAGCAGCTGCTCGAGCAGCGATTGGCTGTCCCGCATCGAGCCGGCCGCCCGCATGGCGATGATCTGCAGCGCGTCGGGCTCGACGACGACGCCTTCGGCGTCTGCAATCTGATCGAGTCGCGCGTGAATCGCCGCGGCGTCGATCCCGGCGAAATCATATCGTTGGCACCGCGACAGGATCGTGATGGGGATCTTGTTCGGTTCGGTCGTCGCAAAGATGAATTTGACGTGCTCAGGCGGCTCTTCGAGCGTTTTGAGAAGGGCGTTGAACGCCTCCTTGGTGAGCATGTGGACTTCATCGATGATGTAGATCTTGAACCGCGCCCGCGCCGGCCGCACCGCCACGTTCTGGCGAAGCTGGCGGATTTCATCGATGCCGCGGTTACTGGCGCCGTCGATTTCCAGCACGTCGACGTCGTCGCCGCTGGCGATGCTGTGGCAGATTTCGCACTCGTTGCAGGGAGTGGGCGACGTTCCCCGGGCGCAGTTAAGGGCCTTGGCCAGAATGCGGGCCGCGGACGTCTTTCCCACGCCGCGGGCGCCGGTGAAAAGGTAGGCGTGACCGACGCGTTCGCTGGCGATTGCGCCCTTGAGGGCCTTGGCGACGTGCTCCTGGCCGATCAGCTCGTCGAACGTCTGCGGCCGATAGCGCCGGGCCACCACGACGTACTGGGCGGCGGCCTTTTCGGCGGGCAGCGACTGCGAGGACTTATCCATGGAGCCAAATCTCGCCGCTTTCAGGCAAGCGGCCATCGCCTTTCGGGGCCGACGGCAACGGCAGGGCCTGCACCGCCAATCCGAACCGCGGCGGCGGTCCCCCTATCCGCTTGGCCGCCCGGGGATTCTCACCGTTTCCGTGCGAGCAACAAGCCGATCGACGAGAGGCCCCCGCACAAAGAGACGCAAGCTTAGGGCTGCTGTGTTTCCACCCTGACCAGGTTCGCAAGGCCCCCATTGCAAGGGCCCCTCGTCGATCGGCCTCTTCCGGAAAATGGCGGCTCGTTCAGGTCCCTCAGTTGTACGCACCTGCCGCTGGGTCGTCAAAGGGCCCACCGACGTCGGGTAATGTCCTAAGGCTGTGTTGCTTGCCGTGGGCGCATGAAAAAGCCCCGCTGAAGCGGGGCTTAGTAAGAGGCTATCGCGCAGCTTAAGCCATCTTCTTGGGAATGGACTGCCGGATGAAATTCCGCTCGGTACGATCTGGGGTAATTCGGTCGAGGACGGATAGTTTGCACGGCCCGAGCAGTTCAACGCCGAGCAATTCTCCATTGCGCGAATAGTTCCCAAATGCTGCCCCATTGGCAAACTCTTTGACATCGGCGGCCTTCCCTTTACGGACCTGGAAGTACACCGCCATGAGTTCTCCGGTGTTCTGGTTTATGCTGAGCGACGTGTGGAAGCTGCGTTTCATAGTTTATGGGCGCCTGTGCTTCGTACGAAGACTGACTTTCATGGCAGTAACAACAACGATACGGGTGTGCTCCTCGAAAACGGCGTCTAAGGCACGCTTGTCCCCTCTATAGGTACGAAACCTGTGCCGCCCTGGTTGCGTAGGCAGGCCGGTTTCTTCGGGGTTGCGGATCGTTGAAATCACCTCGTCCTGTGTTATCCCCCGGATTTGCATCTGCTCCAGGGCATGCTGGCTGAATTCTACCTCTTCGTAGCCCCAGAGTCCGCGGCACGTTACGATCAGTCCAGGCGTCCACCCCGACCCTAGCGTAGGGACCCGATTAGGCCGGCTGGGTTCAACTCCGAGACGCGGGCCGGCCGTCGCTACGCAGAGCAACGGCCATCCGGATTGACAGCGGCATGGCCGGCACGGTTCAGCAACACAGCCTTAGGACACTACCGCCATCGGGGCGACGAGCGAGGGCGTACACGTAATAATAGGCTTGCCGTCATCGGAAATCCGATGTTTGCCGGCGCCGGGTCGCCGCTTTCGGACTCGGTGGATGCCGGTGGACGAAGCGGTTTTGCGTTTCCACGTCGGCCAACCCTGTTGGGAATGCGTCGCCTTCTACGCCGCCGCAGCAAGCCTTTGACCGCCGCAACTAGAATCACCGTTGAGCCGCTACCGCCGGCCTGGTCGCCCGAGGCGCCCGATTGGCGGTCGCTGTACCCGTTTGCCTCGCGCTGGCTGCTGCTTGGCCGGCGGCGACTCCACTATATCGACGAGCATTCGGCCGGCGCCGAGCGCACGCTGCTATTCGTCCACGGCAATCCGACCTGGTCGTTTCATTGGCGACGGCTGATTGGGCAATTCCGCGATGAGTATCGGTGCGTGGCCCTCGATCATCTTGGCTGCGGTCTGAGCGACCTGCAACCGCGGTCCCTGCGACTGGCCGATCATATCGCCAACCTGGGCCAGCTTGTTGAGTCGCTCGATCTGCGGCGCGTGACGCTGGTGGCGCAAGATTGGGGGGGCGCTATCGGTCTGGGCGCCCTGCTGGCCGCCCGCACGCGGTTCGAGCGGATCGTGCTGTTCAACGCCGGCGCCTTCCGGCCCTGGTTCATCCCGTTTCGGATACGCGTCTGCCGATGGCCGGTCGTCGGTCGGCTGGCAGTCCAGGGTGGCAATGCGTTTTCGCGCGCGGCGCAGACGATGACGCTCGCTCGGCGGCGAAATCTGGACCCGGCGGTCGCCGCGGGTTACCTGGCCCCCTATGGCGGTTGGCGCCGCCGGGCGGCGGTGCACCAATTCGTACGGGACATTCCGTTGACCGCGCGACATCCATCGTGGAGCACGTTGGGACAGATCGAGGACGAGCTGCCGCAGCTCGCCGAGCTGCCGGCCCTGTTGGTGTGGGGCGAGCAGGACTGGTGTTTTACGCCTGAATGCCTTGACCGCTTCGTCCGAGCGTGGCCTGCCGCCGAGGTACATCGTTTGGCGGACGTGGGGCACTGGGTGGTGGAGGATGCGCCTGACGAGGCGTCGGCGCGCCTGGCAGACTTTCTCTCGCGCAGTTAGCCATGATGACCCGTGTCCCTGATGCGTTGGAACCACTGGCGGCGGCCGGGGCGCTGTCGCCGGGCGTGTGCGCGACGCTGGCCTGTCTGTGGGAGGCCACCGCCGCCAAACCAGGGAACGTCTATCGGGGCGCCGACTTTGACGACCTCAGCTACGCCGACTTCGTCGCCAGCGCCGCCGTCATCGGCCCGGTTATGGATCGCGCAGCGGACCACGGCGTCGGCGCCACGGTGCTCGCCGGGGTAGCTGCCACGTGCCGGGCCGTGGGCGTCAATACCAATCTCGGCATGCTGCTGCTTATGGCGCCGCTGGCGGCCGTGCCGGCGAACCAGTCGATCAGCGGCGGCATCGGTCGCGTCCTGGGGTCGCTCACCGTGCAGGACGCCGAGCAGGCGTATGCCGCCATCCGCCTCGCGCAGCCGGGCGGCCTGGGAAGCGCCGCCACGGCCGACGTCAACGACGCACGGCCGCCGACGATTACGCTGCGGGAGGCGATGAGCCTGGCGAGCGATCGCGACATGATCGCGCGGCAGTATGTAAACGACTTCGCGGAAGTGCTGGCGACCGCCGAGCGAATCTCTCAATATGCGAGCGCCTGGCCGCTGGGGGAAGCCATCGTTCAGGCGTACCTCGAACTGCTGGCGGGTCATCCGGATTCGCTCATCGCGCGAAAATGCGGCCCGTCGATGGCGAGCGAAGTATCGCGACGCGCGGCGGACGCGCTGGAGGCGATTGCCGCGGGTCCCGACGCACGCGACGCGGCGCTAGCTGACTTTGATTTCTGGCTTCGCGCCGACGGCCATCGTCGAAATCCCGGCACGTCGGCGGATCTCGTCGCGGCGGCGCTGTACGTGATGTTGCGCGAGCGGCGGGTAAGTTGGCCGGTAAGATTTTATTGAGAACGGGGCGATATAGGCTGGCGGCTGTCGGCTGTCGGCTGGCGGCCAGAATTGTGTTTTTTCGTCGGGCCGTCGGCCGCTAGCCGCTAGCCAGCTTCATTGGCGTCCCAGGAATCAATGTTAAGCGCAGGGCGAGGGGACTGGCGGCTGAAGCGGGCAGTCCGGCGCGCCGCGGGCCTGGGGCGCTGGTGAGGACTCAAGCGATTCAGATCAGGGCGGCGTTCGATTATGTCTGAAACATTTCGCGTTCGCATTCATAAGGAGCGGCTCGTCTTCAGCGCCGCCCACTTCATCACGTTCGCGGGCAACGTTTGCGAACCGCTCCACGGCCACAACTATCGCGTTTACGCTGAGATTCATGGGCCGCTGGACGAAAACCATTACGTCATCGACTTCATCCTCCTGCGGGACGCCCTCCAGCGAATTGTCGACGCACTCGACCACCGCATGCTGCTGCCCACGGACCACCCGGCCATTCGTGTGGAAGAAACCGCGGGCGGGGAAGCCGGCGAAGTGACGGTGACCTACGGCCGACGGCGGTGGGTGTTTCCGCGGCAAGATTGCGTGCTGCTGCCGGTGGCCAACACGACGGCTGAATTGATCGCTCGTTATATTGCCACGGAATTGCGTGCGAGTTTGGGGGAAACGCTCGATTCCGCCTGCGACCAACTGGAAGTCGGCGTTGACGAATGCGACGGCCAGTGGGGCGTCTATCGCTGGACTCGCAAGGAATAGGCCCTGCCGGCACGACGTTGAGCTGACAGACGCGCGCGGCGAGCTGACGCCGGTAGATTGCGACCGCCGCTGCGCGCCATACCTCGCCCGGACGGCCCGGCCCTCCACTCAACTTTTTTCAACCGGCAGCCGATGCCTATGACTACGCTGCGCTCGCTACTGCCGCGCAGCGCCCCCCGCCCTACCCCGGCGACCGCCCGCGCCGCCGCTCGCCATGGCCGACGATCTGCATAAGGCTGCGGTCCTACTCACCTCGCTGCCGGAGGAGGACGCGGCTACGATTTTGTCGCGGCTGGATCCGAAACAGGTCGAGGCGGTCTCGATTGAAATCGCCAAGCTTCGCTCGGTGTCGGCCGAAGAGCAGGAGCAGGTGATCCTGCAGTTTGCCGGGGCCAGCCCCGGCTCGGCGGCGGAAGCTGGCGGCCTGGAGCGGGCCAAGTCGCTGGTTAGCAAGGCGCTGGGGAAGAACGCCACCAGCACGCTGGATAGCATCCGGCAATCGATCGAAGGCGTGCCGTTCGCCTTTCTGCGAACGATCGACAGCCAGAATATTCTCACCTATGTCATTGACGAGCACCCACAAACAATCGCCTTGATCCTATCGCATTTGCCGCCCGCGTCGGGGGCGTCGATCCTCGCCGGCCTGCCGACGGATCGGCAAATCGCGGTGGTGCAGCGCATCGCCCACATGGGGCAGACCAGCCCCGATATCATTCGCGAGGTGGAACATGGCCTGGAACGCCGGATGTCGAGCGTCATGAGCCAGAGCTTCGAGAACGCCGGCGGCGTTTCGAGCGTGGCGGAGATGCTCAACGTGAGCGACCGGGCGACGGAGCGAACCATCCTGGAGAACCTCGGCCAAGAAGCGCCGGACCTGGTCGAGGAAATCCGCCGCCTGATGTTCGTCTTCGAGGACCTGGCCCGGTTCACCGACAAGGACATGCAAATCGTCCTCAAGAACGTCGAGACGTCGCAGTGGGCCACGGCGCTGAAGGGCTCCAGCAGCGAGCTCAAGGAGAAGGTCTTCAAGAATATGTCGAGCCGGGCCGCCGACCTGCTGCGGGAGGAAATGGGCTACCTGGGCGCTGTCAAATTGTCGGTGGTTGAACAGAAACAGCAGGAGATTGTCGATGTCGTCCGCCGGCTGGAGGACTCCGGGGAGCTAGAGCTGAACGCGGGCGGCGAGGCGGAAGCCCTGGTGCAGTAAGAATTTACTAAAAGCTACTTGGGGAAACAGCGGCGCCCCATCGCACGCTAGCAACCCCGCCGGGCGGCGCTCCTCTGACGGTACCGCGGGTCTTTGACCGCGGCCGGTGTGAAGCAAGATTCAGCGGCGTGTTTTGTGCCTCACAGTCGCAGACTGTCCTTGCGAACTCTTGCCGATTTCGCTCTACTTCCGGCTTGGACAGGTCATGCCGTTAGCCGCCTGCGATACAGCAGGCCGTGCGGCAAGGGCGGATACGCGACCGAAGCGTCTGGGCACGAAGTCATGCGACGGGATTTCTGCACATTTTCCGGGTTTGGCGAATTGCTCTGCATTCTGCTCGCCTGGGCGGTAGGCATCGCGGCGATCTGCGTCGAACCACGCGATGCCAAAAATCCCCGGGGCGTTAACGTAGCTGTCAGCGGCCAAAAGAGCAGCTCCGCCGCTTACTACGATTAGCGGTTAGCATCGCCATGATGGTCTGAGAAACGACGGCGCCTGACCCCGCCGGGCTCGCAGTCGTCTCACTCGGAGCGTACGGCTTCGTCGGGCGCCGCCTCGCCGTCGGCGCCGGGCTTGGCGGCCGCGTCGGCCCCGACGTCGTCCCGCGAGTCGCTGGCCTGCCGTCGCCGCAGGTAGAGCTTGATCGGGACCTCTTCAAAGCTCATTTGCTCGCGCACCGCACCCAGCAAATAGCGCTGATACGGCCGGGAAATCGCCTGCGGTTCGTTGCAGAAGAGGACCACCGTCGGGGGCTGCACGCCTACCTGCGTGCCGTAATAGATCTTCGGCCGGCGGTTCTGGAACAGCGGCGGCGGGGTCCGCTGGACGGCGTCGCGCAGCAGCCTGTTGAGCTGACCGGTTGAAAGGCGTTGCCGCGACTGCTTGAACAGCATTTGCCCGTGGTTCAGCAGGGCCTTGACGTTCTTGCCGGTCTGTCCGGTGATGAAGGCGATCGGCGCATATCGCTGCGCCCGAAAGGTGTCGTTAAGATACCGCACCCACTTCTCGGTCGGCATGCTCTTGGCGAGCAGGTCCCATTTGTTGACGACGAAGACGAGCGGCTTGTACTCTTCGCTGATGTACTCGCAAAGCTGCTTGTCGACCTTGCTGATGCGCTGCGTCGCGTCGAGGAACAGCAGCACGACGTCGGCCCGGCGTATGCTGCGCTGCGCCCGGTGAGTGCCGTAGAAGTCGATCGATGCGCCGCGGCTCTTGGCACGACGGATGCCCGGGGTATCGATGGCGACGAACGCTTTGCCGTCGAGCTCGAAGCGCACGTCGACGCTGTCGCGGGTCGTGCCGGGTATTTCGCTGACGATCATCCGCTCGGCCTGAGCCCGCGTGTTGACAAACGTGCTTTTGCCGACGTTCCGTCGCCCGACGATCGCCAGTTTCATCTCGGGCTCGGCGTCAGGCTGTTCGCCCGCCGAGTCGGCCGGCAGCCGCTCGAGAATCATGTTCAGCAGTACGGTGCGGTTGCGGTTCTGCTTGGTGCTGACCGGAACGATCTTGCCGCGGCCGAGGCGATAGAAATCCGCCGCTTGCGAATCCATCTTTTCGTCGTCGGTCTTGTTCGCCACGCAGAGCACCGGCACGTCGACGTTCCGCAATCGTCGCCCGACCTCTTCGTCGAGCGGCGTCAGCCCGGCGCGGGTGTCGACGACGAACAGAATGACCGAGGCGGCGTCGATCGCCGTTTGAATCTGATCCTCGATGTGCTTGGTCAGGTTGTCTTCATCCTTGATCCCGATGCCGCCTGTATCGACCAGCTCGAAGTACCTGTCCTCGTGCGACATGAGGTATTCGACCCGATCGCGGGTGACGCCCGGGCGGTCCTCGACGATCGCCAGCCGCAGGCCTGCGAGCCAATTCAGCAGGCTGCTCTTGCCGACGTTGGGTCGGCCGACGATGACGACTTTGGGAACGGCCATGGCAGCTTTTTCGGGTCGAACGGCGGAAGACTTCTATCATAGTCGAGCGCTGGCCGACCGAGTAGCACGCGCGCCGCGGGGCCAGGGCCGAGCCGCTGTTTCGACCCGGACCGGCGCCGCGGCCGTGAAGTGCACCGGCGGGGCGGGCGTTTTGCGGAAAATCAGCATCGCGAGGTCGCCGGCCAAGCATTCCCGCGGGCGATTAGCGCTTGCCGCGGTTTTGCTCGCCCAGGGCGCCCCTATCTTCCGCCCTGCCCTGCCGTACACTGCACGCACCGGCGAAAGGAATTCAGATCGATGACTGCCCCCAACGACCGCATCCGCCGGTCGCTGCGTCAGAGGCTGCAAAGCCTGCAGGAGGCGGGTGTGCAGCAACTGCCGCGAACGGGCGGCAAGCTGGCGCCGACAAGCTCTCTGGCGCCCCTCGCGGCGACGCAAGCGGTATCGGCCGACGATCGACGGCCTATCCCTGCCGGGCTGGTCGCAGAGCAACCGCTGATTCAGGCGGAGATGGAATCCTCCGCCGCGCCCGTCCGGTCCGCGGCTGCGACGCTGGAAGTCCTGCAGCTCGAAGTCGCCGGCTGCACGCGCTGCGTCGAGCTGGCCCGCACGCGGACGCAGACCGTGTTCGGCGTCGGCAACCCGCGGGCCCGCCTGTGCTTCATGGGCGAGGCCCCCGGAGCGGACGAGGACCGGCTGGGCGAGCCGTTTGTCGGCCGCGCGGGCCAGTTGCTCAATAAGATCCTCGAGGCCTGCAGACTCCGCCGAGAGGACGTGTATATCCTCAATACGTTGAAGTGCCGGCCGCCAGGCAATCGCAACCCGGCGCCTGACGAGGCTGCCAATTGTCGGCGGTTTCTCGATCGGCAGCTTGAGCTCATCGAGCCGGAGTTTATTTGCTGCCTGGGGGCCATCGCGGCCCAGAACCTGCTAGCGACCACCGAATCGATCGGCCGGCTTCGGGGGCGGGTTCACGCCTACGGCGCGTTTAAGGTCGTCTGCACGTACCACCCGGCCTATTTATTGAGAAATCCCTCCGCCAAGAAACAGACGTGGGACGACATGAAGCTGCTGATGCGCGAGATGGGCACGCCAGTGGATTGACGGTCTACGGGGTCGGGATGCTTTTGCGACTTGCGGGCGGCTTTTGCAGGCTAACTCTCCGGTCGCAAAAGAATCCCGACCCCTTTGCAACTCGCTTCGACAAACCTTACCGGTCGTAGGGGTCCTGATTTCGGCCTTTTTTCAACTCCTGGCCAATTGGGCTGTAGAACTATTCTCAGCGGCGCGGGGCCTTGATAGAGTCAAACACGTGGGCCTGACGCGCCGCCTGCCGGCGATGGCCGAAGTTTGGCGGTGAGGAGCACGTTTTTTGAGAAATTGCTGACGCGGCCGGCTTGATATCGGATTTTTCTGCTTTTTGCGCGCGCCCTGTTCCATGATGCTCCCGAATTCTCCCCATTCCGACGACGTCGAGCATTTGCTGCGAAACGCCCAGCTTCGCGACGCGCTGGAACCGCTGTACGACGAAGCGATTGGGCGGGTCAACGTCGAAATGATGACGACGGGCGCCGAAAACGAGTTTCTCGAATCGATGCTCGAATGGGAGCGGGCGCCGATGCTGCCGATTTACGAGTGGTTCCAACCAAAATTGGACCTGCCGCATCCGGATCGGCTCGACGATCGCCAGCTCCGCGACTTGCTGTACCAGACGATCGGCCGGCTGTTTGAGAAGCATATCGTCCTGGACTTCACCGACCATCTCACGGATCGTCAGCTCTACTGCCTGATCTATCGCGACATCCTGCCGTCGTACGAGAAGATGATCCGCCGCCAGGGCAACTACCTTCACTGGGATTGCGCCAATACCGACGGCGACCCGGACGCATGGCTGCGCTATTACGCCAGCGAAGAAGATCGCCGGTTGTGGGCGGACGAGACGGGCTGCTATCCCCCGCCGATCGACGACCCGCCCTACCCTCGCGACTTGCCGCGGGCGCCGATGTAGCAACCCTTGGGGCTCGACCCCGCGGGGCCTATAAGAGCTCGGGCCACATGGCGTCGCAGATGTACAGGCCTTCGCGCGTGAGTTGAATCCGCTGGCCGTCGTCGCTCAGCAGCCCCCAGGCGATGAACCGCTGCAGCGAAG
Source organism: Pirellulales bacterium (assembly GCA_020847515.1). Taxonomy (GTDB): domain Bacteria; phylum Planctomycetota; class Planctomycetia; order Pirellulales; family Lacipirellulaceae; genus Lacipirellula. Next base: position 11,413 of record JADLBW010000271.1, on the reverse strand, counting down.
GACCAGCGAGGCCGTCGAGCGCAAAGCCGGTGGCGGCGGCAAACGTCCGGCGCTCCACCCCTTCCAGCCGGCGCAGGCCGAACACCAGCCGCTCGCGGGCCCGCCGTTCGGCGCTGAGCTGCTCGCGCTCCGCCACGGGCGAGCTACCGGCCAGCACCCGCTTGAGATACGTCGTCGTGCTGCGGTGGTTGGTTTCCCGCACGCCCCCAACGTAGCGGGCGGCGCCGGGGCCGACGGCGAAGTACTCATCGCCTCTCCAGTAGACCTCGTTGTGGCGGCTGCGGCGGCCCGGCCGGGCGAAATTGGAAACTTCGTAGTGCTCAAACCCCGCGGCGGCCAGCGTCTCAATGGCGGCGGCATACATCTGCCGCTCCAGTTCTTCGGCCACGGGAGCTAGCTCACCGCGGTCGCGGCGGCGGGCGAAGCGCGTGCCCCGCTCCCACGTCAGGCCGTAGGTAGACAGATGGTCAGGGTGCAGTGCCAGGGCGCTGGCCAGGTCGCGCTGCCAGAGACCGAGCGTTTCACCCGGAACGGCAAAGATCAGGTCGAGTGAAACCTCAAGGCCCGCACGACGGGCCAGGTCCACGCCCTGGGCGACGTCGGCCGCCGCGTGCTGGCGATCGAGCGTGCGTAGTTTTCCTTCGTTAAGCGATTGCGACCCCAAGCTGAGCCGCGTAACGCCCCGCTCGGCGAGCGTCTGCACGCGGTCGGCGGTCAAGGTCTCTGGGTTGACCTCCACCGTCCATTCGTGGCCGTCCGCAAGCGGGTGCCAGCGAAGCACGGCGTCGCATAGCTCGGCCAATTGCGGCGCCGGCAGATGGCTGGGCGTGCCGCCGCCGAAATATAAGGTGTCGACGGGCTGCGGCGCGCCCAGCCAGCTCAGTTCTTGCTCAATCGCAGTGAGAAAAGGTCCAATCAGCTCGTCGCGGCCCGTGATGATCGCGAAATCGCAATATCCGCAGCGGTGCTTGCAGAACGGTACGTGAACGTACGCCGAACGCGGCGCCGGCCGCGGAGTTGCAGGCATGCCGGCGGGCGCGGCCGACCGCGGGCTATCGGGAGTCGTCCGTGGAACGTTCAGCGAGGGCCTTCTGCCGTGATAGGAAAGCCAAGTCGGTCCGGTGGCGGGCTGCCGCGTTCGCTGGCATGCGTTGTCTCGCTCGCCCGCGGAATTATTCTCGAAGCCCGTCTATTGTAACCGGCTCGGCCGCTTCGCCCGACAGTTGCGGCTGGGATTTCCACGGCAGCCAGTGGAGGTTCAGCCCCAGGCGCTCCAGCGGCGTTTCTTCGACGTCCACGACGCGGTTCAACAGCCCCAGGCTGGCAAACCGGCCGAGGAACGACAGAAAGAACACCGTTTTCAGTCCGCCCAGTTCCAGACCGCCGAGCGCCGGCGCTTGGGCCGTGACGAAGGTGGACAGCCACCCGCCAAGCACGGCGGCGGCGGCCATGGCCAGGCCCATGGTTGCGTTGAACGTCGCCAGGCATGAAGAGGCCCGCTCGTCGGGCGACAATCGCATGACAAGCGTATGGGCGCCGACTGCCAGCGGCGCCTGAAAGATCCCGAACATGAATACTAGCGGCAGCGCCCACGTGGTTTCCGCGCTGAGGAATACCCAGCACAGCGGGAAGAAGGCCTCGCCGAGGGTCGCCAGCAAGACGACTCGCCGGGGACCGATCCGCTGGCTCAGGGCCGTCCACCACCCGGTGGCCGCCAGGCCCGCGATGCTCTGCAAGGCGTAGAGCGCCGTGATGTGCCAATAGGGCAGATGCAGTTTTTCCAGCATGTAGACCGAGAAGAACGGCGTCGCCAAACTGCAGGCCAGATTCCAGGCGACGTAGAAGTAGACCAGGCGGCGAAAGTTTTGCGTGGTGGCAGGGGCCTTCGCGGCGGCGCCTGCGAGCTGCGCAACGAGGGGCTTTCCCGGGTCCTGGAGCCGCCCGAGAATCGGTATCGCGATCAGCCCGCAAGCGATGGCTGCGGTTAACACCCAGAAGAAGCCACCCATGGCGTTGGGATGAGCCTCGTTCCACCAGTCCAGAAATCCCGCCCCGGCCACGCCCAGCGCCAGGGCCAGAACCGTGTTGATCTGATTTCGAAACCCGAGAAAGCCGAGCCGCTTCTCCGAGGGAACCAGGTCGCGTATCCAGGATAGCCAGGCTACCCCGGCGAGCGAGCCGAACATGCTGGAGACGCCCACCAGCACGATGAGGGCGATGACCGCGGCCTCGCGATGGCCGCTGGCAATCAGCGGGACGAGCAGCATCGCAGCCCAACAGAGCCGGCTGATGGTAACGGCGGTCAGGCAGAGTCGCTTGCGGTTAACGCCGGCGCGCAGCAACCGAGCGCCGACCAGTTTCAGCAGCGTGGCCACCGCGGGCAAGGCGGCCAGCAGGCCGATCTGCACGCGGCTCGCGCCCAGCGCCATCGCGAATCCGGTCAAAAACACCCCCGAGAGGAGCGTGCCCATGGCAGCAGCCAGGGCCCCTTCGGCGATTGAAATGCGCACGCACCGCCGCCAATCTTGAGCGTCCATGCTTCGTTCACTTCCATGCGAGCGGGTCGAGTTCTGCTTCGCTGCAGAAGGGGCCGGATTGTAAAGATCGCCGCCCAGCGGGTCAATCGCTGGGGAAGTGCCGGCGCCTTCGCCCCGCAGGAGCGCGCCGGCGGTAGACTCGTTCACGAACGTCTATCTCGCGCCATGGCCGAGCCGGTGCCCTGCTTATAGGTCCTGGAGGCGCTTGGCGCCTGTGTACAGTGCCGGCCGCCTCAAACGTCTGAAACGTCGCGGTACGGGGCACATGCGGGCTGCAGGACAATTGCCGAGCCGACTGAGCCGAAAGATACTCGCAATTGAAATCCATGCGAATCGAGAACGGGCGCGAACAATATGGCGGTTCGGTATGTCGCCGCGGTGAATCGATTGCCTCTGGCCGGGACGTCGTTGCGAAATATGCGACGCCCTTGTTGGAAATCTATGGGCTGTCCGGTGGTCGTCAAGGGCGCAGAACGGTTCGGAAAAACACACCGCGCTTGTCCGGCTTTCGGCCACCCTGGCTCGGAAGCGATCAAGGGCCCGGGCCGTGCCCCGGTTGGTAATACGACGCTAATCGCTCGGGAAGCGACAACTTCCGTCGTCTCGCGACGACGCCCCGCAATGACAGTCAACCGGGGACAAAGCGGCCTCGCCTGGGCTGGCATTGCGGCTAACCTAGAGTAAGGTACATCCCCTTGTTACTAGCAGGCGGTCGCCGGCCGGGCGCCCCCATGGTTGCCCCAAAAGTATGAGAAAGGAGAGGCATGAAGTCGCTGACAAAAGAGCTGTGGATGGACGTGCCCGAGCGCCGGGCGATCGTCTCAATCCATCGAGACGTCGAGCGGTTAGTGACGGAGAGCCAAATCCAGGAAGGGCTGGCGCTGGTCAACGCGATGCACATCACCGCCAGCGTGTTCATCAACGACGATGAGCCGGGGCTCCATCGCGACTACGAGAAGTGGCTGGAGGAGCTGGCGCCGTTCGATCCCTCCCCGCAGCGGTATCACCACAACCGCACCGGCGAAGACAACGCCGACGCCCACCACAAGCGGCAGATCATGGGTCGCGAGGTGGTGGTGGCGATCACCGGCGGCAAGCTGCACCTGGGACCGTGGGAGCACATCTTCTATTACGAGTTCGACGGCCGCCGGCGGAAGCGAGTGCTAGTGAAGATTATTGGGGAGTAATTCGCAAAACGCTCGACCGCGCAGATGTGTTACCTATGGAGATTGAGCGCGTCCAAGTAGGCTTTTCTCGCTTGTATAAGTCCCGCGTCGGGTAAGCTCGAATGATATTCGCCCATCTGGGGGTTCTTTAGAGGCCACTTTCCGGTTTTGATGAATTCGTCGTGGATTCGCTGAATCTCCGCGTTCTGCCGTCCTATCTTGTGTGGATCGACGTTCTTTATCTCTTGCGCAATCTTCGTGTTGATTTCTTCCATCACTTCCTTGGGATGGCGCGACTTGTCCAAGTATGGGCTATGCGGATATTCCTTCCTGCCCGTCTTTGGATTGATCACGGCTTTGAATACATCGTCCGCGCTGGCGTGAGTCGCCTTCTTGGAAAGAACTTTGACTCCAGCTTTGAACAGCCCTTTGAGCAGCGCCGTGGCGCCTACGAGCAACTCCAGGACTTCGAATTCAATGGGGTAGGTCACGCCCTTTTCGGGGCACCTCAATTGCTCCTCGTTTGTCATCATCGAGCGCTGGCGATCGCAGCTAGAAGGGATAGAAAGCACTTGTCCTACTTGAATCTGGTTTGGGTTCTTGATGATCTTGTCGTTGGCGGCGTAAATGGTCTTCCATTGCGTCGGATCGCCGTAAAAATACATTGCGATTTTGGCAAGTGTTTCCCCTTTATTCACGCGATGAGTCGGCATTTCTTACTCCGTAAGCTGAATATCGTTAGCGATGGCGCATGAATCAAACGGCGAACTATGCGAGCAATCGGCGGCGAGGGGGCACGGTTTACCGTTGCGGCCGCCGCGACGCTATTCCTACCTACTCCTGGTCGCGACAACTGCGGGCCGCATTAGCTGCGAAAAAGATACTGCTTGTACTGCGACGGCACAAGCAATTCCACGAAGTTCGCCGCCGGCGCCGATTCAGCCGCACCGATCAATGACTGAAAGCTAAATGGGGCGACGCCTGCCGCTCGCGGCTAGGCTGTTTGGATGCTCGGAACAGGGGCGTCATTTGCGAATGGCTTGGGAAAAGTCTTCGCGGCCCGCGGCAGCGAGGGCTTTGGCATTGACATAGGCCCGGGCTTTCGTTTCGTCGAAGGCGCCGTGGCGCTCGATGAGCCCTTCCTCGTAAGTCAGCTTGTCGGAGTAGCCCGGCAGCAGCACGCGGTAATCGTACTTCACGCGGTTCGGCTTGATGCGGTTGATGTGGTTGACCAGGTTGGTGGTGCAGTTGTTCGCGAGCGTGTCGTAAAACTCCGGTCGGCTGGCCAGTTCGTTGGCGCGGGCCAGCACGTCGACCAGCAGCAAGCGGGCCTGATCGGGCGTGGCCGTGGTGCGGTAGCGGTAGACGTTCTCGCCGCGGTGGTTGGTGCGCAGTTGGACGACGTCGCGCTCGTCAGCCAGGACGTACATCAGCTCATACTGGCGGGCCGAGCCTTTCCAGGCGGCGTAGGTCTCTCCCAGCTCCTTGCGGATCTCGATGCTCACTGCCAGATACTCCGGCGGACCGTCGGGCGTGGCGAACTCGAAGCTGAGCATCGTATGGGCCAGCCGCGGCATGTTTTCAAACGGGACCATGAAGAAGTCGACCGCTTGCAGTTGGTTCAGGTCGTACGTGCGGTCCTCGTGCTCGACGACGAACGTGTCTTCATCGAAATAGCGGCAGTAGCGGACATTGTGCGCGACGACCTGATGGCCGCGGAATTCGCAGTACGGGAGCACCGCCTGATCGGCCTCCCAGGAGCGCACGTTGGACGGGGCGGCCATCTTGGCGAGGGTCGCACAGCCGAAAAGCGGCGCCAGTAGGCAGGCCAGTAGCGCTGCAGGTCGCATGCGGTGCAAAGCCGGTAGCGTGCCGAGAACAGAAATGAGTAAAGCAGGGGAGTTTAGCTAGCGGCCACGCACCAAGGCAAGAGTGGGCGGGGCGAGGGCGCTGCCGTGCTAGCACGCGCTGGTTGGCCGCGATACGCAAAAGCATTGGCGGCGGAAGGGTACCGCTCGTTTACGCCGCGCGAGCGTCGGAGAGGCGCGCCCACAAGGGGCGGGCGCTCGCTCGCAGTTAGAGCCGGCAGTTGCTGATGGCTGTTTCCAGGATGGCGGTGGCGCCGAGCTGTTCGAGCCGCTCCATGACCTCGATCACTTCGCTGCGCTTCACCATGGCGCGGACGGCGAACCAGCCTTGCTGCTCCAGGCGGTTGATCGTGGGAGAGTTGAAGCCTGGCGTGATCTGCTCGGCTTCCGACAGCTTGGCTTCCGGGACGTTGTATTCCAGCAGCGACCACGCCCGTGCGATGACCACCCCTTCCAGCCGGCGGCAGATGCGATCGGCGACGTGGCCGTGGGGCGTCGCTGGATTCTGAATGAGGACCGTCTCGTAGCGGCCCAATTCGGCCAGCACGTGGAGCCGGTTGGCGGCCAGCGTGCTGCCGGTTTCGACCAGGTCGACGATCGCGTCGGCGACGCCGAGGGCGATCATCACTTCGACTGAACCAGTGAGATGAACAATGTGCGGAGTCGCGCGATGTTGAGCGAGGAACCCGGTAGTAATTTGCGGGAAGCTGGTCGCGACCCGCTTGCCGTCGAGTTCGGCCGGGCGCTTGACGCCGCTGTCGTCCGGGACGCAAAGCGCGAGGCGACAGTTTCCGACGCCCAGCTTGAGCCGAGTGTTAACCACCGCGCCGCTTTCGACGACCAGATCGCTGCCGGTGATTCCCAGGTCGATTGCGCCTTCGGCGCAGAGCACCGGGATGTCGTCGGTGCGAAGGAAGGTGACGTCGATCGGCATGTCGCGGACGCGCGCGAAAAGGCTCCGCTCCTGGCGGCGAAAGCTCAGCCCCGCGGCCGATAGCAGCTCGCTGGAGATCTCGGAGAGGCGGCCTTTGCTGGGCATGCCGATGCGAAGGTGGTCGGACATGGAAGAAGCGGGGGAAGTTCAGGGTTTGGGTGTTGGGATGCTGCTGCTACTCAGATTCATTGCTCGTACTCCTACACCTACTCCTACCGCTGCTTTTGATCTCAACGCGAGTAGGAGTATGAGCAGAAGTAAGACTACGAGCGCGAGTGAGGTTCGGCATACGACCGCGGCGATGTTCTTTAATCGTGGTTAGCGGGCAGCCTTTTCTTCCAGTCCGGATATATCGAAGCGGCGGGCAAGTTCGGCTTCGACTTCATCGAGGGAGATATCGCGCGCTGCCAGCAGTACGAGCAGGTGGTAGAGCAGGTCGCCTGCTTCGCGGATGGTGTGCAGCCGGCCGGCGTCGCCCGGTTCGGCGGCGGCCTCGACGACTTCGGCGGCTTCCTCGGTCACTTTGGGGCCGATTTTCGCCACCCCGCCGGCGAGCAATTGGGCCGTGTACGACTTGTCGGTATTGCCGGCGGAGCGCCGCTGGCCGATTATTTCCACGAGTTGATCGAGCGGACGCATGCCGAGCCGGGCCCTCGCCAACGCTTCCCTCAAGTCGGCCCCTGCCGCACAATACAGGAAGCAATCGTAACTGGTTTGCAGCCCTGTAGTTTAAGTCGCCAGAGGCGCCTAAGCAACCGCCGTGAATCGCACGCTGCCCGCCCTGGATTGTTGGTTCTTGACCGGCGCCACCGCGACCGGCAAGACCCATATCGCGCTGGCGCTGGCCCAGCGGCTGGAGGCCGAAATTGTCTCGCTCGATTCGATGGCCATCTACCGCGGCATGGACATTGGCACCGCGAAGCCGACGCCGAGCGAGCGGGCCGTCGTGCCGCATCATCTGATCGACATTCTGGACATGGAGGAAGACTACAGCGTTGCCCAGTACGCAGACGCGGCCGAGGCGAAGATCGCCGAGATTCGCGGGCGGGGACGCGAAGTGCTGTTTGTCGGGGGGACGCCGTTGTACTTAAAGGCGCTGCTGCGGGGGCTGTTCGCGGGGCCGCCGGCGAACTGGGATCTTCGCCGGGAAATCGAGCGGGAGGTCGCCGCGGTGGGCAGCGAGGCGCTGCATGCGCGCCTGGAGCAGATCGATCCGGTGGCCGCTTCGGCGATTCATCCGCGGGACACGCGGCGGCTCATTCGGGCACTTGAGGTGTACCGCGCCACCGGCGAACCGATCAGCCACCAGCAATTGCAATTCGACGACGGCCGACCGGCAGACCAGTGCCGCGCGTTCGTCTTGCGCCGGCCCCGCCAGGAGCAGTATGCGCTTATCAATCAGCGGGTAGAGGAGATGATCGAGCGAGGCCTGGTCGACGAGGTGCGGCAGCTTACCGCCGGCCAACGGCGCCTCGGGCGAACCGCGAGCCAGGCGGTCGGCTACCGCGAAGCGCTCGACTGCCTGGCGGGCCGCGTCGACCAGCCGACGATGGTCGAGCGCATCAAGACCCGCACGCGGCAATTTGCCAAGCGGCAGGGCGCCTGGTTCCGTAGCCTAAGCGAGTGCCGATTCGTGGATATCGCCGGCGAGGTGGAAATTGAACCGCTGGTCGAGCGGATTCTCACGGAGGGCCGGAAGGCGGAACTGCGTGGCTGACCGGGGCCAAACCGCCTCAGGCGTTGCGAGCGACAACGAATCGGGCCAGTTGAGCCAGCACCCGTTTGGCGTCCGAGTCGCGCAGGCCGGAAAGCTCCTCGATCGCGTGCTGGGCGTACTCTGCGGCCGTCTGCCGGGCCTGAGCGAGGGCCCCCGATTCGTCCAGCCATTGCAGCAGCAGGCCGCTGTGCCCGGCATCTTGTTCGTCATAGAGGCCCTGCAATCGCGACGCCTCGCTGGCGGACAACTGCTCCCGCAGGAGGATCAGCGGCAAGGTCATCTTATGCTGTGCCAGGTCGGTGCCGAGCGATTTGCCGGTCGTCTGCTCTTCGCCTTCGAGGTCGAGCAGGTCGTCGACTATCTGGAAGGCCATGCCCAGCTTCCGGCCGAAGGCGGTCAGGCGATCGGTGATCATGGCGTCTCCGCCGGCGTAGTAGGCCCCCAGCCGGCAGCAGCAGGCGCACAGCTCGGCCGTCTTGGCCTCAATGATGCGGAGATATTCGTCGAGGCTCAGCCAGAAGTTGCCGCTACCGGCCGTTTGCCGCAGTTCGCCTTCGCAGACGGTATTGGTGGCCTCGCCGATAGCGCGGCAGCCGAAGGTGGTGTCGAGCGTGCTTGCGAGGTAAAAGGCATGGGTGAACAGATAGTCGCCCAACAGGACGCTCGTCTGGTTGTTCCAGCGGGCGTTGACGGTATCGAGATGGCGGCGGACGTCGGCCTCGTCCAGCACGTCGTCATGGACCAGCGTAGCGGTGTGGACCATTTCGACGACGGCCGCCAGCGTATGGTGCTCGGGCGTAATTCGGCCGACCGCCTGCGCCGACAGCAGCAGCAGCGCCGGTCGCAGCCGCTTTCCGCCGATGCGGAAAGAGTGTTGGGCCAGCTCGTCGATGAACGGGTCGTCGTTGTGCAGTTCCTGCTGCAGGCGCCGGTCCACCGCGGCCAGGTCGTCGGCAATCGGCGCGAAAAGCCGGCTTAGTGCGATTCGCGCATCGGCTTTGGAACTGCGGACTTGACTCATCAATGGCTTCCTGGCTGGGGGCGAGATCCACCGCTTAACCGCGGTCCAACGGCGGCAATTAACATGGCGTGAGACGGTCGCAGACTCAAGTCCTCTGGTCGCCCGCGGGCCCCCTGGCGAAGTCGCCCCGCACGCCGCCTGACTTGGCTTCAAGCTGAATCCGTTCAATCGTCATGCCGCGATCGATCGCTTTGCACATGTCGTACACGGTAAGCGCTGCAACGCTAACAGCGGTAAGGGCTTCCATCTCGACGCCGGTCCGGGCATCCACCTCGACGAGGGCTTCGATGCGAAGGGAGTCGGCGCCTGCTGCCGCGATCTCCAGCGAGACGTGATCCAGCGGCAGCGGGTGGCACAGGGGGATGAGCTCGGCCGTCCGCTTGGCCGCCATGATGCCAGCCAGGCGGGCGATTTCGCGGACATCCCCTTTGGCGATGCGGCGGTCGCAAATGGCCGCCAGCGTGGCGGGCTGCATCCGCACCAGGCTGCTGGCCCGGGCGCTGCGCCGCGTGGTCGGCTTGTCGCCCACGTCGACCATGCGGCTTGCGCCTTCGTCGTCGAAGTGGGTCAGGGACGTCATCAGGCGGCACACACGGAGACGGCCGCCGCGACGGGCGGGGAGGCGAGGCGCAACGCTTCAACGACATCATTCTACGGAATGATAGCTGTACGTCGAGTATCAGCCTGCAGCCAGTCCGGCCGGAAACGTCGTGCCGGAATAATCCTGGCGGACCGGCGATCGGCGCGCCCGGCTCGACATTTGCCAAGCCGTTAACCCGCCACGCCGACTGTCGGATCGGCGCCAACTTGGCCTCGATGGGCCCCGCGCGCAACAGAAAGACCCCGCCGGCCAAGCGCCGACGGGGTCTTGAGATCGAGGGGGGCCGAGCCGTGCTAGGCGGGAGTCCTGGCAGCGGTCGGCGCTTGTTGAATCGTTCAACAGCCCCAAATCATTATCGGCGGTCGAGCGAGCCAGCGGCTCGCAGCTTGCGCCGGTGGTTTGCCTGAGGCGAGCAGGCCCGGCGGGCCGGCTCTGGCGGACTAAGGCGTTCGTTCACGCCCGAGCATGCAGCGGTGCGTCTAAACCAACTCTTTCTTGGCGCCGACGAGCGTTCGGAGGCGTTCGGCCAGCAGGGCGGCGTCGAACGGCTTCTTGAACGTCTCGTTAATGGCGGACCGGTCAAAGCTGATCGTCGAGCCGTCGTCCGGCAGCAGCGCGATCAGCACCGTCTCGGCGAAATCGGCGCTGCGGCGCAGATTCTGGCAGATCTGCAGGGCCTCGAGCTGACCGATCGAGAAATCGACCACGATGCAGTCGGGATGGAAGCTTTCGGCCTGAATGCCGGCTTCGAATCCGCTGGCAGCGGTCGAGGTGCGGAAGGAACGCTCGGGCGGCAGCTCGCGCTTGAGGTTCTCAATTAGCACCTGGTCCTGGGCGACGATCAGCACCTTGGCCATCGCTTCGTCCTCCAGGTCGCCCAGCGGCATGCCGTGCTCCTTGAGGAAGCGAATCAGGTACTCGCGGGGAATCCGCCGGTCCTGGGAGCCGGGGATGCGGTAGCCCTTGAGTCGGCCCGAGTCAAACCATTTGCTGACCGTGCGGGGAGCCACCTTACAGATCTTAGCGACCTGACCTGTAGTAAAGACCTTCATCACGGGTACTCCAAAAATGACTTGCGTGAACGCTCGTTGGGTGCACGTTTTCCACTAGAACGTGCGGCCCGGGGGGGCGGCCCTCGTCGCGGTACTGCAAGTGCGCGCCAAGTCGGCGTTAACTATCCCTTTCCGCCGCCAATCGGGGTCGTGGGCGCACCAGCAATCGCCTGGGTCGGGGGGCTCGGATAAAACTGCATGCTCGCTTCGGTTCAGGTCCGTCTGATCCTCCGCTGTCATGTAAGGTCATCGGCAGTGCAAGCACCCGGAGATTGGCGAAAGTCGTTAAATTGGAGGACTTGGCCAAGTCGCTCCAACCGTCGCCTTCGCACCGCTTCCCGGGGGCCGGCGCGCAGCCGTAAAGCCACTACGCGGCAACCGACGGTCGCATCACGGGGAGAGCATGCAGACGCTGCGATGCGGCCCTCCAATCATGGGCGCAGCGCAACACAAGCGTGGCGTGCAGTCAGGCAGGCTCCCCCCTTGGACGACGGTCTCCGGTTGGCTCGAGCGGCGG
>JADLBW010000270.1 GCA_020847515.1 Pirellulales bacterium | reverse complement strand
CCTCTATCAGCACGGTTTGTGGCAGAAGATGTCGACCTTCGAGGAGTCGGCCCGCATTCCTCTGATCGTGGCCGCACCCGGCGCGAAGGGCAACGGCAAGGCCTCGTCCCGCGTGGTAGAACTCGTTGACGTATACCCGACCCTTGCCGATCTCTGCGGCCTGAAGGCTCCCGACTACCTCGCCGGCGCGAGCCTGCGGCCGCTATTGGAAGACCCCGCGGCCGAATTCAAGCCCTTGGCCGTAACCCAGGTCCGGCGGGCGCCGCCGCGGCAACCGAACCAGCGTCAGGCGAAGCGCGCTGCCCAGCCCACCCCGCCGCGCCCGCAACAGGGGCCCGTAATGGGCTACTCGATCCGCACCGAGCGCTGGCGCTACATTGAATGGGATGGCGGCCGCCAGGGCCGGGAACTCTACGACCACCAGTCCGACCCCCAAGAGTTCACCAACCTCGCCTCCCAAACCGAGCACGCCGGCACCATTGCCGACCTGAAACGCCAGCTCGCCAAATCCCTCCAGGAGGCGGAGCAAAGGGCCGCCGGACTCAAGTAGCCCCTCCAGAGATTTTGCGCCCGCTCAAGAAGAGGTATTGCACACCTGTCCACGTTATAGTATAATTATGTTCAGAGACCGAGGCGAGATCCGCCGGGCGTTTCGCGGCCTGCTTTCGCGATTCGCGCGTTGGTGATCGCCTCCCAGTTCTTTGACAAACCGCCCTTGTCTCAACCAGTCCCGCCTGGTCGCGATCTCTCCGCGCGCGGCGCCCTGTGTGAAAACACCCCCCACCCGGCGACGAGCATGCGCGAACTTCAACACACCCCTCACAAGGCGCAGCCACTTGCGTCCGCGTCCCACGTGCGAAACCCCATCGCCCCTTGCACTTGCAGCCGCACCCCGCGACGCTCCCAATTCAACACTGCGTTTGTTGTTGCGCATCAACGGGGGGACGCCTCCACGGCCTCGACCTCCAGGACCGGAAAGCACCAGCTATCACGGCCATCAGTCAGCGCCGCGATGCGGTCTCGACCACTGCCCGTTCGACCGTGTGAACGGTCACGTCGTCGAGCCACACTTCCCCCAATCCGGAAAGCACGAAGCTGACGGTCATCGTTCCGGATCGCGGCGCAGCCCGGTACAGCGTGAACTCCTGCCAGCCCATCGTCTCTCCAATCCGCTCGGCCAGCGCCTCGCCGGTAATCGAGTCCACAATCATCAGCCCGTCCACGCTCCCGGTGATCGCCGTGGGAATCTGCACCCACCCATGGATGGCTACCAGCGCGCCCGCCTCGACCGGCACCGGCGGACTTGTCATCCACACCGGCGGCGTCTCCACCAGGTCGACGCCCGTGTCGGCCTCGGCCGGCCGGGCACTGAGGCGCAGGCCCGAGTGGCCGGAGCGGACCGCCACCGGTGCCAGATCGGCTCCGGCCTCGATCCCGGCGGCCGAATGCTGGAAGTGGGCCCAGCCTGCCTGCATCATCGCGGTAAGATCTTCAAACTCCCCCGCCGGCAGACGATTGGGACCATATCCCGACGAACGCAGTCGCTCCAGCACTGCCCAGTGTTCGACCAGCGTGTTGAATCCCACCGCGGTTGAGGCCGCCACCGGCGAGGTCAACGGCCGAACCGCGGCCAGCCAGTACTCGCGTTCCAGCATCCGCAACGGACGCATCGCACGTTCGGCATGCAGGTAGGCCGCCGACCAGTTCCGCGCCGCCAGGAAACCGTCGCTCGACTGGATCGATTGACGGGCGGTCATAAAGGCCCGCGAAACCTGCGGCGACGAAACCCCCGCCGCGCTCGCCGGCGCCGTTTGTCCCAACCGCTGAAGCACCGACTCAACCTGTTCCAGCTTGTCGACCGCCAGATTCCGCGACAACTCGCTGGCGCGGCGCGCCGCCTGCGCCGATCGCTGTGACAGGTCGCTGACCACGAGCGGGTCCTGCGTGAGCACAACCAGCGTCGTCAGGCTGAATTCGTCGATCGTGATCCGCCTTCCCCCCGCCACGCGCTTTCGCCGAATCGGCTGCAATTGACCGGGCGTCAACAGGTACGCGTCGCTCGATTCGGGTACCCCCGGCACCACGAAGGAGATCGTTGTGCCTGCCGACTGCCCCGGCACAAACTGCGACCCCGGCGCAGTCCAAATCGGCACCACCAGCTTGGCCCGATCGGCCTCGAGCACCGCCGCCACCACCCCCGGTTCGCTGCTCGGCACCGTGGTGACGTAACTCCCGGCCGCCAGCCAGGGCTCGATGAGTCCGAGTTCAGCGTTCACCAGTTCGAGAATCGCTGCCCGGCGCCGCGTGGGAACGTCGTCGGCGCTGAGCGGCGACCGCGACTCGAACCGCAACCCCCGGGCACCGGCCGTGACCGCCGTGTAAACCAGCAGCCGAAGCTGTTCGCTCGAAAAGCCCTCCGGCTGCCCGGCTGCAGCCCCCAGAGCTTGCCACTGCTCGACGACCTGATCAACCGGTTGCGTCTTGATCGTCGTCCAAAGCGGCGTGCCCGGTAGCGGCAGCCGCGGGCGCTGGCGAAGCCACGTTCCATAATCCGTCAGCTCCAGGCTGCTGCCCAAAGGAGAGCGGCCGGTCAGAAGCAAATCAACGCAACGGCTGTAGGACCGCAGCTCGCTCTCTGCACGGCAGATTAGGGGCCTCCCCTGCCGGTGGTCCGCCGCCTTCACCTGGGCCGACCATTCCCGAATGGCGTCGAGATGCTCCTCCGTCAACCCGCTCCCCATGTCCCAAGCGAGCACCGCGTCGTAGGCAGGGGCGATCGGCGCTAGCGCAGGAACCGGGTCGCCCGGCAATAGCGGCGATTGTGGCCGGGGTGGGGGCGCGATCAGGCCAATGCCCTGTCGTCTGGCTTCGGCCAGCAGGTCGGCTGTCGGCATCCCCGCCAGCCAGACCGCGTTGAACCCCAACCGCCTCAGTTCCGCCAGTGGTTCCCCGCGATGCTCGATCGCCCGGATGAACGCCGGCTTGCCGTCGACCAGCAGCACCGACCGCGACAGCACGCTCCGTCCGCGGGCGCTGACCACCGCAGCGGGAGGCGCGGCAAGCGAGGTATTCTGATGCGACCACGACGGCACGTCGCCTGCAACAGCGGGCGTGCTTTGGGCTTCCGCCTGCACATGCCCGGCGATGTCGAGATCGTCGATCCAGATATTGGTCACGCCCGGACCGCCGTAGACGTTCAACAGCACGGCATCGATATAGGCCTCGCGGGGGTCGAGTTGGGCGGTCGCTTGCGACTGAAGCACGCGAAGCTGTCGCCCCAACCGCAGCGGAATCCCGTCCAGCCGCAATGCTTGCCAGCGGCCGATCGACTCGTACGCGCCGCCGCGGACGAGCACGGTCATCGGCTGCCCGGTCTGCGGATCGACACTCCGCGGCAGAACCACTCGGGCCAGCAGTTGCGGCCCGCCCCGGTCGCACTTTAGCTGCACCGAGATCGCCAACTCGTCGATCACTCGCGCCTGGCCGGCGCTATGGGCAAGGTACACGTAGGTGCCCGATGCAGCAGCGACTCGCAGCCGCTCGCAGCCTTGGCCCGTGCGAGCCTCTCCCTGCACCCGCTTGTGCAATTCAATACGGTACACTCCGTCGCCGCCGGCGGCCGCCCAGCTCTTCTCGGGGCCTTCAAAACCTTCGTACCAGGCGGTTTGGGCAACGGCGCTAGCAGCGGCCAGCATCCATAGCAAGAGGGCGCAGAACGCACTCCTGGTGGCGAAGGGGGGGCAGCCGGTAGTGATACT
>JADLBW010000269.1 GCA_020847515.1 Pirellulales bacterium | reverse complement strand
TGGAGGGCCTGCGGATGCTCACGCGCGAGCTGGGCGAAAACGATCGCGTGGCGATCGCCGTCTACGCCTCCAGCGAAGGGCTGGCGCTGGAGAGCACGCCGGGAACGGATCAGTCGAAGATCATGGCCGCGCTTGACCAATTGAAGGCGGGCGGCTCGACGGCGGGGGGCGCCGGTATTCAGCTCGCCTACCGCGTCGCGGCCGACAACTTCATTAAGGGGGGCGTGAACCGGGTGATCCTCTGCACCGACGGCGACTTCAACGTCGGCGTCACCAGCCCGGCCGAACTGGAACGGATGGCCGAGGCACAGGCCAAGGAAACGGGCGTTTTCCTCACGGTGCGGGGCTTCGGTCGCGGCAATCTCAACGACGCGATGATGGAGCAGATCGCCGACAAGGGAAACGGCAACTATCACTACGTCGACTCGCAGAGCGAGGCCCGCAAGGTGCTCGTCCAAGAGCTGTCGGGCACGCTGGTGACGATCGCGAAGGACGTGAAGATCCAGATCGAATTCAATCCGGCCAAGGCGGCCGGCTATCGGCTCATCGGCTACGAGAACCGGATGCTGGCGGCCGAGGATTTCAACGACGACAAGAAGGACGCCGGCGAGATTGGCGCGGGCCACACGGTGACAGCGTTGTATGAAGTGGTTCCCGCCGGGGGGAAGGTCGATGCGGCGGGCGTTGACGAGCTGAAATACGGCGCCGCTACGCCGGCAACGGCCGAAGGCGTCGCGGGCGAAGGCGGGGAGCAAGAGCGCGACGAGGCGACCGAGTTCGCCGACGAGCTGCTAACGCTTAAAATCCGCTACAAGGCCCCCGACGGCGACGCGAGCACGAAGCTCGAGTTCCCCGTGACCGACGGCGGACAGGACTTCGCCGGGGCGAGCGAGGATTTCAAGTTCGCCTCGGCGGTGGCCAGCTTCGGCATGCTGCTGCGGGGCTCGCAGTACAAGGGCAACGCCACCTACGCGGCCGTGCAGGAGATCGCCCAATCGGCCCTCGGCCGCGACGGGCGCGGCTATCGCCAGGAGTTCGTCAAGCTGGTGGAACGGGCCAAGGAGCTATCGGGCCAGTAAGCCGGACCTGCGCCTGCGGCGCTTCAGCGCACGTCGTCCAGGTCGGGGTGCAAGCGGCGTTTTGCCAGTGCGCAGCGGGTACGCGACGACCACGCAACGGGAATGCAGCTTCCGCTGAAGAGGACCCGTGCACGCCTAGGGGGACCAGGCCGCGGGGATTAACCGAGCGGCTCGCTGAGAGTGCTGGGTGATGGAGGGTGCGTTGAGCGAATTAATCCCTCCCCTGGCCCCTTCCCTTCGAGGGAGGGGAATTTCTTAGCCCACGTCGCCCAGTTCGAGCGCCCGTCCGTAGCGGGTCATCATCTGCTGCCGGAGCCTGGCGTTGTCGGCGTGTTTCAACTGTGGATCGTCGGCGACCAGTAGCTGCGCTTCGCGCCGGGCCTCCTCCAGGAGGTCGCGATCGGTCTGCAGGCTGGCGATCCGCAGCGGCGGCAGGCCGTGCTGCTGGGCGCCGAACAGGTCGCCGGGGCCGCGTAGCTCGAAGTCGAGTTCCGCCAGGGCGAAGCCGTCGTTCGAAGCGGCGAACGCCTGAAGCCGCTCGCGGGCCGCCTCGTTCACTTCGCCCATGAGGATGCCGCAATAGCCGGCCCGCGAGCCGCGGCCCACGCGGCCGCGAAGCTGGTGAAGCTGGGCCAGGCCAAAACGATCGCCGCCGACGACGGTCATGATCGAGGCGTTGGGGACGTCGACGCCGACTTCGACGACCGTAGTGCTCACCAGCACCTGGACGGCGCCGCTGCGGAAGTCGGCCATCATCTGCTGCTTCTCGGCCGAGCTCATCCGGCCGTGCAGCACTCCCAGGCGGAAGGCGTGCAGCTCGCCGTTGGTCAGCCGCTCGAAGGCCTCGGCGACGCTGGGCGCCGAGACGTTCTCCGACTGGTCGACCAGCGGCGCCACGACGAACGCCTGCCGTCCCTCGCGGAGGCGCTCGCGCACGAAGTGCCACCACCGAGGCTCGTGGTCGGGCTCGACCAAGTACGTGTTTACGACCTGTCGGCCCGAGGGAAGCATGCGGAGCGTCGAGACGTCGAGGTCGCCAAAGAGCGTCATGCTGAGCGTTCGGGGGATGGGCGTGGCGGTCATCACGAGGTAGTGGGGGGCGATATCGCCTTGCCGCAGGGCGGAGCGCTGGCGGACGCCGAACTTGTGCTGCTCGTCGACCACGACCAGGCCGAGTTCCTTAAACGCGACCGATTCTTGCACGACTGCGTGGGTGCCGATGACGACGCTGATCTGGCCGGCGGCGACGTCGGCCAGGAGCTGCGCGCGTTCGCCTCTGGCCACTCCGCCAGTCAGCAGCGCCCAGCGCACGCGGCTAGCTTCGAGCAGTTTGGCCAGCGTGTCGGCGTGCTGGCGGGCGAGGATTTCGGTCGGCGCCATCAACGCCGCCTGGCGTCCGTGCGCGACGCAGGCGAGCATCGCAAAGAGCGCGACGATTGTCTTGCCGCTGCCGACGTCGCCCTGCAGCAGGCGGTTCATGGGTCGGTCGAGCGCCATATCGGCCGAGATTTCGGCGATGGCCGCGCTCTGGCTCTCGGTAAGTTCAAACGGCAACAGCCGGCGGATGCGGGAGTCGATCCGCGCCGTGACGGGCAGCTCGTAGGCCTTCAGGGCCCGCTGCTCGCTGCGGCGAATCGACAGCGCCAGTTGCAGCACGAACAGCTCCTGAAAGACAAACCGCCGGCGGGCCCGAGCGAGCTCGTCACGATCGGCGGGAAGGTGAATCGCGCGCACCGCGTCGACCAGCGGCATGAGGCGGTACCGCTTCAAGAGCGCCGGCGGAAAGACCTCTTCCAGCTCGCCGCTGAACTGGTCGACCGCCGCCCGGACGATGCGTCGCAGGTGGAACTGCGACAACCCCTCGGTGAGGCTGTAAACGGGTAGCAGCTTCGTTTCCAGCGGGGCCTCTTCGTCGGCCAGGAAAGTCGTCTGCGGGTGGGTCATCTCCCACATCATGCCGCGCAGCCGCGGGGTCGCCGTGAACAGCACGTGCTGCCCCTCGCGAAACTTCTCGCGCATGAAGGGCTGGTTGAACCAGGTCGCCCGCAGGTGGCCGGCGCCGTCGGCGATGAGCACCGAGACGCGGCTCTTGCCGAAGCCGCTGGACGTGGCGCCGACTTCCTGGACGATGCCGCGGACGCTCTGCGAACGTCCCTCTTCGAGCTGGTCGATGGTGCGCTCGTCGGACAGGTCCTGCTAGTCGCGCGGAAAGTTGAACAGCAGATGGCTGGCGGTGCGGACGCCTAACCGCTTGAGCAGCTCGGCGCGGCCAGCGCCGACGCCGCGAATGAACTCTGCGGGGGTCGACAGCCGGCGCCTGGCGTCGCCGCCAGGCGAGTCGGCGGCGGGCGTTTCGGAGCGTGATTCCATAACGCCATTCTAACCGAGCCGAAGTCGGCCGGAGCGCTGCGCCGGGAGGGAGGCGTTTCGGTCGTCGCCTAGGCGAGTTCAACGCCGCCGCAGGAACTTCTGATACGCCGCCACCGCCAGCTCATCGACCCGGTCGTTCTCGACGTGCCCGCTATGGCCTGCGACGCGGGTGTACTTGAGCTGGTGTCGGGCGACGAGCTCGTCGAGCTTTCGCCACAGCTCTTCGTTCTTGACGGGCAGGAACTTCGACCCCTCTTTGCGCCGCCAGCCGTTGGCCTTCCACTTGGGCATGTATTCCATCAGCCCCTTGCCGACGTAGACGCTGTCGGTGAACAGCTCGACGCGCGTCGGGCGTTTGAGCGTCGAGAGGCCTTCGATGACCGCCATCAGTTCCATGCGGTTGTTCGTAGTTTGCGGCTCGCCGCCGGAGCGTTCGAGCTGTTTCCCCGTAGCGGGATGAAGCAGCAGAAAGGCCCATCCGCCGGGGCCGGGATTGCCGCTGCAGGCGCCGTCGGTGTAGAGCTGGACTTCAGGCGGCGCAGCAGTCGGCATGGCGAGGGGCTCGGCGTTTGGGGACAACGATTGCAGCGAAAAAGGCGCGGCGCAACGAGCCCCAACCTGCCTGCGACGCGGCTGTGCCCGTGGGGGACGCAGGGAGGGGCCGCATGGAATCGCTCAGCGGCCGGCCGCTGCATCGATGGCGTCCATCTTAGGGGCCCCGTTGCCCGCGACCAGGGGGCCGTCGCTGCGGGACTTGGCGAGTTGCCGCAGTTCCTCGGCCAGCGGCGACTCGATCCGCGTCGGCTCGGCCACGATCCAAGGAAGAATGACCGTAAACTCGCTTCCCTTGCCCAGCTCGCTTTCGAGCGTCACGTCGCCGCCGAGCAATCGGCAAAGCTCGCGGACGATCGACAGCCCCAGGCCGCTGCCGGAGTATTCGCGGGTCATGGCGTTGCCGCCGGCCAGCACATTGGAGCCCTGACGGAACTTTTCGAAGACGGCCACCTGTTCCGACTCGCTGATGCCGACGCCCGTATCGACGACCGACAACCGCAAGTCGCCGCGGCGATCGCGGCGCACGGAGACGTGAATCCGGCCGCCATCGGGGGTGAACTTGATGGCGTTGGACAGCAGGTTGTTGAGAATCTGCTCGATCTTGCCGCGATCCTGGCGAATGGGGGGCAGGCCGGGGGCGATCTCGCAATCCAGCTCGATCTGCTTCTTCTCGCTCAGGGGTCGCGCGAGGTCGGTTTGCGTGAGGATCACTGCGCCGATGTCGAACTCGCTGGGACGGACCTCCATGCGGCCGCTCTCGATCTTCGCCAGGTCGAGAATATCGTTGATCATGTCGAGCAACTGCCGGCCGGAGCGCTCGATATTGGCGGCGTAGCGGCGCTGTTTGTCATCGAGCGATTTGCCTTTGGCCAAGAGATCGCTGAAGCCGAGGATGCTGTTGAGCGGGGTGCGCAGCTCATGGCTGACCGTGGCCAGAAAGTCGCTTTTCACCTGGTTCGACTCGAATAGCCGCATGTTAACCTGGGCCAGCTCGTCGATCTTATTGTCGAGCTCGCCGTTGACGCTGCGCAGTTCGTCCTGCTGCCGGAGGAGCTGCCGCAGCATGCGATTGAAGGCGGCGCCCAGTTCCTCGAACTCGTCGCCGGTGTGGATGACGGCCCGTTGCTCGACGTCGCCGCGGCGGACCGCGTCGCTGACGTCGCGGAGGTGGACCAGCGGCTTGACGATGACGTACCGCACGATGAACCACATCGCGAACATGGCGACGAATACCGTCAGCACGCCGAGCGCTAACAGGAGGGAGCGGTTCGCCGCCTGGGCGTACTGCGTATCCTTGGTGTCCATGCCTACGCGGAAGACCGCCATCAAATCGCCGGCTTTAAGGTCGGGGAGGAAGGGGTTGATTCCTTTGACTTTGTGGCACCCGATACAGCGCTGCTTGGCGAATACGGGTTGGTAGTAGACGTAAGACGTGCTGCTGGCGCCGGGCCCTTCGCGCCAGAGCTGGTTATCGGGATCGTTGAAGGCGGCTTCGATCGTCTCGTCGCTGACGCCTTCCCGGGCCCGCAATTCTTCGGCGAACTTGCTCCACTCGGCCATCCAATCGAGTTCGTAGCGCTGGCGCGGCCGATTGGCATTGGCAGGATTCTTGGGGTACAGCGTGTCCCAGGTGAACTCCCGGCTGCGGAACAGGTCGGCTAGCGACTCGTTGGTTTTCTCTTCAATGTCCCAGTCGTTGGCGACGCTCTTGCTGAGGAGGCTCTTATGGGCTTCGAGCATCGCCGAGTTGACCAGCGCCTTGCCGACGAAGCGGTTCAGATGGCCGTAGAGAATGCGGTCGGTCGCGGCGCCGTACCACCAGAAGCTGCCGGAGATCAGCACCAACAGGCAGGTGCCGAACAGCAAGCGGCATTTTCGCTCGATGTTCGTCTCGCCAAGAGCGCGTTTTAGACTGCGGTAGCTCATGGCGCTGTGTGCGAAGACGTTGGACGCAAAGGAGGCGTGCGCAGCGCGGGCAAGCGCGGCGCTTCGCTGCATTGTAAGGCGGCGTTGCAAACGCGGCCAAGTGCAGTAGGCCAAGCGACGGCCGCCGCACTGTCGCGACCCAGGGTCACTGCATGTCCCAGGGATCGACGTCGACGATCCAGCGGACGCCGGGCGGCGTGACGTAGCCGCTTTGGGCGTCTCGGATGACCCGATTGAGCAGTTCGGAAGAGCCGCCGTGGAGTTGCAGGTGAAATCGGAAGTCGCCCCGAAGCCTGGCGATGGGCGCCACGGCGGGGCCGAGTATCCGCACCCCTGCGGTCGCGGCGTGCTTGGAGACGGAACGCTCGATCCGGTCCCTCAGATGGGCGGCCGATTCGCGGGCGCTCGCTTCCCCCGGCCCGCGAACCACGATTCGCGCCATCGCCGCAAACGGCGGGTAGTTGCCGGCTTGGCGGACGCGAAGCTCATGTCGGGCAAAGCGGGCGAAGTCGTGCCGCACGGCGGCTGCAATCGCCGGGTGTTCGGGATTGAGCGTTTGTACGAGCACCCGGCCGCCGCGCCGGCCGCGACCGGTGCGGCCGGCGACTTGGGCGACCAGTTGGAACGTCCGTTCGGCGGCGCGGAAATCGGGTAAATGGAGCGCCGTATCCGCGTTCACGACGCCGACCAGCGTGACATTGGGAAAGTCGAGTCCCTTGGCAATCATCTGCGTGCCCAGAAGGACCTGAATTTCGCGCCGCTGGAAGGCCGACAGCAGCTTGTCGTGGCTGCCGCGCTGGCGGGTGGAATCGACGTCCATCCTTGCGCAGACGTACTGGGGAAATCGGGCCTTCACCTCCGCTTCCAACTTCTGGGTGCCGAGCCCGTTGTAGCGGATGGCGGACGATTGGCAGTCCGGGCAGCGGGCCGGCGGGGGCGTTTCGTAATCGCAGTAGTGACAGAGCGCGGCGGCGTGCGCGCGATGGTAGGTCAGCGCCAGGTCGCAGTGTTCGCACTTCAGCACGAAGCCGCACGCCGGGCACTGGATGTGCGTTGAAAACCCGCGGCGGTTGAGCAGCAGAATCACTTGACCGCCGTCGCGAAGGGCATGATGCATCGCCTGCAAGAGCGGGCGAGTGATGGCGCCTCCGCCGAATTTCGTTGGCCCGGGATCGCGCAAATCGACGGTCATCGCGTGGGGCATCGGCAAATTCATCACGCGCTGAGGGAGCGATATCAGATCGAATTCGCCCGTGAGCGCCCGCTGCCACGATTCGAGCGACGGCGTCGCGCTGCCGAGCACCAGCGGGATCCGTTCGGCTTGCGCCCGCTGCCACGCGACCTCGCGGGCGTGGTATCGCGGGGCGATGTCCTGCTTGAAGGTCGTTTCGTGCTCTTCATCGATGACGATCAGGCCCAGATGCGGCGTCGGCGCGAAGACGGCGCTGCGGGCGCCGACAACCACCTCCACCTCGCCCCGGGCGATTCGTTGCCAGTGCTGGTGGCGCTCGACGTCCGAGAGATGGCTGTGCAGTACGGCGACGCGGCTGAACCGCTCCTGGAAACGGCGGACCGTCTGCGGGGTGAGGCTTATCTCCGGTACCAGAACGACGGCCTGGCGGCCAAAACTGGCCACGTGCTCGATGGCCCGCAGATAGACCTCAGTCTTGCCGCTGCCGGTGACGCCGTGCAGCAGCAGCCCCGCGGCGGCGCCGCCGTCGAGGGCTGTAACGATGCGGTTGAGCGCCGCCTGCTGGTCGGCGTTGAGGCTCAGCGGACGAGCGGCCTCCGGCCGCCCTTCGAGCGGACGCGGAACGGCGGGCGCGGTGCGGCCCGTGGCGGCGCGCGAAGGTCGCGTAGCGACCAGCCGCCGCTTCACCAGGGCTCGGATCGGCGCTTCGCTGCAGCCAGTGCGCTGGGCCAATTCGGCAGGCAGCAGCGGCTCCTCGCTGGCGGCCAGCAATTCGAGAGCACGGCGCTGCTGTTTGGATCGCAGCTTAAGCTCCTCGAATCGCTGGATGGCGCCTTCGATCGGAACTAACAGCCGCACTTGGCGCGTGCCGGCCCTGTCGCGCACGCCCGCCGGCACCACCGCCTCGAGGACCTGTCCCCAGGGGCAAAGATAATAGTCGGCCATCCAGCGCGTCAGTCGCAGCATGGCTGGCGACAGCAGAGACTGCGCGTCGACGACGCCGAGGATAGACTTCAGGCGGCGCCCGCCGGCCCGCTTCGGGGCGACGTCGACGCAATAGCCTAGCGCGGTTCGCTCGCCGCGCCCGAAGGGGACGCGCAAGCGCCGTCCGGGCTCGACCAGCGTATGCGGGGCGCCGGGGTCGTTGAACTGGTCGGGGACGTCGTAATCGAACGGTCCCTCCGGTCCGGTGGGAAATACGACCGACGCCACCGTCTGCAGCTCGGCGGCGTCGAGGTCCCACGGTTCGGGCGTGACGTCGAACAGACTTTGTTGGCCGCGTGCCATGAAGCCCTGGTTAGTCCTTCATTTCGGGCTCGGCCTTGCGGCCGGGCGTGCCGGGGGGCGCGGGCGTCGGGGGCTGAGGCTGCGGCGTAGGATCGGCGGTGGCGGCGGCCGAGGCGGGCGTCGGGGGCGGCGCTGTGGGGGACTTTGCATCGGCCGCACCCGCTTGGGGAAGGAGGCCCTGCTGGCGCATCGACTCGCGCATCCGTGCGCGGATGCCTTGCCATTCCAGCGCCTCAGGTCGGAGGCGACGCATTTCGATCAGGGCTCCGGCAGCCTCCTCCCAGCGCTGCTGTTTCTCGCAAATGAGGGCTAGCCACATCCAGTATTCGTAGTTGTCCGGCGCCAGGCGGCAAGCCCTGGCCAGGGCCTGGCGGGCTTCATCGATGCGGCCAAGGAGGTAGAGCAGCCGGCCCCGCTGAAATCGAGGCGACGCGTCCTGGGGCAACAAGTGATAGTCTCGCTCCAGCAGGTCTACCTCTTGTTCGCGAAGCCGCTGGACTTCGTCCTCGCTGGCGCCAACTTGCTGGACGACGTCGCGCTGCGCGGGGTCGGCCAGCACTTCGGCCAGCAGTTGCGCCAGCTCTGTCCGCGGGCCGGTCAGGTAGGGTTCTTGGCGAATTGCCGTGCGAAACGACTGGATAGCCGCAGCCTCCTGACCCAAGCGGACGTCGAGGGCGCCGAGGTTGCGATTGGATTGAGCCCGATCCAGGTGGAGGGACTGGGCGGCGCGGTATTCGGCGATCGCTTTTTCCAGTGCATTGCGGAAACCCAGCTTCTGGATTTCATCGGCGCTGGAGGCCAGCGCACTGGCCGCCGCCAGCCGTACGCTCCGCACCCCGTCGTCGAGTTTGGGGGCGACCTGCTGGACGAGTTGCGCGAGCGAGCGAAGGAGTTGCCCAAGGGCGATCGACGCGGTCGAATCGGTACGCGCCGGCTCGCGCAACCGCTTAATTTGATTATCCAAATCGCTGAAGTGGGCGGCGAAGGACCGTACGGCGGCGGCCCGCACCAGCGGGTTGGCATGCTTAAGTGCGTCGATCCGCAGCCGCTGGCTTTCGGGCCCCGGGTAGTTGGCGAGCAATTCGACGACGGTCGCCCGTACGATGTCGGGGGTTGAATCGCGCCGCAGGACGCCGTGGATCAACTCGGCGGCTTCGGGGGCGCCGCGGCGTGCGGCGTCGATGGCCGGCGCGTAATGCGGGTCGTCCGGGCGCTTGCTTCCATACCATTTCACGATTGCGTCGGCCGCCCACTGGGCGTCTTCGCCCTCTTTGGCGTGGCACCGTTGGCAGACGTTGGGCGAATCGATCGTGCGCGTCAGGTCCGGCCGGGGGATTCGAATATTGTGGTCGCGCCGCCCATCGATGCCCATGTAGACCTTCTCGGGCATGTGGCAGGTTACGCACAGGGTCTCGGGCGCGCCGGGGGCGGCGCCGGCGTGATGATGGTGCCCCGCGCCGTCGTACTTGCCGGGCTGGTGGCACTGGGCGCACAGCCGGTTGCCTTGGTACTTCAGCTTGAGCGAGTGAGGATCGTGGCAGTCCGTGCAGCGGACGCCCTGGTGGTACATTTTGCTCTGCGTGAACGAGCCGTACTCGAACACTTCGTCGAGGATCTGTCCGTCGGCATGGTACAGGCCGTCGTACAACAGCGAGGGCTCGAAATGGTCGAGGAACGCGTCCCCGGCGCGATAGTCGGCGTGGATGATCGCTCGTCGCGAGTGGCAGGGGGCGCAGGAGTCCATCTGGCGCTTGCCCGTCGCGCCCTTGAGGACGTTGGTCAGTCCGTATTTCACCTTGCGATCCCAGAACAGCGAGCCACTTTCGGCGAGCTCGACGTGCAGGCTCCCCGGGCCGTGGCAACTTTCGCAACTGACGTCAATTTCCTTGAAGGAAGAATGTTATGAGTTGGTCGCGAGGTCGTAATTCTTGCGGTAGTCGGTCGTGTGGCACTCGGCGCACATGGTGTTCCAATTCTGCGCCAGCCCAGTCCAGTGCAGGGGATCGCCGGCGGCGATACGGGCGTCCTGCGCGTCGGCCGGGGCTACGTAGAACCATTCCTTCTTTTCGACGTCCCACGAGACCCGCAGCACTTGCAGGCGCCCGCCGGGCAGTTCGACCATGTACTGCTGCAGCGGCCAAATGCCGAAGGTGTACTTGATTTCGTAGTCGCGGTACTGGCCGTCGGGGCCTTCGGCGTTGACCATGAACTTCTCGCCAGCGCGGAAGAAGCGCGTCCGCTCGTCGAATCGCGAGAATTGGGCGTTGTTGAAGTCGCCCAAGACCGTGTCATCGCTGGCGACTTCCATGGCGCGGTCGTGGTCGGACCCAGCCCACGCCGCGGCCGCGATCTGGTGGCAGGCGATGCAGGACTGGCGCCCGACGTAGCGGGCCTGGTGCAGCGCCTCGCGCGGAAACGACCAGTACCAGTCGCCGGCCGCCCATGCCGCTAGCGCCGTCGCGAGCAGCGCAAATCCCGCCGCTGGACGGCGTAAGAATCCAGTTGACAGCGGCATGGCACTACGAATTCGGCGGAAGGAGCAGAAACGGCTGCCGGGGGGAGGGCGACGTCGGGGCAAGCTGGCGGGGACGCTCTAATTCTAGCGGCGGCGCCCCGAGGCGCCATTGACGATTGCACGGCCACAGGCTGATGAATTCTGCCGGTCGCGGCGGCACGGCTGGCTTTGGATGTTGAGGCGAGTCGAAGGCGTCCGCGCTGTCCGCCAGAAGTCTGCGGGAGGGATATTCCTTTCTTCCGATTGCCGCGTGTAATATCATCAGGTGCGTGCCGCTGCCGCCGCATGCCGTGCGGAGACCCGCAGGCCGGACGCTCATCTGGTTGACCTTCCGATTCCTTGAGGCGCTGAAACTATGCCTTGGGCCTGCTCTGCAAGCCGACAATTTTCCGTCGCTTTGGCGTTATCCACCGCCCTGGCAATTCCCTCGTCGTTTGTCTACGGGGAAGCCATCGGCGCCATTAAATTGCCGCCGGGTTTTCGCGCCGAGACCGTGTATACGGTGCCGCTCGAAACCGAAGGCTCGTGGGTGTCGCTGACGACGGATGATCGCGGTCGCCTGATCGCCTCGGACGAGCATGGGGCTTTGTACCGCATTACTCCGTCGCCGTTAGGCTCTGACGCCAGTCAAACCCAGGTCGAGCGGCTGAGCGTGTCGATCGGCATGGCGCAGGGGCTGCTGTTCCACAAGGGGCGGTTGTATGTCATGCAAAGCGGCGGCGCAGGGGCGTTCGGGCCCGGATTATATCGGCTGAGCGATACGAACGGCGATGACAAGTTCGATCGCGTCGAGCAGCTTCGGGTGTTCAACGGCCAAGGCGAGCATGGCCCGCACGCCATTGTATTGGGGCCGGACGGCAACAGCCTCTACTTCACCTGCGGCAACCACACGGGCCTTTCGTTGTTCAGCCGCTCATTGGTGCCGACGCGGTGGGCCGAAGACCAACTGCTGCCGTGCATCACCGATCCCAACGGGCACGCGACCAACATTCGAGCGCCCGGCGGATGGTTCGCGCGGACCGATCTGGACGGCAACAACCTGGAGCTGTTCAGCGCCGGCTTCCGCAATACGTACGATCTGGCCTTCAACCTCGACGGCGAGTTGTTCACGTTCGACTCCGATATGGAATGGGACATCGGCACGCCGTGGTATCGGCCGACGCGGATCTGCCACGTGACCAGCGGCGCGGACTTCGGCTGGCGGACCGGCAACGCCGACTGGCCGGAGTACTACCTGGACTCGGCGCCGGCGGCGATCGACGTGGGACCCGGCTCGCCGACGGGCATGGTCTTCGGCACGGGCGCGAAGTTCCCGGAACGTTACCAGCGAGCGCTGTTCGCCGGCGATTGGAGCTACGGCATCATCTACGCGTTTCATCTGACGCCGCAGGGATCGACCTACCGCGGCGAGACGGAACGATTCGCGTCAGCCATGCCGCTGGGGGTGACCGATATGGCAGTCCGGCCGCAGGATGGCGCTTTGTATTTCACGGTGGGCGGGCGGAAGAGCGAATCGGGGCTGTACCGGATCATTTACACGGGCGACGTTACGCAAGCTGGCGCGCCACAGGCGGAGGAAGCGTCGACAGCGCCGGCGCCGAGTGCCGAATCGCTGGCAGCGGCGGCCGAGGCCCGTAAGCTCCGCCATGCCATCGAGGCCTTTCATGCGGGGCCGGCGCCGGGTGCGCTCGACGTCATTTGGCCGCACCTCGGCAGCCCGGACCGCATCTTGAGCACGGCGGCCCGCATAGCGCTTGAGCATCAACCGTTCACCCAGTGGCGGAAGCGGGCGCTGTCGGAGCCCAACGCGGACGCGCGCCTGTTGGCTCTGGCCGCGTATGCCCGCATGACGGACGCTTCGCAACAGCGGGAATGGGTAGATTCGTTGGGCCAGCTCAAGTTTTCGGAGCTCGACCGGCGGCAGCGGCTGATGCTACTGCGGACGGCGGCGCTGGGGGTTATGCGGCTGCAGCCGCTGGAGGGCTCGACTCGCGAAAAGCTATTGTCGCAGTTCAACGCCTACTTCCCCACGGGGGACCACTACGTAGATCGCGATCTGGCGAATCTGATGGTCCGGCTGCACGCGCCGGGGATCGTCGATCGACTGCTGGACCAGTTGGAAGTCGCACCCACGCAGGAGGAGGCCATCGACATGGCCACGGCGCTCAGCGCGGCGGAGGAAGGCTGGACGCGGGACGCGCGAGGCCGCTTTTTGGACTGGTTCGACCGGGCGTCGAAACTGTCCGGCGGATATTCGTTCTTCGGTTACGTGGTGGCCGCCAGGGAGCGTTTCATCGCCAATATTCCGGTTCGCGAACGCGGCCCGCTGGACGGGCGGATCTCGAAGCCGCTCGTCGAGCACTCGCCGCAGTTAGGGGTCGAAACCCGCCAGTTCGTCCGCGATTGGAAGCTCGATGAAGTGGTCGAACTGGTCGAGAAGGACAGTGCGCCGCGCCACTTCGACGAGGGACGGAAGCTGTTCTCGGCGGCTGGCTGTTACAACTGTCACCGCATCGCGGGTAACGGTTCGGCGATCGGCCCTGATCTTACGGGCGTGGGGAGCCGGTTCGGCGTCCGCGATCTGCTGCGGGCGGTCATCGAGCCGAGCTTTGCCATTTCGGATCAGTATCAGCAAATGGTGTTCGAGAGCAACGGCCGGCTCATTGTCGGCCGGGTCACGAACATCGCTGGAGACGAGATCATGGTGAGCACCAACATGCTCGATCCCAAGAAGACGGAGACGATCCGGCGAGACGATTTGGACGACCAGCATCCCTCGGACGTGTCGGCGATGCCGGCGGGCTTGCTGAACACGCTGTCGGAGGATGAAATTCTCGACCTGGTCGCCTTCTTGCGGGCCGGGGGCAAGCAGGAACACGATCTCTACGGCGGGGGCGGCGAGTAATCGCAGCGCGGCCAGGCTATAGAAACCCCCGGGGCCTGACGACCGTCCGGTCGAAGAACCCGGGCGCGATGCAATGCCATCGTTCGCAGCTCGTACGGGGCGCCAGTGATACGCGACCGTACGCGAGTTCGAGGGGCCGCGCTTACGGCCGGCGGCGTGGCTGCTAGCACCGGCGCGGCGGCTGCGCTTCAGTTTTTCGGCCAGGGACGCCGATAACACCGAGGGCGCCGGCAAAGTTTGCGCTCTTAGTGCGTCTTGTCATCTGTCCAGGCATGCAGTGGCCGCCGGCGCAGCACTGCTGGTCTCGGCTGTAAGACGGCGAACGGCATGCTTAATCTGCTTTTGCGCCCGCTGCGTATCCTCGCGCAGGCGCTGGTCGGCAATGACTCCCCGCGGCAAACGGCCTGGGGCATATCGATCGGCATGCTGGTAGGACTGCTGCCGAAAGGGAGCCTGCTGGCCATCCTGCTAGCTATGCTGCTGTGCGCGCTGCAAGTGAACCGGGCCGCAGGCCTGCTGGGGCTCGGCGTGTTCTCTTACATCGGCGGGTCGCTCGATGGGCTGGCGCACCGGCTGGGGTCGGCCGTGCTTACCTGGTCGCCGGCTCAGGGCGTGTTTGCCGAGATCTATCAACAGCCGCTGGGCCCTTTTTGGGGGCTGACGAACACCGTGGTCGTCGGACAACTGCTCGTCGGCCTGTATCTGTTCTATCCGACGTACCGCACGTCCTTGGCGGCTGCGAATTATTTGCAGCCGCGCTTTCGCGACCGGCTGATGAAGTACCGCGTCATTCGCTGGCTTAAGGGCGCTGAAGTGGGCGCTCAATGGGGGCTGGAACGATGAGGCGCCTGCGATTGCGGATACTTTCGCGGCTTCGCGCGATTGTGCGATGGCGGTACATCCTGCCCCGGGCCATCGTCGTCGTCGCCATGGTGCTAGCCGTGCGGTTCGGCCTTGATCCGCTGTTGCGCTGGACGATCGTCACCGTTGGCGAGGCGTCGCTGGGCGCCAAGGTCGAGGTGGGCGGCCTGCGCACATCCCTGTGGGGGGGCCGCCTTGTCGTCGCCTCGGTTGCCGCCGCAAATCCGCGGAAGCCTATGCGCAATCTGGCGGAGGCGGCTGATATTCGCTTGCAGGTCGACATGAAGCAATTGCTGCGCAAGCGCCTGGTCGTGCACGCGGGGACGATTCGCGGGCTGGCGTTCGACTCGCCGCGGGCGACCTCGGGCGCCCTGCCGGATGCGCCCGCCGAGGCAGCCGGGCCCTCGGCGCTCGACCCTGTGATCAGGGCCGCCGAAGAGAAGGCCCTCGGCTGGCTCGACGGCATCAGCGGCCGCCTGCAGCAAGACCTGATGGAGGCCCTGGCCACGCCGAAGCTCGTCGATGAACTGGAGACCCGCTGGCCCGAGGAGT
>JADLBW010000268.1 GCA_020847515.1 Pirellulales bacterium | reverse complement strand
GGCCCCCTTCACGGCCCCGGCGGGCCTGAAGCGCAACATCCTCTCCCGCGAACAAGAGCTCAACGCCTACCTCGACGAGGTGGCCCAGAACTACCAGAACCCGCCCCCCGCCGCGGCGTCAGCGCCCGCCGCGGTAACTCCGGGCCCCGCCCCGAAGTCGGCCCCCAACAACACCGACTCCGCCCCGCGCCAAACCCTCCCCCCGCCGGCCGCCCGCCGCCGGCCGCCCGCCGCCAGCCCCTCCCCACAGGCCTACTACCTCAGCCGCCTGGCCGACCGGCTCCGCTCCCACCTCGCCCAGGCGAACAACGGGCGGGCCCAGCGCGGGCCGAACAACGCCCCCAGCAACCAACTGCCGGCCGCCGCCCCCCAGCCGCCGGCCCCCACGGCAGTTCTGTCGCCAAAAACAGAACTCCCCCTCCAAGCCGTCAACGGCCGGCAGACCGCCTGGCTAGGGAGTCCTGACAATTGGGAGCGGAGTAGCGAATAACGAGTCGCGAGTAATGAGTCGCGAGTCGCGAGCGAGAGTAGCAGTAAGACCAAGATAGCGATGTCTTACTCGTACTCTTACTCGTACTCTTACTGCCCACTGCCCACTGCCCACTCACCGATCACCGATCACCGATCACAGATCACCACTCCCCGCCTCACGCTGCCGCGCTCTCCCTCCCAACCCCCTCCAGCGCCAGGTCCAACTCCGCCAGCTCCACCGACAGGATCTGCTTATGCGACGCCCGCTGGGCGATCACCTGCGTATGCCGCAGCCCCATCGCCTGGCTGAGCTGCGGAAATAGCAGCCGGTTGAAGCGGTCGGCGTGGACGATCTCGATCACGCTCGTCCCGGGCCGCGCAAACATCAGGTTCGCCAGTCCCGCGCCGTGCACGGCGACGACCATCTCGGCGCTCCGCAGCAAATGGTGCTGCTCGGCCAATCCGTAGCTCTCCAGGCAATGCGTTTCAAATCCATAGGCGTGCAGCAGCCGCTCGACCGCGGCCTCGTTCTTCAGCCGCCGCGTATTGGCGTGCCGCCGGCTGATGAACAGCCGCCGCGGCGCCCGCAGCGAAAGGCCGCTCTTCGCATCCGCCAGCGTCGTCTTAAACACCTCCGGGAACGACCGCACGCAGGCCGGCGTCGGAAAGCAGGGCAACACCAGTTCCGTCGCCTCGACGGTCATCGCGACATGCGGCTGAATCAACTGCCCCTCGGCCACGCCCAGCGCCCGCAGCGTCCGCCGCTGCGCCTCGGTATGACAATCGATCAGAAAATAGTCCGCCGCGATCCCCGCCAACCGCAGCGTAGCGAACCGCGGCAGGATCTCCGTCAGCCAATGGTAGTAGTTATGGCTGCCGACCGCGTTCATCGCCGCCACCCGGCCGGCAAACCGCCTGATCGCCGGCAGCCGACGCCGGGTCGTAATATCCGACTGCCAGCGGCGGCGGGCGTCGCGCCCCGTAAGGCGGGACCAGCTCCACGGCCGCGCCGGGGCCTGCTGGATGAGATTGACGTTCTCCGATTCAGCGACGATCTCGCCCGTCGGCGTGATGGCCGTGCAATACCGGCCGTAGGCGAGGCCCCGGCGAATGCTCGTCACCGAGCCGACCGCCTCGATTGCCGGCAGCAGTTCGACGTCCTCCGCCCCCTGCCGCACCAGCCGCAGGGCCAACGCCGGGGCCTGGCGGCGGTTGTTCGCGCTGTGCCGCCGCACGTCGGCCGGATACATCGCCGCCAGCTCGCTGGCCGGCAGCCGCACCCGCGGCGCCGGCGTCGTGCCCCGCTGCAGCAGCCGCAGGTCCAGCGGCAGCACATACTTCGAGTGCCAGGCCAGCAGCGCCGAGGTGCTTGGGCATTTTGTGACTTTCATAGGCTGCCTTCCATAGCAGGTAACGGCTTAGTCGTGAAGTAGAATCCGGCAATTCCCCCGAAGCTGCCCGCTGAAACCGCCGCCGCACAACCGCGAAATTCAGCGGCGCAGCACCCCTCCGGCCCCGTTTTTCGGTACTACCGCCGTCCGCACCGCCGGAGCGGCCGAGGCCGGCGGCAGCGCCGCTATCACGAACCGCGCCGGCGCCACCGCGCCGACCGCCTCGTGCGGCAGCGTTACAATCCGCGCTTTGGCCGCGCGGCCAAAGCGGGCCCGCCAATCCCGCACGATCTCGCTCACCGGCCGATCGTCGCCGTCGAGCGGCTCGATCAGCACGCCGCCGCTGCGGGCGAGCTCGGCTTCCGAATACCACGGCGTGCGGCTGGGGGCTTCCAGGCTCAGCGTCGAACAGCGGCTTCCCCCGTAGAACGAGACATTGGCCGCCGACCACCAGTCGCGCGAGGCCGCCACCGGCAAGGGCGCGGGGCTGACCTCCCGCCAGGCCCGGTCGGCCGCCTCCGCCAGGGCGTCGCCCGGGAAGTGGATCCGCGACGCCTTGCCTCGCATGAGCGGACCGGCGAAGTGGTGCAGCGGAACGACCAGCAAGCTGGCGGCAACCGCCGCCCCGCACCACCGCAGCGTCTGCCGCGTCGCCCGCGCAACGTCGGCCTTCAGCTCGAAACAGTAGATCGCTAGCAGTCCCAAATAGCACCAGAATTGGGCCGTCCACCCGGTGCGCAGCCGCGCGCCGGTGGCCACCCCCAGCACCAGCACCGCCGCCGCCGGCGCCAGGCACGCGGCGATCAATAGATCGCGCGGCAGTCGTTCATCCTCCGCCAGCGCACGCCGCCGCCAGCGCAGCCCGACCAGCGGAACCGCCAGACCGAGGATCGGCAGCGCAACGGGCGCCTGCTTCGCCCAGAACACAATCGGATTGATCACGCGGTCGCCCCAGCCGGCCCCGTCCGCGGCGCGACCGGTCGCGTAGAACAGCGGAGCGAAATCATGCTGCACCAGCCACGCCCCATGCGGCGCGACGATCGACAGAATCACGCCGGCCGCCGCATACGGGCCGCTGGTCCGCCACGCCCCCCGAGCCTCGCGGTTCCACGTCAGCAGCCACGTCATCCCCGCGCCCAGACAGAGCATGTCGTACTTCGACCACAGCCCCACCCCCCTCGCCGCCCCGTAACCGATCCAGTAGCGGAGCTGCTTGCGGGTGAGCGCCCAGTACATCATCAGCACGGCCACGGCCCAAAACGGCCGCGTGATGGTGTTGTTGTTGATGTCGGGCGTCGACCAGTTGAAATGATAACAGCCCTGCAGCACGGCCGTCGCGCACAGCGCCTGCCACGGCGGCACCAGCTCGCGGGCCAGCCGCCACACGGCCCAGAAGCCAACGGCTGCCGCCAGCTCCGCCACGAGGTAAACTCCCCACGCCGCTTCGCCGAAGGCCAGCACGGTGAGCTGCGCGACCCACGCCGGCAGGGGCGGATGCTTGTAGTACCCCAGTTCCCACTCGCGGCCCCAATGGGCCATTTCAATGGAATCGATCGGCAGATTCGGCTGACACAGCGCCGGGACGATCGTCCACGCCGCCACGAACCCCGCCAGCAGCAGCCAGAACGCCAGGACCGCCCGGTCGCGACCGTCCGTTGCATTGCTCGGGATGGCAGCGCCGCCGTTCATAACTCAACCGCTGGGAGGGGAAGAAGTTGAGGCCCGATCAAGTCGGCGCCTGCGCGCTCAGGCGGCCCGGGCCATGCGCTTCGTTTCGAGAAGGACCAAGGGCGATGCTGCAGCCCTCTGCAGTCCCAGTTGTTCGGTGCGACCGGCGGCAGACCGAGTTCGATAGTCCCGCCGCAGCCGGGCAAGTTCCAGCAGCGAACGCGCGTAATCGCCCGCGCGCACCTTCGA
The DNA here is from genome assembly GCA_020847515.1 of Pirellulales bacterium. Taxonomy (GTDB): domain Bacteria; phylum Planctomycetota; class Planctomycetia; order Pirellulales; family Lacipirellulaceae; genus Lacipirellula. Next base: position 1,733 of record JADLBW010000268.1, on the reverse strand, counting down.
CCCGGCGCGTTCGCTCCAACAGTCCACAGGCAATTCGTACCACTGTTCGTCCCGTGAACACGAAAGCTGCTGAAGCCGCAGCAACAGCTCGACGTCGAACAGCCAGCGGGAACGAAACGGCCATGCCAACGCTCGCCGCAGCGTTTCCGTTACCCGAAACAGCTTGGCGCCGCACTGCGTATCGGTCATCCGCCGCCCGAGCGCGCCGCTGGCCCCCCACCGGCACGCGGCGCTCGCGGCGCGGCGCAACCGATGCCGATCGATCCGCCGCCCGGCGAGCGGCAATCTTGCGCCCAGTACCGCCGCGACCTCAGGTCGCCGGCCGAGGACCCGCGAGAAGTGTTCAATTTCATCCAGGGGGGTCGCTAGGTCGGCGTCCCAATAGCCGACCGCGGCCGCGCCCCGCTCGATGGCCAGGCGCATGCCGCAGCGAACCGCCTCGGCCTTGCCGGCGTTCACCGCCAGCGCGGCCGCTGAACAACGGCCCGCATGCTGGCCGGCCAGGTCGCACAACAGGCGCCGGGTTCCGTCGATGCTGCCGTCGTCGACCAGCAGCAGCTCAGCGACCGGACGCCGCGAGAGATAACTATGAAAATGACTCAACGGCAAGCGGCCTGCCTCGTTATAGCAGGGTACTACGATGACTGTGCGATCACCGCCCATTGCCTGCCCTCAGAGCCGTGCACGACGCGAGCCGCTAGCGTGCTGGATAAGCGAAGAAAAGCCAAGCGATACTGCACATTCTTCGGCATCGAGGCCAAGGCTCGCCAGTAAAATCCGCAAAGAGGACGACGCCCGCCGGCCCGGCCCAGGGCACTGTCGAAGCGCTGGGCGCGCAGGCGTCGCGCTGAAATCGCTTGCAGCGCCGCGATATCGCCCCGGCAGCCGATGGTCCCGGCAACGTTTTCGGGTTCGTTCCCCCGCGCCGTGCTGCTGCCAACGGTCTCACCCTGCTACCCCACCGTTGGCGCATCGATTTGCTTGACGCCGCCCTGCCGCCCCATTAGGCTGATTTTGGCGAAGTAGATGGTTAGCCGAACTGTGTCGACCGCTATCGATTCGCTGCTTTTCGCATCGCTTTTCGCCTTTGCCGTCCGACGCTTCGAGGCATTCTTTAATGCCGTTGATCCCTTGCGGCTGCCCATGCGCAGCCCACGGTTACAGCTTGCTCTTTCACCAACGCTCACTTGCTGAGGGTCCTATGACGGTGCATCTTCGGTTCTGGCGCCCCGCCGCGTGCCTGCTCGCCTTGGCCATTCTTCAAACGACCGCGTCGGCCGCCGGTTGGCTCGACGACTTCAACGACGGCAACGTCACCGATGGCACTCCGGTCACCTGGTCGAACGATCTATTCGGCGTCTTCCCGGGAACCTACGACGCGTCCAGCGGTGACTTTCAGATTTCTCACCCCGGCGACACCGACGGCGATACGATGATCGCGTGGGTCGACTCGGTTTCCTTCACAGACGTGTATGTACGCGCCCAGGGGACCATTCTGCCGGGTCCCAACGAAGGCGAGGTCGGCGGCAACCTGGCGCTGCTCGCGCGGCTCGATACCGGCACCGCATCGGCCTACCTGATCTATATGGATGCCGGCGGCCAGCTCGGCATTCAGGTTTCGCTGGGCGGCGATACGCAGGACATAATTCCGACGATCGACCTGCCCTTCAACGCAACCCAGGAAGTCGTCCTGGAACTGGACGTGGTCGGCAGCCAGATTAGCGGCTTCGCCT
>JADLBW010000267.1 GCA_020847515.1 Pirellulales bacterium | reverse complement strand
GATAGCGTGGCCGAAGAAATCTGGATTCCCGCGTGGAAGTTCTTGCTCACGCGCAAGAGCAGCGTCGCGGGCGCCTCGGACGACAGTATATCCTTCGGCGATTTAGAAATATTCGACGCGCTAACGCTTCGCGGGGCGGGCAGCACGCCGGTCCAAGCGATACAGACGATCGCCGAGTACCAGGATTATGACCCCGTTTTCGACCTGCTGGGCGACTTCAGCGGCGACGGGATCGTCAGCGACGATGGCGCCGTGAACGGAGACGATTACTTGACGTGGTTGACGCAGAGCGGTTTTAGCGGAGCTGATTACGGGGCTGACGCCGATGACGATGGCGATGTCGACGCCGCCGACCTAGCCCTCTGGTCCGCTGGGTTCGGTGAAGCCTTGTCTCTCACAAATGTTAGCTGAATAGTGCACCTGTCCTGCGAAGCGTTACTCCCGTAGGTTAGGTTGCCGTCCGCGGCAACCCAACGGACGCGCTTCATGAGCCGCGGCGCCTGCTGGAGGCCGCCAACGCCAATCGCCGCCAATTGTTGCGCCACCGTCCACTAACTACGCGCCCGTTGAGGCCTTCTCGGTATTCGTCGATGGGTTCACGCCCCGGCGAGGGCGCCGCTGGCGTCCCGCCAGTGCGAAGCGAGCATACGCATAACATCATCGTCAAAGCTGCACGATGTCCCGACGTACAGCCGCCCGCCAGCCAAACGGTAAGCATACTTCTCCGGGCGTAGCCGCGGGCGACGTTTCCGCGGCACGCCCCGCGCCGCCGCCATTTCAGCACGGCCGCTCCGCCTGGCGCCGTCCCCAATAACAGCGCCCACCCGCGCGGCTCTGGCACGGCGTTCATGCGCCGCCCGCTGCTGACGATCAGCGTGTAGGAGCCGGCCTGCGACGCATAGCCGGTCACCTTGGCAAAGTACGTTCCTTCGGCCATCGCCGTCCAGGCGATCAGCGAAGAGAGATCCTCGCCCGAGGGCTCATCATCGTTGACGGCCAGCCGCGTGACGCCGTCCGGGGCGTACAGTTCGAGCACCGAATCGCTCAGCGTCCCGAGATTCGTCTCGACGGTGAACGACTGGTCGGCCTCCGCCGCAAACGAGAACCAATCCTGGTCCAGGGCCTCGAGCGCGCCGGCGGTCCGGCTGGGGATGGCGACGGCCGTCGCTACTGCCGCGCTATCGCCGTGATCGTCCGGCGGCACGAGCTCGATGCTGACGCCGTAGCTCCCCATGGCCTCGGCAGTCTTGCCGGCAACCCGCAACAGGTACTCGCCCGTGTCGCTCGCTCGCCAGGGGGTCGTCAGGGGAATCGCCGTCACGCCATCCGGCTGAAACAATTGCACGCTGACGCCCGCCGGCGATCCGGCGAAAGAACGGGTGCGGTAGGTATCGCCGGCGACCGCCGCAAATCGGATCCAGTCGACGTCCCCGGGCGACGTTATCGCTCCGCCGACGGCGCCTGGCGCCGTCATCGCGGCGGCTTCGGTAAACAGATGGCTGTAGTCGTCGCGGTCGCCGAAATCGTCGCTCCAGACTACCAGGTCGCCGCCATCCGCGGCCCCGTCGCCATTGCCGTCCGCCGCCGTCTCGCCGGCCGGGCCCATCGTCCGCTGCCAAAGCAGAAAATCGGCGCCGTCCACCGCGCTGTCCTGCGTATAGTCGGGCAACCGCCTACCGGGCGTCACGGCCGCGTATCCCAAACCGCGGAGAAACGCCCGATCGGCCGCGTTGATGTAGTTCCAATCTCCGTCGCGCCCGCTTACGTAACTCACCTTCGTGATGTGGACCAGGTCGACGCTTCCATTGGTCGTAGCGGTGGGCGCTCGGGTATTCATTGGCAGGTTGAACTCCGAACCGTCATCGCCGAATCCGCGGAAGTACAGGCCCGATTCGTTCTGGTCGCCCCAGTCGTTGTCCACCGCGTAATTAGAGAGGACGTGCCGGTCGTAGCCGCCGCGATAACCGCCCAACAGCGGCCGGCCGAAGAGGTCGCGCAGCGACGCGTCCATGATGTACCCCACCGTTTCCTCGCCCACGCCCGGCTTGGAAACCACGCCGCCGGGGGTCATCGTCGGCCCCTCCAGCACGGTGATCATGCCCAGGCCGTGCATCAGTTCATGCCGCAGCAGCCCGAGGTTGCTCTGCGGCTGGCTGAGATTCGGGTTCCAATTAACGTAGAGATCACGGCCCGCCCCGCCCGGCTGGATCGGCCCATTCGGGTCGGGCGTCGCGCGCACGATCTGCAGCCACGGATTGGCCGCGCGATACTGCCTGCCGTTGTAGACCTCCGCCTGGTAATTTCCCGGCGCGCCGGTGGCGTACGCCGACGTCTCATTGTCGGTTACAAACAGCTCGAGCGTCGCATCCCAGGGGCCGCTCGTCCGCAGGGTCTGCTCAAACTGGCCCAGCACGCTCAACATGGCGGCCTGCGCCGAATAGTTCCCGTCCCAAACGCTGAGCGGCTCGACGAACAACTGAAAGTCAACCCGTCCCGCGCGGGTCGATCCCGCAACCCAGCCGAGCCCTATAGCGATCAGCGGCAGTAGATAGATGCGCGTAGCCATCAGTCGCCGACGCGCGAGGCGCCGCGTGGACAAGCCCGCCCAGCCCGCAAATCGACGGAGGCACGAGCACTGGGCGCCTTTTGGATGATAACGCCGGCAGACGCGCCCTGCCAGCAACCGCTGCCCCGTCCGGTTCCCCGCAAGTCCCGTAGCCCTGTAGGCTGGATTGCCGTCTTCGGCAACCCCACGCCCTTGTGCGGGGCTCCACTGGCGTCCCGCCAGTGCGAAGCGCATCGTGGCGCTACAATTCCGCGGCAGCCGCCAGTTGCCCCGCCGCGCGCACCTGATTGCCAGTAGCGATACGCGCGCCTTTCCATGACTTCTCGCTGGCGAAGCCTCTGTAACGCGTGCGGAAGCTTGCCCGCAGCCGCAGAAACTTTTCCGTGGAATTTGGCCGCGCGCTAGGTTAGGTTCAACATGGCCTGTGGGGCGAGAGGCGCTCGCGGTGCGCGCCCGCCACGCCGCCAGCCGAGAACGCGGCCAACGGCCGTGGAGGGTCGATTTCTGTCGTTAAGATTCGCGAGGAAGTGATTCCGGGCACAATACCGTCGCCTCAGCCAGCGTAACTCATTGAGACTTAAACGGTTAGAATTGTGTCGCCAAAAATGCTCTTGTAGCGCCTTCCGATAAAACTGTCTTATTTCCGCCGCCCGTCGTATGAACCGCCTCCTAGCGCTAGCGATGCTCCTGACGCCTCTGTCGCTCCATGCCGCCGAGTTTCCCCCGCCTGAAAGGCTGCCCCGCGTCCCCGAGTTGCCCAACCCGCTGGTGACGTTCGACGGCACGCCAATCACGACGGCCGCCCAGTGGCAGACCCAGCGCAAGCCGGAGCTTAAGCGCCTGTTCGAGCACTACATGTACGGCCGCCAGCCGGCTGCGCCGCCGCAGACTTTCGGTCGCGTGCTGTTTGAGGACGCCCATGCCCTCGGCGGCCAAGGCGTGCTGCGCGAGATGGAGCTGACCTTCGGTCCGCCGGAGTGGCCCAAGATCTATCTGCTGATCGCTGCGCCAAAAGGGCAGGGGCCGTTTCCGTGTTTCGTCGGCGCCAATTTTGGCGGCAATCATCTGTTTACCGATCACCGCAAGGTCCGCTTGCCGCAATCATGGGTTCCCGATCGCTATCCCGGCGTCGTCGACCATCGCGCGACCGACGCCGGCCGCGGCGCCCAGGCCGGCGTCTGGCCGCTGGAGGGCATCGTCGCCCGCGGCTACGCGACCGCCACGTTCTACTGCGGCGACGTGCAGCCCGATCGGCCCGACGTCCTCGAAGGCATGCGAGCCGTCTGGGGAACAAGCAGCAGCAAAGACGGCGATCAGACGGCGACGATCATGACCTGGGCCTGGGGCATTCAGCGGGCGATCGATTATCTGGCGACGGATCACGCGATCGACGCCAAGCGAATCGCCGTCGTCGGCCATTCGCGGCTCGGCAAGACGGCCCTGGTGGCCGCGGCCTTCGACGACCGCATTGCGCTGGCCGTCGCCAACCAGGCCGGCTGCGGCGGGAGCGGACCCAGCCGGCATCACGACCCGAAGGCGGAGACCGTCGAGCGGATCACCCGTGCGTTTCCCCACTGGTTCTGCCAGAACTTCACGGCCTTCGGCCCCGACCCGGCGCGGCTGCCGTTTGATCAACACGCGCTCGTTGCGCTCTGCGCGCCGCGGCCGGTCCTGTTCACCGCTGCCGCCGACGACCTGTGGGCCAATCCCGCCGGGAAGTTTGAAGTACTGAAAGCGGCTACGCCTGTGTACGAACTGCTCGGCGTCGAAGGGCTGAAGGCCGAAGCCATGCCCGCGCCCGATGCGCCGCTGATCGGCAGCCGCCTTGGCTACTGGATCCGCCGCGGCCAGCACGCCATGTCGCCGCCCGACTGGCAGACCTACCTCGACTTCGCCGACAAATGGCTAAAGTGACCCAAGGGGTCGGGATTCTTTTGCGACTGGAAAGTCCTTTTTGCTAGTCGAGCCCCCCGTCGCAAAAGCATCCCGACCCCGTCGGCGCCCGACCCCATCGGCGCCAGCACAGGCATCCCGACCCCGTTCTCGCTCACACCCGTTCCGCCTCGACCCGTCGGCAATCGGGCAGCGACTCCAGAAACGTCCTCCCGTACGGCTTGGTCCGCACCCGCGGGTCGAGAATCACCACCCGGCCGGTGTCCCGGCGGGAACGAATCAGCCGGCCAAACCCTTGTTTCAATTTCAGCACGGCTTCCGGCAGTTGATAATCGCGAAACGGATTGCCGCCGCGGGCGCGGATCGCCTCCAGGCGGGCCTCCAACAGCGGATGGTCCGGCACGCTGAACGGCAGCTTGGCGATGATCACCAGCGCCAGCGCATCGCCCGGCACGTCGACTCCCTGCCAGAAGCTGTCGGCCCCCAGCAGCACCGATCGCGGGTTTTCTTTGAACAACTCCAGCATCCGGCTCCGCGGCGTGCCATCGGCCTGGCTGAGCAGGTTGAGGTTGTGCCGCGACAGCCACGGCGCGATGCCCGACGCCACGCGGCGCATCATCTCGTAGCTCGTCAGCAGCACGAACGCCCGGCCGTCGCTCTCGCGGACCAGGCGCTTGATCGATTCGATGCACGCCCGCTCGTAGGCCTCGCGCTCGCCGCCGGGATCGGGCATGTCGCGAAGCGTCACCAGTTCGGCCTGCTCTTGATAGTTGAACGGACTATCGAGCCGCAGCTCGTCGGCCTGCGTCAACCCGATCCGCTGGCGAAAGAACTCGAACGAAGGCCGCTTGCCGATCGACAGCGTAGCGCTGGTGAGCACGACGGTCTTCACCTTCTGAAAAAGCTGCTCGCGCAGCGCCGGGCCGACGTCGATCGGCGCGCCGGCCAGCGTCAGCCGCGGCGCGCCGCGACGGTTCCAGCTCGACTCGATCCAGTAGACGGACCCCGGCAGCGTCTGCCCGTGCCAGGCCGCCAGTTCGCCCGCCAAGCCGATCAGCCGGTCATGGGCCGCGGTGAAGTCCTGCCGCTCGACCTCGTCTTGGAGCGCGTCGCCGGCCTGTTTTACGCCGCGGGCCAGTTCCAGCAGCTCCGGGCTGAGCTTGTTGGGCGCGTCGAGCGCCGCCGCGACGCGGCCGTTGGCCGGGGCCGACGCGCCCTTCCATTCCCACAGATCGGCAAAATACTCGCTCGCCGCGTAGCGGCACTGATCGACCCGCTGCTGGAGCCGCTTCAGGTCGCGATGAACCAACAGCCCTTTTTGCGTGCGGTCGTTGTACAGTCGGGAGAGCACGAATTCGATTTGCCCGTTGGTGATCGACAACCCCAAGTGGTCGGCCGCGACCGCTTCCGCCGTATGGGCCTCGTCGAGCACCGCCACGTCGTAGTCGGGCAGGATGCTCACCCCCTGCCGCCGCAGCGCCAGGTCGCTGAAGAACAGCGCATGGTTCACGATCAGGATCTGCGCGTTCTGCGCCCGCCGGCGGTCCTGATAGTAAAAGCACTTGCGGTAGGTCGGGCAGCGGCGGCCCATGCAGTTGCCATGGTCGCTGGCCACTTCGTCCCACACGGCCGGCAGCGGCTTGTAGGCGAGGTCGCTGAGCGAGCCATCGACGGTCGCCTCGCTCCAGGCGCGGAGGTCCCTCAGTTGCTCGCGGGCCTCCTCGTCGAACAGGCTCCCGCCGCGGGAAACGGCCGACTGCAGCCGGCGCAGGCTGAGGTAATTCCGCCGGCCCTTAACCAGCACCGCGGTAAATTCCCGCGGGATGACGCTATTGAGCAGCGGCAGGTCCTTGTGGATGAGCTGCTCCTGCAGGCTGATCGTGTGGGTCGAGACGACGATCCGCAGCGGCCTGGCCAGCGCCGGATCGGTCGCCGCCAGAATCTCCGGCGCCAGGTAGGCGAAGCTCTTGCCGACGCCGGTCCCCGCCTCGACGCACAGGTGCCGCTGGCCGTCGATGGCCGCCGCCACGGCGGCGGCCATCGCAAGTTGCTGCGG
>JADLBW010000266.1 GCA_020847515.1 Pirellulales bacterium | reverse complement strand
TCTTGGGTTTGTCGCTTTCGCCCCCGTCGCCCGCCGCATCCACCGCCAAGCTGACTTTCACGCCGTCGGCCGCCGGCATGGGAAGCAGTTCGCGCCAGTGAATGGGCTGAGAACCGGGCGGCAGATTCTGATTGAGCACTTCGGCCCGCGCGATCGCCTTGGCGATGCCGCTGGCGTTGTCCTCAATGATTTCATCCTGCAGATCCTCGATGTCGATGCCCTTTTCGGCCTGGATCCGCCGCGCGCTGTTCTGACCGTTGGCCTGCTGCAGCAGATCGGCAGTGGCATCCTTCAAGGGCTCTATGTACGGCCAACTGGGCGGATGGAACTTGTGCCAGCGCGCCGCCGGGCCCAGCCGCTCGGCCATCCGCCGCAGGGCCGCCGAATCGGACCAAAAATGCTCCAGCTTCCAGTAGTACGCCGGACGCAGCAGCCGCTTGATGAGCATCTTCTGCCGGCGCCGAAAACCCAGCTTGGCCTGGTCGAACGCCCCGCGCCAGCCCGAAAAGTTCGTCTTGGAGCTGTCCATCAGCACCATGATCAGCGGCAGGCCCAGGTTGGCGCCGATCACCGCCAGCACGTACATCAGCAGCGGTTCGAACTGCGGATCGCCCATGCCCGGCGTGAAACCCTGAATCGTTTCGCCCTTGCGCGCTTCCAGTTCCATGCCGGGCGCGATGCCCTGCAAAAGCCGCGTGGTGCCGTCGGCCAGCTCCTGCTGGCTGGTTTCGCCCGTCGCGGGGGCGTCGGCCGCCTCGGAAAAATCGGCACCCTTGCTGCGCAGAAACACCACGCAATTGGCGATCAGATGCCGCACCAGGTTGGCGAAGACCAGGTCGCCGCCAATGCCGATAAAGTCGAAGACCGGCGCAAGCGACGTCACGCCGCGCGTCTGGCTGTAGCGGTTCGGTCGGTACACGTGAAAAACCTGCCGGCCGTGCGGTCCGCGGACATCGTAGGGTGTAATGTCGCGAACCAGCTTGAGCGGCGTGAGCGGCCCGATGTCGTCGTTGGTCAGCCAGTATTGCAGTCGCTTGCGGCGCTCGCCCAGCTTGACCCCATGGATGACGTTCTTTTGCGTGGTGCCCGTGGGGGTGCGGCAACGATGGGCCTCGACGCCGCTCAGCGCGCCGGTGTCCATGGCCAGTTCGATCACGTCGCCGTCGACCAGCGTCTGACGCATGTCGAGCCACTGCCGCTCGGCAAAGTCGTGTTCGCCCGATTCGTCGCACGAGTCCGGGTCCTCGGCCCACTCGGTCCACAATTGCTTGATCGCCTGGTCGTACGGGCGGTCGCCCGAGCACGGATCGAACGCAAATCCGTCCTGCACGATGTTGTCGGCCGCGCGGTCGAGCAACTGCCCTATCACCGGCTCGTTGCGGTCGAAGTCGCGGGCATATTCCATCAGCCGCAGGTAGTCCCCTTCGTTGCGGTAGTGATAGTCGGCCGTGCGACCGCTGCCACTCACCCCCGCGCGCTGGCGGCGAAAGCGGCTGGAGCGGGCCCCGTCGTAGTCGCAGCGCAGCGTGTCGTGCATTCCGAAAATGTCGGAAGTGCTCAGGCGCGGTCCGGCGGCGTGGGGGGCACGAATCACGTGGAACTACTCTCGAAAATGTGTGACGTCGAACCCGCGGACCCTCCCGCCCAAGCTGCCCACCGCCCCCGGCTGGGATGCCAGCCAGGCCGTGACGCGCTCCAGTTCCCGGGGAATCAGCTTGGTGTCGATGGCAATATCAAATCGACCTGCCTGGCGGCTGGACTGCGGCAAGAGCACAAGCAGCTTGCGGCAGGCCGTCTCGAACTCAGCCGCTTTCGTCAGGCTGCCCGTCGAACGGTAATCGGCGTTGTCCAGATAGGCTTCCTGCGCAGAAGCCAGTTGGGCTCCCAAGTCGAGCGTCATGCTTCAATCGTGCACGCCCAGCGCGAAGTGCGGCAACACCGTCCGACAGCGGACGGGCCGGACGATGCGGACGACAACGCGCGGCGGCGTTTGAACGCCCGGGCCCGCGCGCTAGGCCACCGAAGGACGCGACGCGGTGCGCGCGGCGGCCTGCGCCGCCAGGATGGCTTGACGCGCGATTTCGCGGTCGCGGATTTCCTGCTGCAGCGCCTGGCAGGCCGGCAAGTCGGCGGCGATGCAGTCCAGCAGCCAGCGCACCGCGTCGCCAGGACGGTGGACCGGCAGAGCGCTGGAGTGGCCATGGGACGGAGAACCGTACTCGGCATGCACGGCGCGCAACCCGCACAGCAGGTGACGCAGCGCCTCGGCCTGCACCTCGCTCAGCCGCGCCTCGACGTGCTTGGTGCGACGCGAGGAAAAACTGGCGGCCTGCGGTGCGGGCGGCTCGAGAATCGGCACGCAAAGATCGACCGAGCACGCTTGCGGCGCGGCGTGCTCGGAAGCCAGCACTCCGCCGCTGATTTCAGCATCCGGGGCATGTTCGTCCAGCGGGGGCGCAGGATCGGTCAGCCCGGGCGATGGTGCAGCCGCCGGTGACCGATTTTCGTCAGAAACGGCCGGTTGCGGTACTGCGGCGGTGGCGGCGCCCGCTTGTGGCGCACGACAGGTACGGGTTTCGGCATGCTCGACCTCCGGCTTGGTGGGCTGCGAGGAAAAACGGACCGCCGCGCCGCGGTCCGCGGTGTCGGCCGCTTCGGCGAATTCCGTTGCCAACGGGGAAGGCCCGCCGCCCGCCGGCGATGGGGGACGATGCTTGGACATATAAGGACTCCCGGTGCATGGGGCTTTAGGGTTAGCGAGGCAAGTAGGGACGGCCGTCAGGCCGCACGACGCCGCGGCGCGCCGGTGTAAGGGCGGTCGGCGGCGCAACCACCTGCACGACACGCGGCCGCACCGCCTGGCCACCCGCGCGGATCAGGTGGGCCACATATCCGTAACGCCAGCAGTCGCGAAAGTCGTTGGGATGGCCTTCGTCCGGCCGATTCCAGCGGACGCGGGTATGATTGGAACTGTCGAGCTTCGTTTCGGGCATGTCGTTGACCAGTTCCTTGACCAGCGCCTCGTGATCGTCGAGCGAGCCGGCGCACAGACTGAGTGAGCCATCCTGGCCGGGACGCAGCTCGTAGAGCAGCTTGTCGATCTCGGTCTGCGTCCAATCGCCGTCGACCAGCACGTTGGGCAGGCCCGGCATGGTGGTGCCCGCGCCCAGCGTCGACATTTTGAACGGCTGGTAAAGTTTGCCGCTGGCGCCGCGGCAGACCAGCACGACCTGGCGCGGTTGCGTCTGGTACAAGCACCGGTACGACAGCTCGCACGGCTCCTTGGGCAGATAACCGCAGTCGATCAGCGTGCCGCCGATGCGCAGCCGATGGCGGTCCTCGTAGGGCCAGTCGCGCAAAATCAACTGCTGATAAAGAATCTCCAGACTCGTCGCTTCGCCGTAGTCGACCACGTGCGCGCGGCTGGTCGGCCCCCAGGCGCTGACCAGCCACTTGTAGTGCGTTTCCTGACGGTCGACCCCCAGCGTGAGCAT
>JADLBW010000265.1 GCA_020847515.1 Pirellulales bacterium | reverse complement strand
GCGGATCCTCGACCGGTCGCCTGCTGGTGGAACGCGACCGGTACTTCATCGGCGATACGGCGGTCATTCGGGCCCAACTCAGCACCGCCAGCCGCGAACCGTACGTCGCGCCGCAGGTCGTGGCGCGGGTCACCAGTCCCGGCGGCCGCGCCGGCCGCGCCCCCGCCGTCGCAAACGTCCGCATGACGGCCGACCAGACGCGGCCCGGGAACTTTGTGGGCCAGTTCACCGTCTCATCGGAAGGCTCCTACCGCATTGAACTGCAGGTCCCCGATGCCCCCGACGAGCAACTGGTTAAGCGGATCACCGCCGCCGCGCCCGACCTTGAGTTCGCAGAGACCCGCCGGAACGAAGCGCTGCTAATGGCGCTCGCCAAGCGAACCGGCGGCCGTTATTACGCTAGTCTGGAAGAAGCCGCTGGCGGCGCTGGGGGCGTGCCGCCGGCGACGAAGCTGATCGACAGCCGGGCGGAGACCAAAATCGTCCGCGGAAAACCGGACGACGCCTTTAGCGAATCGCTCAACCGGGCCCTGTTGGGCGTGATTTGCGGGGCGCTGTGCGTGGAATGGCTGCTGCGTCGTTTGCTTAAGCTGGCGTAGTTCATACGCGACGCGGCGATCGCTTTCATCCAATCGAGGCAACAAGAAAACCCATTTAGCGCCCCCGGCAGCGAATCCAGATTTCCATGTCTGCCTCTACCCTTCCCTTTGAAATCCCGCAACCTGTCGCCGCCAAGGTTTCGCGGCTGCGGCTCCTGGTGCGGCTCTACAGCATCTCCGAAGGATGCTGCGCCGTGGCGATCGTCGCTGGGTGCGCCTACTGGCTCGGATTGGGCGTCGATTGGCTCCTGGAGCCGCCCCCCGGAGTACGGGCCGTCCTGATAGGCCTGGTCGCGGCGGCCGCCTGCTATGTCGCCTGGCGTTACATCGGCCGTCGACTGGTCGCACGATTGCCCGCCGACAGCCTCGCGCTCTTGGTGGAACGGCAGTACCCTGAACTTAAGGAAGGATTGGTCACCACCGTACAAGCAGGCGCACGTTACGACGAGGGCTTGACGGCCGGGTCGTCCTTCGCCGCCAAGAGCCAGGCAGCGACGCCAGGATCGTGGACGGGCTCTGCACGGCATGCCTCGGCGACGGCCTCGGAGATCTATGGCGAACGCTTCGGCCGCACGCTGATCGATTCCACCAGTCGTCGCGCCGCTGAAGCGATGACCGGCGTGCACCTGCGCCGCGTCTTCGACCTGCGACCCTTGGCGCGCAAAGCCGCGCTGGCGCTGGCCCTGCTGATCGCGATCGTCGCGTTTGCCCTGCTTAAGCAGGATGCGTTTGCGTTCTACTGGAACCGCATCCAGCTCGGGGCCGAACCTTGGCCGCGCCGCGTCCACCTCACGGTTGTGGGATTCGCGGCAGGGTCCGGGTCGCCGCCGGTCAACGTCGCGCGGGGCGACGACTATGAACTGGAGGTCTTGGCTTCCATCGTCGACGGCTACCAGGCGCCCGAAGAAGTGGAAATCCGCTGGCGACGCCCCAGCGACGGCGGCCGCGGGAGCGGCCCGATGCTGCGCATCGGCAGCGCTTCGCCCGGGCGCGACGCGGCCCAGCAATTCCGCTATACCTTCAAGGTGAGCAGCGATCTGGAGTTCGACGTCATCGGCGGCGACGATCGCATCTATGACCTGCGGCTGCGAGCCGTCGAGCGGCCTGCCATCACCAGGGTGTGGATGGAGGTCGTCTATCCGAAATACATGAACCGCGGCCCGCGCTCGGCGCCAGTGAGCGGCCGTGCGGAATTGACCGAAGGCGCCAGCGCCCTGTGCCGCCTTGAAACCAACAAGCCCCTGCGCTCCGTACAGGTGCACGATCTCACGGAGCAAGTCGACGTCCCCGCCGCCATCGCGGCGACCAGCGCCACTCAGTTCAGCTTCGCCATTGGGCCGGCTGCGTCCGATCGCGTGTTTGCCATCACGCTGCACGATGCTGACGGCGTCGAAAACCGCGAGCCGTTTCGGTTGCCGCTTGCAGTAATTATGGACCAGCCGCCCGAGGCCGCCGTTGGGCTGCGGGGCATCGGCTCAGCGGTCACCCCGCAGGCGACGATTCCGTTTAGCGGTCGGCTTCGCGACGATCACGGCCTGCAGGAAGGATGGTTTGAGTATCGCATCGACGGCGGCGACGCCGCCCGCCGCTCCTTGCGCACGCAGCCCGAGGGACTCGTAGAGCTGCGAATGACTGAGCGGTTCGATCTTAGCGAGGTCGACCCGCAGACCAACCGCCCGAGCGTGGCCGTGCAACCCGGCCAGAAGCTGTCACTCGAGGTGCAGGCCCGCGACGCCTACGATCTGGCTGCCCAGCCGCACGTGGGCGGCAGCCAGCGATTCATGCTGGAGGTCGTTACTCCTTCCGACCTCCGGGCGATCCTCGAAAAGCGCGAACTGGGCCTGCGCCATCGGTTTGAGGCGATCTACGAAAAGATGGTTGGCGTCGGCGACCTGCTCGATCGCATTGATCTTGCCCCGCCGCCCGACCCGGCGGACGATACTGAGGGGGCCGCGCAGGCCGGCGCAGCCCCGCAGGCGGCAGGCGAACCGGACCGCTCCTTGGCGAGCCGGAGCCTCGATCGGGATCGATCCCGAATTAGCGGCGTCCGCCAAACCGCCCTGCAGCTTGCTTCCGAGACGGCGGGGGTGGCCGACGGCTTTGATGATATTGTCGCCGAACTGGTCAATAATCGAGTCGATACGGAGGAACTGCGTCAGCGGTTGGAAGTGGGCATCGCCGAGCCGCTCAAGCAGATCAGCGGCGAGCGGTTGCCGCAATTTGAACAGCGGATGGCGGCCCTCCAGCAGGCCTTTGCGGAGGCCCCGGCCGAGGCGGCAGAACCGCTAGCAGCCGCAAAGTCAGACGCCGCCGAAACGGCCGACGCCATGAAAGCGGTCCTCGACCGCATGCTGGAGCTGGAGAGTTACAATGAACTGGTAGAACTGCTTCGTGGAATCGTCGCCGACCAGCAGCAGATCAAGGAGCAAACGCAACGCCAGCAGCGCGAGAAGCTGCGCGGGTTGCTCGATGAATGAGGGCGCTTGCCGTTCGACAAGCGTAACTTTCCGCCATTAGCAGCAGCCGAGGGCTCAGACATGAATCGCCGCGCGTCATCGCCTGGCTGGGCCGCCATCGCGCCGCTCGTACTGATCAGCGGCCTCAGCGGGACCGCTGCTGCGCAACAAGCGACGCCTCCCGATCCAACCGCGACGCCCTCGGCCGAGGCGCCGGCCGGCGAAGAGAGCCTAGCCCGGACCGAAGCGCGGCTCAAGCAGCGCTTCGAGCGCCTCGAATTGCTCGTGGGCCGGCTGGCTGAGCTGTCCGGGTCCACTCAGCCCCGCCGCGCTGCGCTTCTTCGCCAGCTCGTTACCCAGAGTCGCCAGCGGGACGTATCGGGCCAGTTCGACCGCGTCGTCGCCGCGCTGGAGCAAGAGCGGTATACGTCGGCGCTCGACGGACAAAACGTCCTGGAAGGCGAACTACAGAAGCTGCTCGACATGCTGCTGCAGGAAGATCGAGAGCGCCAGATCGAATCTCAACGGAAGCGGATCGGACGTTATCTGCAAGACGTTAATCGAATCATTAGGCTGCAGCGCGCCGTCAAGGCCCGCACCGACGGCGGCGACGAGCTGGCCGAGCTGGCCGAGGACCAGCAACACGTCGGCGATCGAACCAACAAACTCAGTGACGACATCGATCGCCAGGAGAATGCTCAGGACGCAAACCAGTCGGGGCAATCGCCGCAAGGCGCCCCGTCCGACGCCAAAGACCAGTCCCCTGCAGGTAGCCAAGAGCAACGCGGCGACGAGCAACAGAAACCGGCGGCTAATCAGCCGCCCGGCGAGCAAGCCAAGCCAGGATCGGAAGGCGACCAGAGCAAGCCGCAAGTCGATAAGCCGAGCGGCGAACCGAGCGCCGATTCCTCCTCGCCGGGCGAATCCGGGCAGTCGTCCCAGCCGCCCCAGCCGGGGAGCGGCTCCCCCTCCGGCCAGCCGCCGGGTGAATCGCCCCAGGCGCAGTCGCCGCAGTCGCCGCAGTCGCCCGAGGCCGAGTCGTCGCCGATGCAGCGTGCGACCGAGCAACTTCGCCAGGCTCGCCAGCGCATGGATCAGGCTAAGCAGCGGCTGGACGAGGCGCAGCGCGACGGCGCCGTCGACCAGCAGCAGCAGGCGCTCGAACAACTCGAGCAGGCGAAGGCCGAATTGGAACGAATCCTTCGCCAACTCCGGGAAGAAGAGCTAGAACGAATGCTGGTGCTGCTCGAGGCCCGCTTGCGGAAAATGCTCGATGCACAAGTCGAGGTCTATGAAGAAACGAAGAAGCTCGACGCGGCCGCGGAAAAAGCGCCGGCCCATGAACTTGAGATTGCCGGCGGTCGACTCTCGCGCAAGGAGGCGGGCATCGCCGCCGAGGCCGATCGCGCCCTGGTGCTGCTGCGGGAAGACGGCACGAGCATCGCGTTTCCGGAGGCCATCGAGCAGGCCCGCGACGATATGCATTCGATCGCGGAGCGGCTGCAGCAGACGAAGTTCGAGATGATCACGCAGGGGCTGGAGGAGGACGTCATTGCCGCCCTCGAAGAATCGCTGGCCTCCTTGCAGCAGGCCCTCGACGACCTGCGCGACCAGAAGGCTGGCCAGGCGCAGCAAAGCGGCGCGCCCGGCGAGCAGCCGTTGGTGGACAAGCTTGCCGAGCTTCGTATGATTCGAGCACTACAGCAGCGGGTCAACGACCGCACCCAGCGGTATGGCGACATGATCGACGGCGAACAGGCGTTCAAGGCGGAACTGTTGGAAGCGCTCGACGAGCTATCCCGTCGGCAGCAAAAAATCTTTCAAGCCACGCGCGATCTCAGCCGCGAAGAGGACTAGGATGCGCCCAATCGCCCCCTTACGGCTCCGCCCGCTGACGCCCGTCGGCAATCCGCCGCTGGCCGCACGGCTGATATGCGCGGTTGCGGCGCTTTTGCCGAGCTGCTTCATCGTGGCGGCGAACGTGGACCAGACCGCCTTCGAACCCTCCTGGCGGCCGCCCGCCTACGGCGCTGTACGCCAGCAAGTGCTCGACTGGGCCGAGTCGGCCGAGCTGCCCCAGGAGGACGTCGACGCCATAAGCGCCCAATGGCCAGCGGATGAACCGACCGACGGCGGCCCGGCGGCGCTCTTAGATCGCGCCGCCCAGTCGTTCGCCGCCGGGCATCCCCAGGCCGCCGAATTGGTCGAGCGTTGTGCGGCTGCATACCGCGGGCCGGCCGCGCCCGACGCCCGCTGGCTCGCGGGGCCTGGCATTCCGCCGCTGGTCCGCGCCAACTTGCGCTTGTTCTATGCCCGTTGGCTCGCCCAATATGGTCTCTACGACGAGGTGCTCGACCAGCTCGCCGACCTCCGCCCAGCCGACGTCGTCGATCCGGCGGCGCTGTTGTTCTACCAGATGGCGGCCTACCAACAACTGGTGCAGCCCGAACAGGCCCGCGCCGCCCTGGCGCAACTGATGGAAAATGAAGCCGCCTTGCCGCGGCGGTTTCTGGAGGTTGCGCAACTGGTCGAGCGGGACCTGTCGGCCCTTGAAGACGAGTCGCTCGATCACATCGCCCGGCGCATGCGAGATATCCGCCGCCGCCTGGACTACGGCCGCGCCGGCCCGCAGGTCCAGGCGGTCGAGCAAGGCGTGCTGGAATCGCTGGACAAGAAGATCGAAGAGCTGCAAAAGCAACAACAGCAACAGCAGAGCGCCGCGGCCGCCTCGGGAGGCTCTTCGCAGGCCTCGCGCCCGATGGAAGACAGTCGCCCGGCCGATCTGAAGGCGCCCATGAAAGTCGATCAACGAGATATCGGGCGCCAATCCGGCTGGGGCGATCTGCCGCCGAAGCAGCGCGAGCAGGCGCTACAGCAAATCGGGCGCGAATTCCCCGCGCATTATCGCGAGCTCATCGAAGACTACTTCCGCGAATTGGCCAACGAACAGCCGCCCGCCGCCGCCGCCCCGCCTTCAAGCCCCTAGCGTCCACCTTGCCGACCTCGCATCGCCGTATGACACCGCCGCCGCAGCATAGCTGGAAGCTCGATCGCCTGCCGGGCCGCCGTTGCGCTAGGCGGCTCGTCGCCGGCGCGCTGTTGGCCGCGCTGTTGGCCGTTCCGATCGGCCGCCCCGCCGAAGGCGCCGTTGTTGTCACCGTCAAGGGGCAGCGACTCGAAGGCGAGGTCGCCGCTTGGGACTCCCACAGCCTCACGCTGCAGACGCCCGGAGGCCAGCAGCGATTGGCCGCGTCGCAATTGATGGAGCTGCGCTTCAGCCGCGAGTTGGCAGAGGCGCCTGCGCCTTTTTACGTCGAATTCACCGACGGCGCCCGCACAAGTTACGTCGACTTTACGGTCGCCGGACGGACCGTGAAGCTCACCGGGCCGCGATTCGACGACGCCGGCGCCATTTCACGCGATCAATTGCGGCTGGTTGAATTGCAGGCAGCCACTCCTGCGCTGGTTGCGGTCTTGGCGGAAATGCAAAAGAAGGAGCTCGCCGGCGACGCCATCGTAGTGAGCAAGCGTGAAGGCCAGTCGATGGACTATTTGGTAGGCGTACTGCAGGACGTGACGCCCGACCAGGTCTCCTTCGAGTGGGACGGCGAAGTAGTGCCAGTGAAGCGAGGCAAGGTCGCCGCGATCGTTTATTACCAGGGCGCCCCGCCGCAGCTCGCCGACCCCGTATGCGAGCTTTCGCTTGCTGACGGCTCGCACATCATGGCTCGGGAACTCTCGCTCCGGGAAAATCGGCTGGCGATTGAGACGCCGGCAGGAATCAAGCTGACCATCGGCCTTGAGGAAATAACCAGCGCCGATTTCTCAGCCGGCAAACTGGCTTACCTCAGCGACCTGACGCCGGCCGAGGTCGTCTGGACGCCGCGCATCGAACTACCGCCGGCTGCCCAAGCGATTCGCGCGTTCGGCGAGCCGCGCAATGATCAATCCTTTTCCGGTTTGCCGCTGTCGCTGGCCTGGAAGGACGACGTCTCCGCCAGCCGGCGCGACGTACGCACCTACGACAGAGGGCTCGCCCTGCGCAGCCGCACGGAGTTAACCTACCGAATTCCCGAAGGGATGAAGCGTTTCGTCGCCATCGCGGGCATCGATCCGGCCACCGCCTCTCAAGGCAACGTGCTGGTGCAAATTCGCGGCGACGACCGCACGCTGTGGGAAGGCCAACTGGCAGGAGGCCAGCCGCCTGAGGAAATTAACCTCGAACTGGGGGCGGCGCGCCGATTGCACTTGACAGTTGATTATGGCGAGAACCTGGACTACGGCGATCGGCTCCACCTGGTAGAGGCCCGCTTCATCAAATGAGCCGCGTCGCATCCGCCATCGCCGTTGCTATGACGCTGGGCGCCGGCGCCCTCGCTAGCGGCGCCACGACGCCCGATGACGCCGTACTGGCCGCCCAGGGCGAGCGGGCCGCCGCCATCGCCAAGGCCTCGGCCGCGACGGTCGCCATCTTCGACGCCAGCGGCGGAGGGGGCGGCTCCGGGGTGCTCATTTCGAGCGACGGGCTAGCGCTGACCAATTTCCACGTCACCGCCCCTTGCGGGCCGGCGATGAAATGCGGACTTAACGACGGCAAGCTGTACGACGCCGTAATCGTCGGCATCGACCCGGTCGGCGACGTCGCCCTCATCCAGCTCTTGGGCCGCGACGACTTCCCCACCGCCGAAATCGGCGATAGCGACGCCGTACGGGTCGGCGATTGGGCGTTCGCCGCCGGCAATCCCTTTCTGCTGGCCGACGATTTTACGCCTACCATCACCTACGGCATGGTCTCGGGCCTCCATCGCTATCAAGAGCCAGCCGGGACCTTGCTGGAATACACCGACTGCATTCAAACCGACGCGGCGATCAATCCTGGCAATTCGGGCGGACCGCTGTTCGACGCGCAGGGGCGGCTCATCGGCATCAATGGTCGCGGGTCGTTTGAGAAGCGCGGCCGCGTCAACGTGGGCGTCGGCTACGCCATCTCGATCAACCAGGTAATGCGATTCCTGGGCCACCTCAAGAGCGGCCGCATCCTCGACCATGCCAGCCTCGGGGCCACCGTCGCTACGCAGGATGACGGCCGCGTCGTCGTCGACGACATCCTGGAGACGAGCGACGCCTTCCGTCGCGGATTGCAGTATGGCGACGCCATTATTCGTTTCGCCGATCGCGACGTCACCTCAGCCAACGGCCTGAAGAATGCGCTCGGCGTATATCCCAGCGGCTGGCGCGTACCGATAACGTGGCGTCGGGAGGGCGAAACCTTCACCGCTGCGGTGCGCTTGTCCGGCGTACACGACGAGGCGGAACTGATTGCTCTGGTTCAACAGGAACACGCCGACCCGTCGGACCCTGGGCCAGGCGAGCCCCCCCGGCCGCGCGACGATAAGTCCCCTGACGGCGAGCCTGCGCCTAAACGCCCGATGCCCGGCTTCGATTCGCTCGGGAACAAGCCGAAGCTGCCTGAGGCCGTTGCCGAGCGATACGTTGCCCGGCACGGCTATGCCAACTACTGGTACAACGAGCAGCAGCAACAGCGGCTTTGGCGGGGGTATCTGGAGCAGTCGGCAGCCGAGGGAGCGGGCTACGATTGGCGACTGCGAGGAGCCTTGGAGACGGGCGGCGCCTTTACGCTGACTATCGCCGAAAATGATGCGGACCTGGCCCTGCCGACCGGCCGATTCAAGGCCGCATTCAGCGGCGACGTCTCCCAGCAGCTAAGTCCGCCCCGCTCGGGCGGCTTCCTGTTGGCCATCCACGCCTGGCAGCGGCTGCTCGATAAAGGGCTCAGCCGCTTTGGAGAAGTATACTACCTCGGCCGGCTTCCTCATGGGGCCGATAATCGCGTGGAAGACTGCCTGGCAGGGCTGTTTGAGGGTATGGAAACCCGCTTTTTCTTTGCCGACGATTCGGGCGCCCTCACTGGAATCGAACTTTTTTCGGCCGATGACGCCGATCCCTGCGAAATAACCTTCGCTGATTTTGTTGAGGCGGGGGGGCGGCGTCTGCCGCGCCGCTGGTTAGTCCGCCAGGGGGACGCCGTTTTCGCGGAATTTGTGATCTCCGACTGGACTCTCGCCGCGGTGGCGGCGAGTACCGCCAGCGAGTCGACCGCCGGGGAGCACTGATTTGGACCGTCGCTTACCATTATGTCGCGCCTCGCTGGCGCTGGCGGCGGCCGCGGCGCTGTCGGGCCTAACGGCGGCCAGACCGCTATTGGCCGCTTCGCTGCACGACGCCATTCGCGACGCCCAGCGCAAGGTCGTAAAGATCTATGGCGCCGGCGGACTCCGCGGTCTCGAGGCCTATCAAACCGGCCTGTTGATCTCGGCAGAGGGCCATGTTTTGACCGTTCAGAGCTACGTGCTCGATACCGATGAGGTGGCGGTCGTGCTTGACGACGGTCGTAGATTCAAGGCGGAAATCCTCGGCGTCGATCCTGTTCGGGAATTGGCGGTGTTGAAGCTGGCTGTTGAAGACGCAGCACTGCCGTTTTTCGATCTCCCCTCGTCTGCCGTCGCGCAGCCGGGCGACCGCGTGCTCGCGGTCAGCAACTTGTTCGGCATTGCCGCCGGCGACGAACCGGTGAGCGTGCTGCAGGGCGTGGTCGCCGCCGTCGCCCCGCTGAACGCGTGGCGCGGCGCCTTCCAGTCGGCGTTCCATGGCGACGTCTATATCGTCGACGCCGCCGCGAACAACCCCGGCGCCGCGGGCGGCGCGCTAGTGAATCTGCACGGCGAGTTACTCGGCGTGCTGGGAAAAGAGCTGCGCAGTCAGTCGACAGGCGCATGGCTCCATTATGCGACGCCGATCGACCAGATCCTCGGTGCAGTCGAGGCGATGCGCAGCGGCCGCTCGCTCAGGACGGAGCCCGCGCGGGATGCGGCGCCCGCTGAACCCCTGGCGCTGGCGGACGTCGGCGTGGTGCTCGTCCCAGACGTGCTGCCCCGGACTCCGCCCTATATCGACGCAGTGCTTCCCAAGTCGCGGGCCCAGGAGGCCGGCCTGCGGCCGGACGATCTGATCGTGTTCGTCGACGGCGAACCGACCGCCTCGTGCTCGGCCGTGACCGCAGCCGTCGGCCGGCGCGAGAAGTTCGACGCTGTGCGGATATCGGTGCTGCGCGAGGGCCGACTGATTGAGGAAACGTTGGATCCGCCGGCGGCTGCCGCGGCTGATGCACACGCGGAACATTCTGTTGAAGGCAATCCGCCGCTCGACGGCTCCGCCGACGAAAGCGCCCCGCCGCGGCCTTCCCCCGACGTAAATGAATAACCTCCAAGTGCACGCCCCGAGCCGCCAGACTGTTAGCGATTTCCGCACCTCGAGCGCGAGGGCTGGGCGAAGGATGGCCCTACCCAATAGCGCCCCGTATTTCGGCGGCGTCGCCGCGGGAGTTCTGCCGCCTGCCCGCCGTGCGCAGATGGCGGCGGCTGTTGCCGCGGTCGTAGCGCTCTGCTGCGGTCCGGCGAGCGTCGCCGCGGATCTCGCCCAGCTTGAGCAATCGGCGCTTAAATCGGCCGTCGAAAAGGTCGCCGACTCGGTCGTCCAGATCCAAACCGTAGGCGGTCTCGATCAAATCGAGAACCGCGAAATCGGCCAGGGCCCGGCCACCGGCCTGATCGTGACGCCGGACGGCTATATCGTGTCGAGCGCATTTGGCTTCGCGCAACGGCCGACGTCGATCATCGTGCGCCTGCCCGACGGGCAGCAGCACCCAGCCGAGCTTATCGGCCGCGACTACACCCGCATGCTAGTGCTGCTGAAGATCAATTGCGATCGCCGATTGCCCGCGCCCGCGGCGGCGCCGCTGTCGCGGGTTCGTGTTGGCGATTGGGCAGTCGCCGTCGGCCGCACCTACAGCGCGGGGCAAGCGAGCATGTCGGTCGGCGTCGTCAGCGCTCTCCAGCGGATGCATGGCCGCGCGCTGCAAACCGACGCGAACGTGTCGGCCAACAACTACGGCGGCCCCCTCGTAGACGTCAACGGCCAAGTGCTCGGCGTCCTGGCGCCGATGGCCCCGCAAGGCGGCGCGGCCGGCGAAACCGACGTCCTGGCCGGCGCCGAGTACTACGATTCCGGCATCGGCTTCGCAATCCCGTTGGAAGACGTCCTAAGCGTGCTGGATCGCTGGAAACAAGAACGGGATCTCAAGCGCGGGTTGCTGGGCGTCGGCCTCAAGAGCGGCAACCCTCACGCCACGCAGCCGATTATCACCGCCGTGTGGCCCGCCTCGCCCGCCGCCAAGGCGGGCTGGAAGGCCGGCGACCGCGTTGTTGCCGTCAACGGAACAAGGGTAGACACGCAAACGCAGCTTCGGTTCCAAATAGCGCCGCATTACGCCGGAGACACGCTTGAGATGACCCTCCGCCGCGGCAAGGAGGAGGCTGCCGAGGAGATCCGAACGTCCATCACGCTTGCCGACAAGCTATCGCCCTTCCGGCATGCGTTCCTGGGCGTCTTGCCGCAGCGCGGCGCTGGCGCTGCTCTGGAGCCCGCGGCGGAGTCAGCAGCAAAGGACGCGAGCGAGTCGGACCCCCAACGCAATCCCGCTGGCGATGAGCCGAGCGACGCCGCCAACGAAAATGATGGGCCGGCGCCCGAAAAGGATGATGCCAATGGCGCCCCAGAAGGGATTGCGATCCGCGCCGTCTGGCCCGAAAGCCCCGCTGCTGCCGCGGGAATGAAGGCGGGCGACCGCATCAGCCAGTTAGGCGGCGAAAACGTCGCCTCGATCAGCGAGGCATTGACGCAGCTTAATGCGAAGAACCCGGGCGAGACGCTCGAGGTGACCATCCTCCGCGACGGGTCCGAGCAGCGTCTGGTCGCCCAACTGACCGAGCTGCCGACGGCGATTCCCGCGGCGCTCGACCTGCCAGGATCCTCCCGGGACGAAGGCGAGGCGGCCGACGGCGAACCCAAGCTGGAGCTATTGAAGATCCCCGAAATGCCCCAGACGGCGCGGTACTACCTTCCGCCGACGGAGAACGCTTCGCTGGGGCTGATGATCTACTTGGGATCCGCCGGCGAGGATGCCGCCAAATCGCGCGCCGCCGACTGGCAACAGATCTGCCGCCGCGATGGGCTGATCCTGCTCATGCCCGAGCCGTCCGACGCCGCGGGCTGGTCGCGCGACGATACGGAATACCTGGCGCGGCTGCTGCAAACGGCGCTCGCCCGCTTCGACGTGGATCCCTATCGAGTGGTCGTCGCCGGCGAGGGGCGAGGCGGCCAGTTGGCCTACTCGCTGGCCTTCACCGGGCGAAGAATCATCCGCGGCGTCGTCGCCGTCGACAGCCCCCTGCCGCGAACCTTCGAGCTGCCAGACAATTCCACCGGCGAGCGGCTGGCCGTCCTCTCGGTTGAGACGCCGGACGCCCCGCTTACCCGCCTCATTCAACAGGATCTCCAGAAGATCGCCGCCCGGGGATATCCGGTCGTCGCCATCACGCGGCGCGCCGGCGGCCAGACCGGGGAGGAGGCACAATTCCTCGACGCGGCAACGCAGGCAAAGATCGCCCGCTGGATCGACGCGCTCGACCGCTTTTAGCGACTCGCCGCGCGAACTTAGACCAATTCACCCGCCTGCCGCGGCCCCTGGGCGCCCTCGACGCCCAGATCCACTTCCGGCGTGTCGTCCTTGTCCAAGTCGAACCACTCGTGCCTGAATTCGATCCGCTTCCCCTGCTTCATGGCGATGTTCGAGGCCAGCGCGATGATCGCATCGGCCATCGCCACCTTGGGGCCGCACTTGGGCTGATGTTCGGGCGTCGGGTTGCGGATGCACCAGGCCCAGTGTTCGATCTCTTCGCGGTAGCCGCGGCTGACGTTCTTCGGCGTTGCCGCCTGGGCGACAGCCGCCCCGCCGCCCGTCTCGTAAGTGCTCATCGCCGGTTTGCCGTCTTTGCCTTCCTTGACCTCGATCTTGGTGTTGGCGTCGCCGGCGAATAGCAGGGCTTCCTGCTCGCGATCGAGAATCAACGTCCCCTTGGTGCCCATCACCACTTCGCCGTAGCCGCCGAAGCCGTTGCCGTTGATCGACGAATAGCTGACGACGATCTTCTTGTCAGGATTGGCCACCTTATCCTGCGTTTTGATGTCTTCGTAGTACCCGACTGCGGGGAACTCGAAATTGCAATGGACGTGATCGTCCACGTCCCGATCGGCCGGGAAAATCGAGCGGATGCCAACGCCCTGAACGGCGATCGGGTAAACCTTGCCGCCGTCGTCGCGCTGCGAACTGACGAAGATGCTCGAGGCGTCGAGCTGGTGGCTGCCCAGCTCGGCCATCAGGCCGGCCGCCGTGCGATCCCACAGCCGCCAGCGAATCAGCTCTTCCAGCGGCGAGCAGCGGTAGCCGCTCTTGGTCGTCTTTTCCTCATAGCCATATTTCGCAGCGTCGACCGTCACGTCCTCAAGCTGCTTCTTCTTTTGTGCAACTTGCGCCTCCAGGGCTTGAACGGCGGCGATGTCTTTGCTGTTGCTCTTCACCAGGCCGTCAAGCCGCTTCTGCAGCGAGAATAACTGCAACAGAAGCTTGTACTCTTCGAGGACCGCCTCCTCAGCGCCCTTGGCCCGCGCTTCGCGGCGGAGATTGTTCAGCTCGCTCTCGCTGATCATTTCCGCCGGCAAAGGCGGCGACCAGCTATCGCTGCCCGGCAGATTGCCGCGATGCCACTGGGCGCGAATATGGTGCAAATCGCCCATCAGGCCGCGGCGAATCTGGTCGACCGCGTTCGCGTAGAGGATGCTGTAATGCCGCTGGTGCCCCACTGCCAGCATGATCGGGCTGCCGTCGGCGGCTTTGGCGGCGGCGGCCATGCGCCCCATTTCTTTGCAGTGCCCGACGGTCTGCGCCATCAGCTTCTCGCACAGCACGTGCTTTCCGGCTTGCATCGCCTTGAACGCCGCCGTGTGGTGCAGCCACAGCGGCAGGGCGATGATGACCGCCTCGACGTCCCGATCGTTGATTAACTCGTCGTAGGCGCCAGTGTAGACCTTAACGTGCTTGCGGGCCTCGTCCTCGCTCTTCCAGTCGTAGATGCTCATCAGGCCCGGTCGGGCGGCGAGGTTGTCCTGATCGCCGTGAAACGCGCGGTGCTGGTTATAGGGACGGATATCGGCGATCGCCACGACGTCGACGTACTGGGGGTTCAGCGAGCCGATCAGCACGCTCCCCTCGTCGCCGGTGCCGATGATGCCCACCCGCAGCGGCTTTTCGACGCTGCCGCCGTACCCGAAATACATCGCGCCCAGGCTGGCCGTCGCCGTGCCGGCGGCCAGCACCGTCCCTTTCAGGAAGTCGCGCCGCGTCGTACCGACTGCTTCGTAGAAGTTCTGTTTGCCGATTTCGCGCTGTTCAGGCGTGAGATTCATAACGGT
>JADLBW010000264.1 GCA_020847515.1 Pirellulales bacterium | reverse complement strand
CCTGCTTCGATTCGTCGTACTGGATATTGCCGACGGTGCGGACTTCTTTGATCAGCGGCATGTAGCTGGCTGGGGTCGTCTTGACGCCGGCCAGGTGAACGCGTTCGGGCGAAAGCTGGACCCGCGCCAGCACGCCGGGGGGGAGTTGCGGCGGCTGGCCTTTTTTGCGTTTGGACAGGGGCATGCCGCAGATGGGGCAGCTCGGAATGGCGCCGTTAGGCTCAAGTCCTGGGCGGACGACGTTGGGATGCATCGGGCAATAGAATTCGCTGTCGGCATCGGCCGCTGTGGCTGCCGCAACGGGACGGGTCCAACGGTCCCAATAGGCCTCGATGGTCGTCCAGTACGCCATTGCCAAGCCGATGAAGACGAACACGGCGATGAACCGCAACCGCACCTCAACGGCTTTGAGGAAGAACCGAATTCGCTGCCAGCGCGTCATCGCGGGGAGGGCCTCTGTCGTGGAGGCGGCCGGGCGGTTGGCGTCGTGGGGGGCGGAGAATGCGTCGTTCATGGCAGTGATTTGTTTCGCGGACGGTTGAGAATCGGTCGACGATGCTGCCGACGGTGGGAGAGAAAGCCCAGCCTCGCCGTTGCGCGAGGCTGGGTTCCAAGCGGTTCTGCCGACTAGCGGCTATTGAACTTGCGGGCGTCGGTCTTCGGCAGGGCCCATTGTTCCCGCCGGCCGCCGCTTCGGCCGCCGGTGGAATAGTGCGGCTGATAGACGTTGCAGCGGGCGGTCGACGGCTCGACGGCGGCCCCTTGCGTCGGCTGCGTAGAGGGTGCGGCCGAGTACCGCCGGGTCGCGGTCGGGGCCTGGGCCACGGCGGCGGGCGGCGCTTGGGCGGCCGGAGTCGCGGAGACGGCCGGCGACCGGTAGACCATCGGGGATCGATGCACGACCTGCGACGACGAGCCGCGCGGGATCCAGCCGTAACCGCCGAATTGGCCGTTGGCCTTGGGAGTTCCGACGGCCGCCTGCGCGACGGCGCCGGCGGTCAGGAGGAAAGCGAGCGACAACGCGAAGATTTTATGGGTAGTCATGGCACACCTTGCCTTTGTCTGTTTGGTTAACTGCGTGCGGAGCGGGCTGCCAACGCGGCAACCAACGTAGACTCATCACGCGACGAAAGAAGCTTGGTGAGAAGCGCAGCATCTAGTGCATGCGCTGCAGCGGAGCAGGCGGTGCGCTACGAAGCAGAGGTCGCCGCCGGGGCGACTGCGCGCACCGGTAGCGCGAGAATCACAACCGCAGACAGGTGTGCTTCGCGAAGAGGGTCTGCGGACAGGCGAGGCTGGCTAGTGCCGAGGGCACAAGGTCGGCCAGGGGATGGGTGCGGTGCGGAGCCGGCAACACCGCGGCCGAGGCGGCGCTGATCTTGCCAAGATCGCGGAGGTCTGGCTGGACGCTCGTCGACTGCGGCGATTGGCTCGATTCAGAATTGGCGCTGCACGACGGGCCGCACTTGCAATTCTCGCCGCAGCAGCAATGGCGCTTCACCGCGGCGTGCAATCCGTGCTGCTGGCAGTTGAGCCCCAGCACCGGCGAAACGAAACCCGAGCCAAATAGGCCCGCGGCAAGCACGCCAGAGAGCAGCGTTCGAATTGAGCGGGATGGAGCGTTCATTGCTAGAAGTATACGTCGGCATCCGCCAGCAATCGAGGCCGGTAACAGCAGTAGGGCCACGCGGGGTATAAGCGGGCTGGGCTGCCAGGCTCTTGATAAACTAGCAAAGATTATTCCGAGGCGGGAAAACGGCGCCAAGCACGGCTCGGCGACCGTGGCGCCGGTGCCTCGCTAGTTCGGGGGCGGATGTAAACGCCTTCCGGCGCGAGGCTTATATCCTTCCAAGGGACTTGGCGCCGGGCGTGGGATCGGTGCTCTGCCCGTGCGTAGGGAGGCTGCCGTACTGTGCGGATGGGCACACGTGGGTTAGAGGACAGAGGTCAGAGCACGGGGGTCAGAGGGGGGCGGGCGGTGATAGCACGGAGCGTGACGATGGCGCAGTGATTAGCGGGGGCGGGCCTAACTGCGGCATCAGCCGTGCGCGGGCGCCGATTTTATCAATTAGCCGAGTTAGCGCCCTTCTGCCTTCATGCATCCGAGGAGTTCGGACAAATTATGCGCGTCCATGGCGGCGATCTTCGAGGGGTCTTACTACGGACCTCGCCGCGGCGATGGGCCCTGGGGCTGGCGCTGGCGACGGCCGGCTGCCAGGTCGGCGGGGCGACCAGCGTCGGCATCGCCCAGGAGGACTCGGCGGCGGCCAGTGGTAGCGCGGCGGCGGTGGATGCTGGCGTCGATCGGGTGACGGCAGTTGCGTTCGTCGAGGACAGGGCGAACGATCCGCAGCCGGCCGAGGCCGTTCCGCTGCCTGCGGCTACGACGCAAGCGGGAGAGCAGCTCGACGTCGAGGCGCTGGTCGAGCAGGTTCTGGCGATCAACCCGGACATCCGTTCGGCGGCGGCCGCCTGGCGAGCGGCGGCCCAACGATATCCGCAGCAGGTCGCGCTGGACGATCCGATGTTCGGCTTCATGCTGGGCCCCGGCTCGTGGGGCAACGACGAGGTCGAGGACGCCTACACGCTCGAGGCCTCGCAGAAGATTCCCTGGCCGGGGAAGCGGTACATCCGCGGCGACATCGCACGCGCCGAGGCGAACGCGGCCTACTTTGAGGCGGGCGAGCAGCGACTGCGGATCGCCGAGGCGACGCGGCTGGCGTTCTACCAGTACTTTCTGTCGCACAGGCAACTGGCGGTGCTCAGCGAATCGACCGGGCTGCTGCAGGACTTTCGCGAGATTGCCGTGTCGCGGTATGAGGCCTCTGCGGTGGAACAGCAGGACGTGCTGCTGGCCGACCTGGAGCTGGCCGAGCTTAAGCGCCGCCAACTGGAGCTTACGCGGCAGGAGGGCGTGGCTCGCGCGAGAATCAACACGCTGCTGCTGGCCCCGCCGGACGGGGCTCTGCCGGCGCCGCCCGATACATTGCCGGCCGACGAGACGCTGATCGCGGCTGACGAATTGCGGGCGATCGCATTGGCACAACGGCCCGATCTGGCGGCTCAGGCGGCGCGTATACGGTCCGAACGGTATGCGGTCGAACTGGCCTATAAGGAGTTCTATCCGGATCTCGAGGTCGTCGCGCGGTATGACGCCTTCTGGCAGGAACAACCGCTGCGGCCGATGGTCGGCATGAATCTGAACGTCCCGCTCAACAAGCGGAAGCGCTTTGCCGCCGCGTCCGAGGCGCGGGCGCGGGTCGCCAAGGAGCAGGCCGACTTCGATGCGAAGACCGTCGAAATCGCCTACGAGGTGGAGCAGACTTATCGACGGGTCGAGGAGAGCCAGCAGACGCTCAACGTCTACCGCACGAGCATTCTGCCGACCGCGCGGCATAGCATTGACGCTGCGCGGGCGAGCTATCTGGCCGGGAGACTCGACTTCTTGCGACTGATCGAATCGCAGCGTCAGCTACTTAGCCTCCAGGATGAGTATTACGGGGCCGTAGCTGAATACCGGCAACGACTCGCGGAGCTCGAGCGGCTGGTCGGGGCCTCGCCCATTGCCGCGGCCGCCGGCGAATGATCGTCGCTGCGGGCGGCTGAGCGGGGCTGGCGAGATCGCGGTCGGCGGCGATCGGGCTTGCTGCGGGCGGGCGGCTCAGCGCTTGGGGGACGCGGCGAAATTGAGCGACAGGTCACTGGCGTTGTCGGCGCTTAGCGTAACGGTTTGCGACGGTTCGCTGAGGGGGATCGAGGCGGTTTCGGCGACGGGGCCTTTTTGCGGGTCGTTAATCGTACGGCCTGTCTTCCGAAAGGCCTGCAGCACGACGGTGTAATCGCCCGGGGCCAGCCCCTGTTTGGCGGCGAGGCGGTATTGGCCGTCGCTGACCGTCGCACCGCCGCTCGAGGCGGGCGACGCCGTCGATTGGAAATGGATTACGCCTTGCTCTACCGGTTGCCCGTCGACGCTGACCGTGCCGGCTACGGTCGACAGGCGATCGTTGGCGCCGCAGGATGAGAGCGCGACGAGTCCCAATAGAATCAGCGTCGCCCGGGAGACGGAAGCTGTCATGCAGGATCCCGTTCAAGGAAGGGACGCCGTTTCCTCGCCGCGGGGCGTGCCGAGCGCCCGCCAGACGTCCGGATCGATATCGTCGTTAACGACGTGCGAGGCGCCGTCGCAGGTGCTGGCGATGACCATGCCGGGATGCATGCTGCGCGAGGTGTGGAGGATCATGTTGAGCGGAAGGCCCGGAGCAATGCAGGGGGCCAGGGCGCTGGAAGTCGCATCTTGCGGATCGCACCATCGCACGACGTCGGGCGTCGTATCGTTGGGCCGGTAGAACTGCATAAACACGGGCCCCTCGTCGTAAGTGAAGGCGCCCCGAATGGTGCAGACGCCGCCGATGATCAGCTCGGACGTGAGCAGCGTGTTGGAGGTCCCGTCGGTGATTTGACTGAACTTGTCGCCGTGGTTGTATCCGAACACGCCGTGAATCCGCCGGGCGCCTGGGCGCACGTTTTCGAACTTGGCTTCCAGGCGGCTGTTGTCGGGGTTAGTGCCTTCGGCGTTGCCGAAGTTGCCGGCGTAGGAGATGCGTCCGAAGCCGTCGGGGAACAGGTTATTGGGATAGCAGTTGCCGCTCTCGGCGAAGTTGATTTTCGCGGTATCGTCCGAGGGACAATGGAAGCCGGGGATCTTTGCGGAGACGACCTGGCGGATGACGTCGGGGAAGTTCTGCGCGTTGCCTGGATTCCACTTCCAGTCGATCTTGGCGGTAATCGCGTTCTGTTCGAGGTAGGGAAGGATGCGGGTGCTCCAGGGCCACTCGGCATATTGCGGCTGCCCGGGCATCTCGGCGACGCCGGTGCCGTAGCCGTCCTCGGGGAGCAAGCCGTAGCCCATGGGGAGGGCTCCATGGGCGGCGGCGAAGTTCTGGACGGCTAGCGCCACCTGCTTGGTGTTGTTGGTGCACTGCGAACGTCGCGCCGCCTCTCGGGCGGCCTGTACCGCCGGCAGCAATAGCGCCACCAGCACGCCGATGATGGCAATCACCACCAAGAGCTCGACGAGCGTGAAACCATGTAGGGGCCGAGCGAAGCGGTTATGCTTCGCAGAGGTTGTGTTTCTGGTTCGACCCCGTGCAGGGAGTTTCACGTCGTGGCCGCGGCGAGGCCCGGACGGCGATGAGGCGCTCATCAGTGGACTCCTCCTTGTCGCTAGCAGGCGGCGGGCGCCGGCTTAAGGAATCGGCTGTAACGGGCAAGCAGTGCTTCCGGCGCGAACGACGACTGCGCAAACCGCGGCGACCAGGGCGATCGCCAGCGACGCGGGCTCGGGGACGGCGGCCAGGGCGTCGCCGGCGGCGGGGGCAGCGGCCGCTTGCGCGTGGCGCTGCCAGATGAGGAAGTCGAATCCATCGGTATCGCCGTCGCTGTCGGCGTCGCCGGCGGCCGTGGCCGCGGTGAACGCGCTGCGCCAGATCGTCAGATCCGCGCCGTTGACGAGCGTGTCGCCGTTGAAGTCGCCGGGCGCGCCAGCGGCAAGCGCCGAGAAGAGGACGGCCCCGTCCATCGGCTGCGAGGCTCCGAACGGCAGGTACTGAAACTGCAGGTCCTTCGCGCGGGCGGTGTTAAAGATGGTTCCCAGGTCGAACTGGCTCCCCGGGGCCAGCGTGGTGAACGACGCTCGCTTCAGCTCGCTGAGGCGGGTCGTAGCGCCGGTCGACTGCCGCCAATCGCCGCCGGCGGCGTTCTGGTCGTCAAGGCTGTTCCACGTGCCGGGCGTCAGCGCGCCCACGACCGAGCTGATCGTGTAGCCGTCGATCTGAACGGTGAAGCTAGAGGTGTTTCGAAGCCGCGCCTGGCCGTTGCCAGGATCGACCTGAAGCAAGATGTTGTTCACCTTGGTACCGGCGTAGGTTACGACGCCGTCGAAATCGCCGTCGGGAGAGGCATACTGGAGAACCAGGTCTTCGGTGGGGGCGCCGATCGCGAGCGGCGCCGGCGCGAAGACCGCGCCCAAGGATACGGTTTGGCCCGCGGCCAGCGTCGCCGCGCCGGTTCGCTTGAGCTCGGACAGGCGATTGGCCGACGGCGGCGACTCGCGCCACGAGCCGCCCAAGGCGCCCTGATCCTGCAGGCTGTTCCAGGCGGTCGGCTTCAAGACGCCCAGGTCGGAGCTGATCGTGTAGCCATCGAGAGAGATGGGCGTGGTCCCGGGGTTGGTGAGCGCCGCCATGCCCGTGTCGCGATTGACCGAGAGCACCGGCATCTGCCGGAGCGAAAGCTGCACGGCCTTGCGATTACCGGCGGCGGCGGCGGTGGTTACGACGAACGAACGGCCCAAGCCGAGTGAACCAGCGAGCGAGGCGTCGATGCTCGCAAACGCACCGCTGACGCTCGTTCCCTCAAGCAGTTTCCAGGAACTGCCGACGGCGGGCGCCACGCCGCCGAAGTCGGGCTGCAGCACGCCGGCGAGGCTGACGGCGCCGGCGGCTTGCAGCGTAGCACCCAGCGCGCCGGAGAGGACCGGTCGATACGTGCCCGCGGGCTGCAGGGAGATTCCGGCGGCGGAGTTGAACGAGGCGTTTCGATGGACGACCGTCGTGCCGCCGAAGACGGCCGATCCGACGGTAACGCTGGCGGTCCCGGCGCCGGCGGGGGCGCCGAGTTGTACGAGGTTGGCCGCCGCCGGGGCGCTGGCGAGGCCGCCGTCGATCGTCAAGGCGCCGCCGGGCAGGACGCGCAAGATCCCGGAGCCGGCGCCACCGACTTCGAGCCCGCCGTCGGCGTCGGCGGCGTCCTGAACCCGCAAGGTCCCCGTGCCGGCGATGACCAGTTCGCCGACGCCCGAGACCGTGCCGAGACGGACTTCGCCGGGATTGGTGCTGGCGCCTTGATCGGTTCCGTCGGCCAGGGCCGTGTTGACGGTGACGACGCCGCCGGCGTCGATCCGGGCGATCTCGCTAAAGTCGGCGCTGGGCAAGAGTCCCGATTGCTCGAGGGCCTCGTTGAACCATGCCGAGCCGGTGTTCCACGAGCCGGCGCTGCCGGTCCAATTGACGTTGGTTTGCGCCGCAGCCTGGCTCGAAAGAAGGGCGACCAGGGCGGCCGCGAAGAGTTTCTGTGATGTATTTCTCATCGTCGGTACCTGAAGGAATGACGCGTGGAATGAAGTGAGCTTCGTCACGTGACGCAGCAGCAATTCCTTACGCAACACGACGTGAGCGAACCAGCGCGAGGCCGGCGAGAACCAGCAAGACCGCCCCGGCAGGCTCGGGAATGGCGTATTGTGCAGCGATCTCGGCTGGCGCTGCATTCTTCCAAAGGCGGAAGTCGGCGAAATTGACGATGGCGTTTAGATCGAGGTCGCCGCCGCTGCCCGGCGACTGGGTGGTGAAGAGGTTGTTGCTGATCAGTTCAAAATCGAGGCCGTTCACCGCGCCGTCCTTGTTGGCGTCGCCCGGCAGGCCGGGCTGGGCGACGGCGCGGTGGGTAGCAAGGGCCGCCAGCTTGCCCGTGATGGCAGAGACCGATTGCCCGGTCAGGTCGTAAACCGCCAGTTCATCGATCTGGCCGTTGAAATGGTCGAAGTCGGCATTCCCCGGGACGGAATTGCCGACGGCGATCGCATCGGTGCCGAACGGTGCATCCTGAGAGAAGCCGGTGACGCTGCCAACGGCGGCGCCGTCGAGGTAGAAATCGATGCGGTCGTTAGCGGCGCCGTAATAGCCGATCACGATGTGGCTCCAGGCGTCGTTGACGAGCAGCGGACCGGCGCCTGCGGTGCGGGCGCCGGCCCGGAACAATTCGACGCGGTCGTTGGTTCCGTAGTCGAAGATAATGCCTGGGGCGTTGCTGCCCGCTCCGCGGGCTTCGAGCAGGTAGTCGAAGCGGTCGCCGGGATCGGGGCCTTGGGGGCGGATCCACATCTCCAGGGCCCAGGCGTCGGGGTTAGTCGCCGGGGCGAGGGCGCCGGAGAAGAACTTGCTGAACTGCGTGCCGTCGAAACTGGCGGCGCGTCCCAGGGAGAGCCCGCCGGCGGTGCTCGTGCTGGCGACCCGCGTGGCGTTGCCTTCGGGGAGCAGGTTGTCGCCGGCCTCCGAGCCGACAAGATCGAGGGCCGGATCGAGGTCGCCCGGCTCGTTGAAGTTCCAATAGAACAGCGGCGAACCGGAGAGGATGACGTCGCTGTAGGACTGGGCCTGGACCGTGCGGAAGGTCATCGAGACAAGCGACGCGACCGCAACGGACGAGAGTAAGAGGCGGGCGTACATAGTAGTGCTCCCAAAGAGATGCTCATGGGGGGCGGAGAAGCTCCGCTGCAGCGGCCGACGGCCGCTAATCAAGCAGACTGACGGACGACGACCATAGGTTCAACGGAAATAGCCTTTGGCTGCGGAGGGGCGGGCCCGTGGTCGATCATTTCCTGCACCGCCTTGACCATCGCCTTGGCGGCCAGATGGTGTCGGAGGTCGAGGGAGGTAAGCGGCGGGTCCACGTACTCGCAGAGGTAATGATTGAGGTAGCCGACGACGGCCACGTCGTCGGGGACGCGAATGCCGCGGGCGCGCAATCGCTTCAACAGGGCGCTGGCCAAGAAGTCGTTGTGCGCGATGATTCCCGCGGCGCGGTGGCGGACGACCAGTTCGTCGATGACGTCGTCGAGCGCGTCGTCTGGCGTATGCCACAGCACGGTTCGCTCGTCTGGACGCAAGGGCGCGGCGGACCCGCGGGGGCCTTTGTAGATCGCCAACTCGCTGGCAGGGAGGCGGCGAGCCGCGAGCGCTGCTTTGATGCCGCGAATACGCTGTTTGCCAGAGGCGGCGGCAGGGTCGGCGACGGCGAACCCGATGCGAGTGCGGCCGGACTGCAGCAGATGCTCGGCAGAGGCGCGGCCGGCGGCGAACTGATTGATCTCGACGAAGGTCGCGTCCGGGAGACCGGGATCGCAGTAGAAGACGGTGTTCGGGCAGCGGGCCAGCAGCTTGGCGCGGTCGCCGGGAAACATCGAATGCACGATGCAGAAGATGCCGTCGACGCCGCGGGAGATGAACTCGTCGGCGCAGGCCTCGAATCGGCCTGGGGCGACGGCGGTGTTGCCGATCAGGGTTTGGCAGCCGTGCTTGACGACTTCCTCGTCGAGGTGCTCGACGAGATAGGACGTCAGCGGATCGCCGGCCGAGGCGACGAGCAAGCCGAAGACGTTGGAGCGCTTGCCGCGGAGCTGCTGGGCGGTGGGACTGGGACGGTAATTTAGCTGCTTGGCCAGGGCGTTGATGCGTTGGGCGGTCTCGGGGGCGACGCGGCTGTTGCCGCGGCTGCCGTTGAGGACGCTGCCGACGACCGATACGGAGACGCCGGCCTCGCGGGCGATGTCAACGAGCCGGACGGACTTCGTGGGGGGTGCGGGGACGGCGTGCGGTGCGCGGGCGGGCATGGCGAACCTAACGTTAAGTCACGCGAAGTAGAAAAGGAGCTGCCAGGGGGCTTCGCAGTAGCCGGGATATCGACCTAACGATAGGTCGCGTCGGGCAAAATAAGTTGATCAGCGGTCGATATCATGACGCTTGGGTGTGGGGTTGTCAATGAAATTCTTCGTGCGAGCATGCTTGCATGCTGGCGGCTAGCGGCTGGCGGCTGGCGGCCCGAGGGAAGTACGCTGAGTCTGGCCGCTAACCCACCGCCCACCGCCCGCAGCCTATAGCCCGCAGCCTATAGCCTATAGCCAAGCCCGCCACGCGTTCATTAAGCTGCGCAGGGATCTACAGAGGTCATTCATAACGTACAACTCGCGTATCGTCGTGCGGCGCTTTCACTGGGCGGGCGATTGCCACGGGCCGCCCTGGTTGCGGGCCAGTTGCTGCTTCACCTTGCCGGACTGCTTGTCGATGTTCGAGGCCGCCGTCAATTCCCAGAGCGTCGTTCGCTGCTGGCGAAGGCCCAGCACAATGCCGTTCCAAGCGGGACCCCAACCGGTCTCGGCACACCAGGCGCCCCAGCCCATGTCGCCGGAGCTCGACCAGTAGTCCCAGCGATGAAAGTCGAAGGCGCGAAACCACGTGCCGTCGACGAGCGGAACTGCGTCGGATCGCGCTTGAATTCGGACGACGTAGTCGGCCAACTTGTCCTCGGCGGCCCGCAACACGGGGTCGTCGACGGCGGCGGCGGCTTCATGCAGGCCGATGAGGACGAAATTCGTCACATACAATTGATCGGAGACCGGGTCGCCGTCGTGCTGGATCAGCGGCGTTTCGCTCGTGCCGTAGGCCTCGTTGGAGGCCGGCACGACGAAGTGGCCCGTGGTGGCGCCGCTAAGCTGCTCGGCAATGGCGCCACAGGGCTGTTGCAGCTCAAGCACGTCGTTGGCCACCTGGTACATCCACCGGCGATGCAGGGGCGCGTCTTCCACGCGCACCAGCCAGGCCAGCGGCAGCAGCATGCGTGAACGATCGAGGTTGTCGCCCCAGCGCCATCGGTCGGGATAGGCTTCCATCGTCATCCGAATGGCGGTCTTGGTCTTTTCCAGAAACTCGCGGTCGCCCGTGCGGGCGTAAGCCCAGAGGTAGCACGCCCACGAGTAGGCCTCGAACGAGGGAGAGTAGTTCACCGTTTCCATCTGGCTGTACGCCTTCCAGCCGCGTTGCGCTAACTGAGGCATGTCGATGCGATCGCCGCGGAATCCCAGCTTGCCGGTGGTGCGCAGGTTGGCCCACAGCGCTCGCAGCATCGGCTCGTCCCAGCGGGGGGAATCGAGGCAGGCGGCGGCGGCCATCGTGGCCAGCAGCGTACGAGCGTTGTCGTCGCCGTAATTCGCCACCCGCCAGGCGGGCGAAACGGCGCCCCACGAGATGAGGCCGTAGGCCGGATGCTCAGGGTTGCCCCGGTCGAGCTGGCACAGCTCCGAATCGAAGTAGAGGTAGTCGAGCAGGTTCTCAGCGACGCGGCGGCTCTGCTGGTCGTTGCGCACGGCGGCGTGCAAGGCCAGCACGGCGGCGGTTTCGGCCTGGCAGTCGGCGCGGATGGGGGTGCGCTGCAATTGGCTGCCGTCGGGAAGGATTTGGGAGGCGTAACCTTCGAGGATGCCGTGCGAACCGTCGCCCGCCCCGTCGTCTGAGTCGTCGGCTGCCGGGGGAGGAACGACTTCCTGCCCGGCTTTGAGCAGTTCGTGGATTTCTGCGGCCCGCCGGGCATTGAGCAGCAGCCGCGAGCGGAGGTACCAATTCGCCAGACGATCGAGCGACTGCGACTGGGCCGCCGGGGGCAAGGGCGACTGCTTATCGTAGGCGGGATGGACGCTGGGCGCGGCGGAAACGGGGTGCGGCGCGCCGGCGGGGTCCAATTCCTTCAGTAGATGGATCCAGAGCGTGACCCAGTCGGCCGTGGGAGCGTAACGAGCCGTGACGAAATTGCTGAGTTTCGTGGCGGCGATCAGGGCGTTGCCGTCCGTCTCCAACAGGATCGGAAAGCTTTCGTTCGGCAGTCCATAGACGGCCGTATCGAACCCCGCGACGCGGGCCAATGCCAACGCCGGGTTAGCCGCCTTGGCGGGCA
The DNA here is from genome assembly GCA_020847515.1 of Pirellulales bacterium. Classification (GTDB taxonomy): domain Bacteria; phylum Planctomycetota; class Planctomycetia; order Pirellulales; family Lacipirellulaceae; genus Lacipirellula. Next base: position 11,382 of record JADLBW010000264.1, on the reverse strand, counting down.
GGAACTGGCAGTCGTGCAGGGCGAGCAGGTGGAGCTTCGGCAGGCCGAGGTCGACGGCGTCGGAAGCGACCACGCCGCGCTCCCAACGGACTCCCCGCGGGGCGTCGAACTCGACGCCGGGCGCCGCTTCGGGATACTCGACGTACAGCCGAAGGCCTTTGGATCTCGCCGCCGCATATAGTTCGGCTGATAGAGGCGTCCGTCGGTGCGGGTAATCGTCGGCGAGGATCAACGCCGCCGACCCGGGCGGCGACTTAGCGATTGCTTCCGCGGGCGTTGTGTAACGCGCGATTCTGTCGCTAGCGGCGGCCAGACTGCGGTAGAGGTCATTGTCCTGGCGGCAACAGAAGACAAGCCCGGTGCGCGGCGCGGCGGGCGCAGGCTGCGGCTCGCCGGCGCTTGCTGTTGGGAGGGCAGCCGCCGGGAAGATCAGCAGGAGGGTCGCAAGGCGCTTGGGTCGCGCGGCGATCGAGATCATTCGCTGTCCTCCGACGACGATTTGGCGGCGGGGCGCGGGGCGGCATCGCCCGACGACGCTGGGGCCGCCCTGAAACCATGCGGCGCCGGAATGCGGGGCGTGGTAGGGGGCGAGCCTGGCGAAGAGGCCAATTCGCTCAAGGCCTGGGCTGCTTGCCGCCGCAGGATCGCTTCCGATCCGGGCGACAAGATCGACCAGGAGCCAAAGCCGATTTCGTATCCGCCGTCGGCAAAGGCCTCGTCCGTGGGGACATAGCCGATGGTTTCTTCGGCGCAGCCAACGACTGCCGTGAAATCGAAGGGCGAGGCGCTTCGCAAAGCCAGTCCGGTCTCTACGAACGGCTCGCCGGGGAGGAACGCCAGCGCCGCATTGCCCAGGCGCAGCGCCGTTACCTCCGTCGGGATGACAATGCCGGTATCTTCGCCGCCGGGCAGGCGCGTGGGGAGCGTGAACGACCGGCGGCGGAGCGCCGGCGCCGGCGAGGCGATGCGCTGCGAACGTTCCAGGGCGTCGTCGACGGCGCGGGCCAGCCTGGCGGCGTGCTCGCGCGCGGCCTCCGGCCCTGCGGAGACGTACTTGGGATTGATATTGCCGGCGGCCCCGTTAAAGAACAGCGCCAGGCTGCCGGGACGATCGTCCTCAAGGGCGCTACACAGTTCGCCAGGGTAGTCGGGCGAGATCCAGGGGAGGCACATCTCGTACACTGGGTGGCACGTGGCGTTGACCACCAATGCGATCGGCAAGGCCGATTCATTGACCAGCGCCAGAACGTTGACCGAATCGTCCACCGGGCCGTCGCGCGAGATGACGAGGTCCTCCGGGGGCGCGGGGTGCGACATCATAATGCCCCTGGTCGTCTTGACGCGCCGATGGATGCCGAGCCCCGGCGCCGAGCTGGCGCCGCGGCGCACGTGGCAGGGCTCTCGGGCGGCGGCGGCCTCGGCAACGGCGCGGCCGATCTGATGGATCAGGCGTTCTCTCCAATGAGCGAACGCCGAGGTGAGGTAGAGCGCCGTGATGGCTCCTGATTCGGGCGCCGTGTGGGTGTGGGTGCAGGCGACGATTATGTCTTCCGGGGCGATGCAATCGCCCGCTGCGGCGGCAATGTTGCGCTTGAACTGTTTGAATCCGCCGAGGGCCTTTCCCGCCAGGGCTAACAGGTCGAGCGAGACGAGGGCCACGGGCCGAGCGCGGCGGTTCGGCTCGGGCGACGGCTGCTCCAGCGCCAAGGCGCGGGCATACAGCGGTCGGCGCACCCCTTCGAAGGGGGCCCAGCGGCCCTCCACCGACGACATCAGGAGTCCCGCTTCCAGCGGGGGCGTTATTTCCTGGCGCGCCGCGCCGGCCAGTATCATGCGCGGGTCCGCCGCCTGTTGGTTCATACCGAAATCCTTAAGTTCTCTGCGTGTCATTTCAATGGCTTGCCGCGGCGAGCGGCGTCACTGCTCGCGACGGCTCACCCAGCGCAGGGCCTGACGCCAGAAGGCGTCGTAAGCTTCCCACAATTCAAAATTCAGCCCCCAATGAGGCGCCGGATCAGAGGCGTAGATCATCACCCGGCCGCGACCGTGGCTTCCAGCCACCAGCAGCGGATGCCCCGTCTGGCGGACGCGAACGATCACCTGGCTGTCGTCGCGGGGGACGAGTTCGTTGTACCCGAAGATGGGGGGAAAGGCGTGCCAAGGAAGGCCCGCAGCCAGCGGATGCTGCGGCTGTACGACCTCGGCGGTGAAGCCGGCGGAGGACTCCACGAGATCTTCGCCTACCAGGCATTCGACGGGCAGGATCGGCGCCAGTCGACTGCGGCGCCAGCCGCCCATCTCGCGGGCGCCGGAGAACGAGAGCCAGCCGCCAAGCATCATCAGTCCGCCGCCGTCGTGCACCCACTGTCTGGCGGCTTCCAAGCGGTCGGGAAACGACACCACCTGCTTGTCTCGCCGGGCGCGATCGAAGAACGACGGATAAAGGTGGAAGCACTTGGCTTCGACGTCGCTGATGACCAGGGCGTCCGATTGCGCGAGCATCTCTTCGAACTTGCCTGGCTCCAAGCGGTAGAGGGTCCAGTTGGCCAGCGTCGAGACCTCAGCATCGTGGCGGAATGCATCGGCCAAGCGCTGGCCGTAGAAGTGCAAGTCGCAATCCTTGGTCTCCAAGGCGAAGGGGGTCTCGATGAACACCGGGCCGACATGGAACACCCAGTCGCCCAGGTACAGGACGTGCGAACGCGTTGCAGGCACTTCAAGAACTCCCTGGTTGGTTGAAATCTGCGCGACTAATGAACCCTGCGTGGCTGTCGGCTAGCGGCTAGCCAGATTCACAGCGGGTTCATTAGCGGCGCCGGCATCAATAGTTGATCGAGTTGGCGGTGGACTGGTCGCGGGTTGCAGGCGGCTCGCTGGAGCCGCCCAGGCGGGCTTCGAGCTGGTCGAGGTAAGGCGGCAGGAGGATTCGGAATAACCAGGCCCCGGCCAGACCGGCGGCGATGGCGCCGGCCGCAAGGGCGTATCGCCCGACGTACGCCGCCGACAGGCTGACGATGTAGAGCATCGAGGCCGCGGCGCCTAAGCCGGCTACGACGAATCCATTTGCGATCAGTCCCCACTGGCGTTGCATTGGCTGGGCCTCTGGTTGGGGCGGTTGTTCAAGTGGGCAAAAGCGCGGGCTGCGGCGCGTCCAATCCGAGCGGCCGCGGCGGGGCGGCGGATTCAACCCGCCGGCGGACGGGGCCCCAGGTCCCCAGCGGCTGCACGCGGCGATAGAAATCGTCTAACACGCGCTGGGGCTCCGGCTCGGTCAACAGGGCGACGGCCGCCCACAGGGCTGTCGTGAGGCCCATCACCACGAAGGTTTGCCACCACCAGGGGATGATGAGACTGGCGGCCCCGCGGACGTTGAGCCACACCAGGGCTTCGGGCCCCAGGACGACGGCGCAGAAGATGGCGGCGCCTCCGAACGAGGCTGCGATGCGGGCCTTGCCATTGAAGCGCCACCACCACCACTGCGCCCAATTGGCGGGCAGTTCGGCGGCGCTGAGTTGGAGCATGAACACGGCGACCTTGAAGAGCAGTTGCACCTGATACACGACCAGCAGCGCCAGGCACAGAATGACGACCATGCAGACCTTGCCGGCGAGAAGATAATGGCGCTCGGATTTCGCTGGCGCGAGCCAACGCTGGTACAGATCGCTGAGCATGACCTGCCCGCCGAAGTTCAGGTTGTCGCTAACGGTGGACATTACGCCGGCGAGCATCCCGGCCACGGCCAGGCCCAACAGACCGTGGGGGAGCATTTCCTTCATGAGCAGGCCGTAGGCCAGCTCTCGATCGGCGCCGGGCGCGCGGAGTTCGGGCCATAGCAGGGGCGCGGCGATGCACGGCAGCGAGACCAATAACACGAAGGTGAACATCGTGAGGGCGGTGACGATGTACATGGTCACCGCCTCGCGGGGGGTGCGGGTCGAGAGGATTCGCTGGCCCTCGACGGCGCCCCCCATGGGCGCGGCGTCGCCGCCGTAGCCGATCGTCTGGCCGATGAGCCAGGCGAGCGCGGCGGCGAGGGGAAATATGTCGTGATCGACCGGGGGCAAGACCGCCGTCATCTCGGCGCCCGCCGGGCCGAGCTGTGCAGCAAGCTGGTCGGCTAGCGCGGTCGGGCCGCCAAAGTGGGCCAGGGTAAGCAGGGCGACCGTCAGCGTCCCGAGCGTAAAGATCGCCATTTGAATGAGATTGGAGACGACGACCCCTTTGTAACCGGCGAAGAAGACGTAAATGAAAGATACCGGGACGACCCAGAGCAGCGTGACGGTCTTGGACATGCCGGCGACGGGCCCCATGATCTTGCAGGCGGCCAGCAACGTGACGCCGGTCCAGGCGGGCATCGCGATGCACGACGTACGCAACGCAATCCAGAAGCGCATCAGCGCGGCTGCGGGGCCGGTAAAGCGGAGCTCGTAAAACTCCAGGCTGGTGAACAGCCCCATGCGTCGCCAGAAGACGGCGAACAGCACCGCCCCGACGAACAAGGCCAGCCCGAACCGACTCAAATACCACCAGCAGACAAACGCGCCGGTGACGGTAGCCAATCCGCCGTAGCCGCAAGCGGCGTCGGCGCTTACCAGGGCGGCGGAGTATGAAATGCCGTTGGCCCAACCGGGGATGGAACGCCCCGCCAGAAAGAAGTTATCGAGATTCTCGCCGGCGAATCGCCGATAGTACGCCCCGATGCCGAGCATCACGGCCAGATACGTCAGGATAACTGCGTAGTCGAAATACACGGCGGGTCGCAGGGAAGGACGTTGATTCGCGGCCGGGCGTCGCGCTGCTGCGCGGCGCGGCGCCCGGCGCGGGCTGGATGCTGGCAGTGAACTACTTGCGGCGTCGGACGGCTAAGGACAGGCCGGCCAGCGCCAAGGCGGCGCATCCCGAAGGCTCGGGGATCGCTGCGTAGTGGGACGCAATGGAGGCGAGCTTCGAGGCGATGGCGATCGAGTTTAAGCCGGTCAGGTCGTAGACCGCCAGTTCGTCGATCTGGCCGTTGAAGTGGTCGTAATTCGGATCGCCGGGCACTGAGTTTCCCACGGCGATGGCTTCGGTCCCAAACGCGGAATCGCCGGCGAAGGCCATGCTTCCGGCAGGAGCGCCGTTCAAGAAGAAGTCGACGCGATCCTCCGCGATGCCGAAGTTGCCAATGACCAGGTGCTGCCAGACGTCGGCGGCCAGCACCGGCCCGCCGGCGGCGGTGCGCTGGCCGGCGTGGAAGATTTCGACCCGATCATTGTTGCCGTAATCGTAAAGGATGCCCGGCGTATTGTTGGGGCCGCGCGACTCGAGGATGTAGTCGAAGCGGTCGCCCGGGTCGGGGCCCTGCGGGCGGATCCACATTTCCAGGGCCCAGGCGTCGGGCGAAGTCGCGGGGGTGAGCGCTCCGGAAAAGAATTTGGTGAACTGCGTACCGTCGAAACTGGCAGCGCGGCCTAGCGAGGCCCCGGCCGCGGTCGTGCCGCTGGCGACGCGGGTGGCATTTCCTTCGGGCAGCAGATTGTCGCCGGCGTCGGACCCGACCTGGTCGACGGCGGCGTCAAGGTCGCCCGGCTCGTTGAAGTTCCAATAGAACAGAGGCGAATCGGACAAGACGACGCTGCGATATCCCTGCGCCTGGGCATTGCTGGCGGCGGCGAGCGGGAGCGTGGCGGTAAGCATTACAAGTACGATGAGTCTCCACATGATGAGCGTCTCCGAATGGTAACGGGTGGATGCCGGCGAGAGCCTCTTCGATCCGAGGGGGCCTGGGGCTTGTAGACGCGCTGGCAGCGCCAGCGACGCAGCTTGATCGCGTGGAAGTGAGCTGGGCAGTGGCGACGCGCCGCCGGTAGGGGGATGTTCAGGTGGTCATGAGGTCGCTCCTTTCCGTGAGACTTAACGTTAAGTCAAAGCATCGAGAAGGGGACGCAATTGCATGTTTACTGCTGTCAAGGTGACCTAACGATAGGTCGAGACGAGCCAAAAGAACGCACGCGTGGGACATCTTGTTCCAGATGGGACCGGTTGTCAAACAAAAACCTTAAAACATTGTCGGCCAGTAGGCCAGTCGGCCAGGCTTTCGTGCCAAGAAATCGCGTGCGCTGTCGCGGGTTGATTTTGGATGAGCCGCTGCACACTCGGTTCGGGCCTGGAGGAACGCGCCGGGCGCTAGCGCCCCGCGGCTGATTTTTATGACGTGGGGGTTTGGAGTTGGCAGCGGCATGGGAGGGGCGGCGGCGAGGCTGCTTCGTGAAGGGCGCTTGCGAATCGCTTCGCGAACCAGGCGGGCGCGTGAGGTCCGCTGGTTGCCCTAGGGAATCCAGCCGGGCATTGCGGCCGCTTGCCTTACCCAGGACGCAAGCTGCGCTTCGTCGAGCGGATCGCCTTCGCGGAGGTCGAGCCAGCGGGCCTCGTTGCTGCGGGCCGTGCCGCCGGGCGGGAGCGGTTTCAGCAAGGCGCCGCGGAAGAATGTCACCTTAACGTAGTGCGTAAACACATGGAACGACAGGAACCAGCCCTGGCCCTCGATGCCGTAAAACGGGGAGTTCCACTTGACGGCCTTGCGCACCTGCGGCGCGGTTCGCACAATGATGGCGTCGAGGCGCTGGCCAACGCCGCGCTTCCAGCCCGGCATCGCGGCGATGTACGCCTGGACCGGGGCGTCGCCGTCGGCCTTGGCGATTTGCGGATTGCCGCCTGAGAGCAGCTTGACCGGCTTGGGCTGGCTCGCAGCGGGCCGGGCTGTGCCGCCCGCCTTCCGGGGAGACGCGGCCTTGGAGGCCGAGTTGGGGCGCTTGCTCGCGCGGGGGACGCGCTGGGCTTTCGACTTCCGCACTGAACTATCCTCCGCTAATTTGAGTTTCGACGACTTGACGGGGTTCCAATTACGTTGAAGCGCCGCAACGGTTTATTGGCGTACAGCAGCGCGGACTTCCGGTCGCATAAACGCTAGGAATGCCTACGGTCACAATCTATCAGCATATCGCTTGCTTTTTCCCTGGGGGCGGCGTCAAAATGGCGCCGCCGGCCTGCAGGTAGAACCAAGGGCACTTTTGGCTATCGGCCGGCAGCCAGGCGGGAAAAACGCTGATAGATCTCCCACTAGCCGATGGCCGAAAGCCCGAGCACTGTTCATAAGCGGCGCAGGAATCAATACAGGAGCCCTGCGGGTCAGGAATGAATCGCCTCCTACTACATACCTTGATTCGTTCTCAGGCACTACCCTCCGTCGCCTTGTGGGCCTTGGCCGCGTTGCTGGCCGTGCTGGGGTGCGGGAAATCCGCTCCGCCGGCGGCCGAGCTGCCGGCGCCGCGGGTAACGGTGGCCAACGTCGTTCAACAGGAAGTGGTCGACTCGGACGACTATACCGGGCGAACTGAAGCATCGGCCGTCGTCGAGGTTCGCTCGCGGGTGTTCGGGTACCTGAAGTCGATCGACTTTCAGGATGGCGACTTCGTTCAGGAAGGCCAAACGCTGTTCACGATCGAGCCCGACGAATATCGGGCGATTCATGAGCAGTCGGTCGCCCGGATCGGCGTAAACACCGCCAACCTGGAGCTTGCCAAGGCCAAGCTGGCGCGGAACAAGCTGCTCTTGCCGACGCGGGCCATCTCGCAAGAGGACTACGAAGAGTCGGTCGCCGCGGTGCAGGTGGCCGAAGCTGCGATCAGCGCGGCGCGGGCCGACGCCAATCGCACGGCGGTGGACCTGAAGTATACCGAGATCAAGGCGCCGATCAGCGGGCGCATTGATCGAGCGCTGGTGGCCAAGGGGAACCTACTCACCGGCGGAACGGGTCCGGGGGCGCTGCTGACGACGATCGTCGCTGAGCAACCGATGTTTGCGTATTTCGACGTGGACGAGCGTTCGCTGTTGGGCTACCTGGGCCGACGAGGCGGCGACGCCGAGGAGACGCCCGGCAGCCTGCGCGCGAGCCAGATCGCCTGTTACGTGCAGCTCGCCAATGAGCAGGACTTTCCGCACGAGGGGAAGCTGGACTTCGCCAGCGCGCAGGTCAACGCCGGCACCGGGACGGCCAAACTGCGCGGGGTGTTTGAGAACAAAGATCGCAAGTTAGTCAGCGGGCTGTTCGTGCGAATCCGCGTGCCGGTCAGCAAGCCGTATCAGGCGCTGCTCATTCCGGAGCGAGCCCTGGCCACCGACCAGAACCTAAAGTTCGTGTACGTGGTCGACGACAAGGGGCACGCCGCGCGGCGGAACGTCGAACTGGGCACGCCGCGGGGCGACTTGCGGATCGTCAAAAGCGGGCTGTCCGCCGGGGAGACCGTGATCGTCAAAGGCCTGCAGCGGGTGAAGCCCGGGCAACGCGTGGAGGCCGAGACTGAATCAGCGGCCGTGGCCGCGGCGCGCTAAGCATCCGGCGGGGCGTATGAGCCGGCAATCGTGCGCCGTCGATTGCGCGGGCGGCTTCAACATGTGAAACAGGGGCGGTCGGTCGCAAGGCATACGAGCGCCAAGGTTATGGCCAAGTTCTTCATTGAGCGCCCGATCTTCGCCGCGGTCATCTCGGTGATTATTACGCTGGCCGGGGCGATCGCGGTGACGATCTTGCCGGTGGCTCAATATCCGGAGATCACGCCGCCGACGGTGCAGGTAAGCTGCTTCTATCCGGGGGCCAACTCGAAGGTCGTGGCCGATACGGTGGCGGCGCCGATCGAGCAGCAAGTCATCGGCGTCGAGAACATGCTGTACATGTCGTCGCAGAGCACCAACGACGGCGGCTACAACCTGACGGTGACGTTCGAGGTGGGCGCCGACCTCGACATGGCGCAGGTGCTGGTGCAAAACCGCGTAAATCTGGCGCTGCCGTCGCTGCCAAGCGAGGTGAAGCAGACGGGCGTGAGCGTCAAGAAGAAGTCGCCGAGCATTCTTCTGGTCGTCAACCTGATCTCGCCGCGGGGGACGTACGATCAGCTTTACTTGAGCAACTACGCCACGATCAATCTGCGCGACGAGCTGGCCCAGATCAAGGGCGTGGGGGACGTCACGTTTTTGGGGCAGCTCGATTACAGCATGCGGGCGTGGCTGGATCCCGATCGCATGGCGGCGCGGAACCTGGCGGCCAGCGACGTGGTGACCGCGTTGCGAGAGCAGAACGTTCAAGTCGCGGCCGGGGCCCTGGGGCGACCGCCGGCGCCGCGGGGGCAGGCGTTTCAATACACGCTGAGCACGCTGGGGCGGCTGACCACGCCGGAGCAGTTTGGCGAGATCATCGTTAAGACGGGCGCCGACGGCGAAGTGACCCGGATGCGCGACCTGGTGACCGACGTTCGCGAGGACGAAAAGGGCGCGAGGTACGGCGGCATTCAGCTTGGCGCCAAGACGGAGGACACCAGTTGCCGGCTCGACGGCCAGCCGTCGGTGGGTCTGGGCATTTTCCAGCAGCCCGGCTCGAACGCGCTGGCCACGGCGGACGCCATTCGGGCACGGATGGAGGAGCTGAAGCACGGATTTCCGCCCGACGTCGAGTACGCCATCGTCTACGACACGACGCCGTTCATCCACGAATCGATCCACGAGGTGTTCAAGGCGCTGCGCGATGCGATCATTCTTGTCGCGATCGTCGTGCTGGCGTTCCTGCAATCTTGGCGAGCGACGCTGATTCCGCTGATTGCGGTCCCCGTCGCGATCGTCGGCACGTTCGCCGTCATGATGGGGCTGGGCTTCAGCCTGAACAATCTTTCCTTATTCGGGCTGGTGCTGGCCATCGGCATCGTTGTGGACGACGCCATCGTGGTCGTCGAGGCGGTCGAGCACCATTTAGAGCACGGTTTATCGCCCCGGGCGGCGGCCGAGAAGGCGATGGCCGAGGTGACCGGGCCGATCATCGCGATATCGCTGGTGCTGATGTGCGTTTTCATACCGTGCGCTTTTATCGCGGGCATCACCGGGGAGTTCTTCCGGCAGTTTGCACTGACGATCGCCGTGTCGACATTCTTCTCGGCCGTCAACTCGCTGACGCTCAGCCCTGCCCTCTGCGGTCTGCTGCTGAGGCCTAGAGATCGGCAGCGGGATCCGCTCACCCGGCTGTTGAATCTGGGGCTGGGCTGGTTCTTCAAGCTGTTCAATCAGGGCTTTACCCGGGCGTCGGAGGCGTACAGCCGGGCGGTCGGCTCGCTGCTGCGGGTGAGCGTGATTGCGCTGGCCGTCTATGGCGGACTGCTGTACCTCACGTATGTCGGTTTCACGAGCGTGCCGACGGGCTTTATCCCGTCGCAGGACAAGGGCTATTTGCTGGTCGACGTTCGACTGCCCGACTCGTCGTCGCTGGAGCGCACCCAAGCGGTGATGGATCAGGTCGAGCAAATCGCCCGCGGCTCAGGAGGGGGCCATCAGGGCGACGGCCACGAGTCGGCGGGCGGGATTCCGGGGATTGCGCACACGATCGCCATCTCGGGCCAGTCGATCGTCCAGAACGCGATTGGCTCGAATTACGGAACCGTGTATGTCGTGCTGGACGAATTCGAGCACCGCCATGGCGGCGAGCTAGGCGCCGATGCAGTCGCCGCGAAACTGCGCGCCGCCTGCTACCGCGACGTTCAAGAGGCGTCGGTGGCGGTATTCGGCGCCCCGCCAGTGGACGGCCTGGGGAGCGCCGGGGGCTTCAAGGTCATGGTGCGCGACCTGACGGGGCTGGGGCTCGACACCCTCCAGGAGGCGGCCGATGGACTGGCCGCCGCCGGTAACGAGCAGCCTGGCCTGGTGGGCCTGTTCAGCGCGTTTCGGGCGCAAACGCCGCAGATGTACGTCGACGTCGACCGGGTGCGGTGCAAGACGATGGGCGTGGCGCTGAATGAAGTGTTCCTGACGCTTCAGCTCTATCTGGGGGGCTACTACACGAACGACTTCAACCAGTTCGACCGCACCTGGCAGGTGAACCTGCAAGGGGACCCGCAGTTCCGGCTAACGCCGCAGCAGGTCCAACGGCTGCAGGTGCGAAATTCAGCCGGTGAGATGGTCCCTCTGGGCAGCGTGGCCAGCGTCAACGAAGTGGGGGGGCCGGCCCTGGTCTTGCGGTATAACGGCAAGACGGCGGCGGCGGTCAACGGCGGCTCGTTGCCGGGGGTCAGCTCGGGAACGGTCATCGATACGGTCAATCGGTTGGGCCAGAGCGAGCTTCCGCAAGGCATGGATCTGCAATGGACCGAGCTGACGCTGCTGCAGATTCGAGCGGGCAACACGGCGCTGGTCGTGTTCGCCCTGGCGGTGATGCTTGTGTTCCTGGTGCTGGCGGCACAATACGAAAGCCTCTCGCTGCCGCTGGCGGTGATTCTGGTCGTGCCGATGTGCCTGCTGTGCTCAGTGGCGGGGGTCGCGATGGCGGGCATGGACGTGAATATCTTCGTTCAGATCGGTTTCGTGGTG